>NZ_JAKFYQ010000001.1:5000-305000 GCF_021533835.1 Synechococcus sp. Nb3U1 | reverse complement strand
CCGCGGCAATGGTCTGGGCAACCCTTGTGGTTGGTTTTGATCCCTTTGTTGGGGGGAGGGCTATACAGCCTAGGCACAGGAGTGATCTGGATGCTGCGCCAGCGTTGGTTTGCCCAGGGATCTGGGGGTTCTGCACAGCTTTTGGCTCAGATGGTTAGCTTGCCCCACTTGGCCTTGGCCGCTTTGATCTGGCTGGGGTTGGCGGTTTGGGGGGAGCATCTCTTGCCTTTGCTGGCGCGACAAAAACCCCAATTGTTAGCGGGCCTGCTGATCAGCTGGCTTTTGGCGCAGGGGTGGAGTTTTCTTCGGCCCGGTTGGATGGTGGAAGCGGGCCAGTTATGGACCGATTACCTACAAGAACTGCGAGGTTCTGTGTTACAGCCTTGCTACCAACGTCTGGAAACCTGTCGCCATTCGCTGCGCTTTTATCACGCTATTTGGCAAGATCTGCAACTGGAGGAGATAGAAGCTCAGCACTTGCTGCAGTTGTTTTCGGAGTCTTTGCCTCCTCCCACTTGGCCCCTGCAGGTTTATGCTCAGCAGGTACGCTACTGTTGCCAGCAGCTATCGGATCTGTTGGCTCGAATGCAAGAGCGAGTTGAACGGCTAGAGCAGGTCTTATTGGATGTGGAACTGGAGTTGGAGGCCCATCAACCGTTACAGACTCAGCCCCAACCAATCAATTTGCTGGCGGAAGATTGGGCAGGCTGGCAAGAGCTGGATCTGCAAGAGTTGGTTTGGTTAAACCAAGAGCTGCTAGGCACGGATCGCTCTTTACAAGGTCTGACCCAGGAGCTGAAAGGCTGGGCCGATCAAGCCATTCCGGTGGGGGTGAAATCGGGGCGATGGCTGGGATCCCTGGGATGACGGAGACAGAACCATCCCCGTCGGATTCCCCGCAAGTTCTGTGGGAACGTTGGCCTCTTTATCTGGGCTGGCAGCCTACCCCTCTACAGCAGCAGCAACTGCAGCAGCTTTATCCGCTGGTAATGGCCGGGAACCAAACCCAAAACCTAACCCGCATTACCAGCCTCGTGGACTTTTGGGAGAAGCATCTGTGGGATTCTTTGCGGGGCTTAACCCTGTTGGGGGACTGGGATACCTTGCAAGCTCAACTTTGGCGGGGCATTGATATCGGCACTGGTGCGGGTTTTCCAGGGATCCCGGCACAAATTGCTTTACCCCAAAGTACCTTTACTCTGCTCGATAGCACCCAACGCAAAATTGCCTTTGTCCGAGAAACCTTGCAAAAGCTCTCTCTCAGTCAGGCTAGGGCGGTGGCACAGCGAGCAGAAACTTGGGGGCAAACCCGGCAGGAACGGGGTAGCTACGATGTGGCTTTGGCCAGAGCATTGGCCGCCGCTGAAATTTGCGCTGAATATTGCCTGCCGCTTTTGAAGCTGGGTGGACGGGCCATCCTCTACCGAGGCTACTGGACGGAGGCAGAAGCCCAAACCCTGCAACAAGCCCTTAAACCTTTAGGGGGAAAGTTGATCCAGGTGGAAGCATTTACCACGCCCCTCAGCCAGGGGGTACGCCACTGCCTGCTTCTGGAAAAAATTGCCCCTACCCCGGAGCTCTATCCGCGCGCTCCCGGCATTCCCAAACGCCAACCTCTCGGACAAAGCAAGCCTTCAAGTTAAAGGCTGGGATTCCTGGCTTCCATACCTGGTTGTGTCCTTTATAAATGGGTTCTTAAACCCTTGAAAAAGACCTTGAATGGGTGGGTTTGCAAACGCCATTGGGGCGACTAAGATGTGGTTGGCATCAAGTTCGGGTCTAACGGGTGTCTTGACCAGGTGAGCTTCCGAACTGAACGCTAAAGGGTAAGGTTCGGAGATTCGCTACATCATGACCATTTTTGTGGGTAATCTGTCCTTTAAGGCTAGTGAAGAAGACCTGCGACTTGTGTTCGCTGAGTATGGTGCTGTCAAGCAGATTAAGCTGCCTGTCGATCGTGAAACCGGTCGTAAGCGGGGATTTGCCTTTGTGGAACTTGAAGACGAAGCCGATGAGCAAAAGGCCATCGATGAGTTGGATGGAGCCACTTGGATGGGACGGGATCTGCGGGTCAACAAAGCATTGCCTCGTCAAGCGGGTGCCGGAGGCGGTGGCGGCGGTCGGGATGGTCGTCCCCCCCGCATGTAAGCTGGCCTAGCTGTAACTTAATCCCCACCTTCCCAGTAAAGCCTCAGACCAGGGATCCCGACCTTCGATCCCTGGTCTTCAGCGTGGGTGCAGGAGCACCTTGCCCAGAAAGGCCAACCCGAACCAAAAGGAGGCCACCAACACGATGGCGGGGCCGGAGGCAATATTCAGGTAGTAACTGGCATACATCCCAATTAAGCTGGCGCTCACCCCGAATAGGGATCCCAGCAGCATTATCTGTTGCAGTTGCGGTACGAGCAGATAGGCCGTCGCCGCTGGGGTGATCAACATGGCCAGCACCAACAGCACCCCGACAGCTTTCATGCTGGCCACCAAAGTTAGGGAGGTCAGCACCATCAATCCCCACCCCAACCTGGCCGTGGGCAAGCCTGCCGCCTTGGCCCCCAGGGGATCAAAACTGTAGAAGGTGAGTTCCTTAAAAAAGAGAGTCACCAAAGCCAGCACCAACAGGGCAATGCCCACCACCGTCAGCACATCGGCAGCGTTCACTCCGAGGATGTTGCCAAACAGAAAATGGTTGAGATCGATGCGGGCCCGCCGTTGGATCAGCGTGATCAACACAATCCCCAGAGCAAAAAAGGCGGAAAAGACGATCCCCATGGCAGCATCGGCTTTGATCGGGCTGGCGGAACGAATCCACTGGATCAACATGGCGCTGAGCACCCCCGCCACAAATGCTCCGACAAACAGGTTGAGGCCAAGCATATAGGCCAGGGCCAACCCTGGCAGCAGCGAGTGGCTGATGGCATCCCCTAGCAGGGCCATGCTCTGCACCAGTAGGTAACTGCCCACCACCGCACAGAGGATCCCGACGGCCACCGCCACCAGCAAAGAGCGCTGCATGAAAGCGAAACTGAGGGGATCCAACAGGCTGTGCCAAAGGAATTCCATAAAGGCTTTGGGAGGGGTGCGAGTGGGGAACAAGTTAAGCCTTAAGCCGCTAGGTCTAAGCGGATCGAAGAACCATAAGCCTGCTGTAACAGCTGCGGCTGTAAAACCTGCGCCGGGGATCCCTGAGCGATCAACACCTGGTTCAATAGCAGCACTTCATCGAAATACGTCAGGGCCTGCCCCAGATCATGATGCACCACCATGACGATGTGCCCGGTATCCGCCAGCTGCCGCAGCACTTGGAATAAAATCTCTCCGCTGGGCTGATCGATCCCGGCGAAGGGCTCATCTAGGGCATAGATCTCCGCCCCCTGCGCCAAGGCCCGCGCCAAAAACACCCGTTGCTGTTGCCCGCCCGACAACTGGCCAATCGGTCGCTCCCGATAGGCCGACATCCCTACTCGTTCTAGGGCCTGGGCTGCCCGCTGCCGACCCTGCCGACCGATGCGGCGCAGCCAGCCGGTGGGCTTGACCCGCCCCATCAACACCACATCCCACACGGTGGCAGGAAACGTCCAGTCAATTACGGACCGCTGCGGCAAATAGGCGACTTGCTCAGACCCGAGATTTTGCCCCTTGTAGCGCACTTCTCCCCGTTCCAGAGGCACCAACCCCAAAATCCCCTTCAGAAAGGTACTCTTGCCGGCCCCATTTGGCCCAAGGATGCCGGTGATCCGTCCCGGTTGAATCTCGGTGTTAATGTCCCGCAGCACCCGTGAGCTGCTGTAGCGCACCGACAGATCCTGCACCGACAAGGATCCCCCGGGCGGATGAAGACGGATTAGAGTGGGTTGCTCTTTCATTTTGATTTCATTTTTCAGTAAATCTAGTGTAGCCTAGTTGAGTACCCACATAATGAAACAATTATGAAAAGCAATGCATGGCTCCTTGGGTTGCGGCGCTGGGGTAGCGGTTGCTGCTTGGTGATAGGCGGGATCCTGGCTTTTTCTGGCTCTGCTTCGGCTCGTCCGCGCGTGGTCACCACCACCACCCTGATCGCCGATTGGGTGGAGCAAGTAGGCCAGGATCGCATCCAGCTCACCAGCCTGTTACAGCCGGGGGTGGATCCGCACATCTACGAGCCGGTACCTACCAATGGGGTAGCCCTAGAGCAGGCGGAACTGGTGTTTTACAACGGCTATAACCTGGAGCCGAGTTTGATTCGATTGATATATGCGACAGCCCAGCAGGCGCGCCGGATCCCTTTGGCGGAGGAGATCGACCCGATTCTGAGCGATGAAGACGGGATCCCGACCCCTGATCCGCATGTGTGGGGCAATGTAGAACATGTAATCATCATGGTGGAGCGGATCCGCCAAGAGCTGACGGAATTGGCCCCGACGGAGGCGGCTTTTTTCCAGGCCAACGCCGCTGCCTATCAAGCAGCACTGAAGGAATTACACACCTGGATTGCTGAGCAAATTCAAACCATCCCGCCCCCCAACCGGGCTTTGGTCACCACCCACGATGCCTTTGCCTACTACACCCAAACCTATGGCCTGACTATGGGCGGATCCCTGATTGGCCTCAGTACCGAAGAGCAGCCCAGCGCCCAAACGGTAGCCCAACTGGTGCGGGAGATTCGTGCCCTGCAGGTACCGGCCATTTTCGCCGAGACCACCCTCAACCCGGCCTTGATTCAAACCGTTGCTGCCGAGGCAGGGGTACAGGTAGCCGAACAAGAGCTGTACTCAGATTCTTTGGGTGAAGCGGGTAGCGGAGCAGAAACCTATCTAGAGATGATGCGCCTCAACACCCTGGCGATTGTGAATGCTTTGGGCGGATCCCCAAATTGAGCATTTAACCTTCCAGGCAAGGGGGTTGAGTTTTGTATGATGGGTACTCAGCCTTTACTCCCCCCTTTTCATCCATGTCCGCTGCTATCCATCGCCCGGCTCGCTCTCTATACTGCGGCGAAGTGCGCTCTGCCCATATTGGCAAAACCGTCACCCTCTATGGCTGGATCGACCGCCGCCGCGATCATGGGGGGGTGATCTTTTTGGATTTGCGGGATCGCTCGGGTCTGGTGCAACTGGTGGCGGATCCCCAAAAAACTCCCGAGTCTTATCCCTTGGCGGGAGAAGTGCGCAACGAGTATGTAGTCCAAGTAACGGGAGTGGTACAAAAACGGCCTGCCGATTCCCTGAATCCACGTCTGGCGACCGGCGAAATTGAGATCTACGCCGAACATCTGGAAATCCTTAGTCGGGTGAGCAAACAAATCCCCTTTGCCGTGTCAGGAGAAGAAGCGGAGGATGTGCGAGAAGAAATCCGCCTGCGTTATCGCTACCTGGATTTGCGTCGGGAGCGCATGTCCCGCAACTTGCAACTGCGCCATCAGGTGATTAAAGCCATTCGTCGCTTTTTGGAGGATGAAGCAGGGTTTGTGGAGGTGGAAACCCCGATCCTGACCCGTTCTACCCCAGAAGGCGCGAGAGACTACTTGGTGCCCAGCCGCGTTAACCCGGGTGAATGGTTTGCTCTGCCGCAGTCCCCACAACTTTTCAAGCAACTGTTGATGGTGGCCGGGCTGGATCGCTACTACCAAATTGCTCGCTGTTTTCGAGATGAGGATCTGCGAGCAGATCGGCAGCCGGAGTTCACCCAGCTGGACATGGAGATGAGCTTTCTCGATCAAGAAGGTATCCTTGACCTCAACGAACAGTTAATCTGCTACGTTTTCAAAACCATAAAAGGTGTTGATTTACCTCGTCCCTTTCCACGTCTGACCTATGCAGAAGCCATGGCCCGCTATGGATCCGATAAGCCGGATACCCGTTTTGGCATGGAATTGGTAGAGGTTTCTGATTTGTTTCAAGGATCGAGCTTTAAGGTTTTTTCCAAGGTTCTAGCAGAGGGTGGCTCGATCAAGATCTTGCCCGTGCCAAGTGGGGACGAAAAAATCTCCAATACCCGCATCAAACCCGGTGGAGATTTGTTCAAGTTAGTTACCCAATATGGGGCAGGAGGCTTGGCCTTCATCCGGGTACGGCCTGACAACCTAGATACTATTGGTGCTCTAAAAGATAGCCTGAGCCGAGAACAAGAGCAGAAGCTACTAGCTTTAACAAATGCAAAACCTGGTGATTTACTGCTATTTGGGGCAGGATCTACACCTGTTGTCAATGAATCTTTGAGCCGGCTGCGCCTGCATCTAGGCCATGAGTTGAGTTTGATCCCAGAGCATGCCCTAAATCTACTTTGGGTTACGGATTTTCCCATGTTTGAGTTCAATGCTGATGAAAATCGTCTCGAAGCCCTACATCACCCTTTCACCGCACCCAATTCAGAGGATCTTGCCGATCTAAAAACCGCCCGCGCTCAAGCCTATGATTTGGTTTGGAATGGCATTGAAGTGGGAGGAGGATCCCTGCGCATCTACCAGCGAGACATTCAGGAGCAGGTGTTCCAGGCGATTGGCCTTACACCTGAGCAAGCCCGAGACAAATTTGGCTTTTTGCTAGAGGCTTTTGAGTATGGAACGCCTCCGCATGGGGGTATTGCTTATGGCATTGATCGGTTGGTGATGCTTCTAGCCGGTGAGGATTCAATTCGAGATGTGATTGCTTTCCCGAAAACACAGCAGGCGAAATGCTTGCTGACAGGGGCACCCTCAGAAGTTGAGAATAAGCAACTGAAGGAGTTGCACGTCGCTTCTACTTATCAATCTGATTAAAAACGGTTTTGAAACATGCTGGGCTGAATAGATGGTGTGTTGACTTCAGATAAGGGGTAGAAGGATGTGAAAGATGCTGCCTTTCTCCGGTTCACTCTCGGCCCAAATACGGCCACCATGCTGCTGAACGATAAGTCGGCAAATGGCTAGGCCCAGTCCAGATCCTCCTTTTTGTCGGGAATCGGAAGCATCCACTTGCTGGAAGCGCTCAAAGATGTATTCCAATTTATCGCTAGGGATCCCTCGCCCTTGATCTTGAACGCAGATATGAAGCTGTTGATTTGTGGATTCAGCAGTAACCCAAATTTGCCCGAATGAAGGAGAGAACTTAATGGCATTGCTGAGCAAATTCGTCAACACTTGGATTAAGAGATCGGGATCTCCTTTTGCCTGTAAATTGGGTTGCACCTCTGAGTGAATCTGGATATGATCTCGCTCAGCCACCATTTGAACTGTTTCGATAGCTCGGGATAGAACTACCTCGATAGAGCAAATCTGAAGGTTGAGGCTGACTTTTCCAGATTCCAAGCGCTCTAAGTCGAGAATATCATTGATCAGTTTGATCAATCGAGTTGTACTTTGCTCAGCAATTTGGAGCAGTCGTTCTCCAGGGGAAGAAAGGGATCCCAATTTTCCGGTGTTGAGAGCTGTTAGGGATCCATGAATCGCGGTTAAAGGAGTTCTCAGTTCGTGGCTCACCATCGAGACAAACTCGCGTCTCATGCGCTCTAATTCCCGCTTCTCTCGGATATCTCGAGCAATCCAAGAGAGACCGATCCAATCTCCTTGAGAGTTATAGATCGGAGAAACTGAGAGAAACACTTCCACCAGCTCTCCCTGCTTGTTGCGATGTAATGTCTCACGGACATCTTCAAGTTGTGATGGATCCAACACAAAAGTTTCATCCGACACCAAGCTGACGATGGGTTGCCCAATCGCCTCGGCAGCACTGTATCCATACAGGTTCTCAGCCCCTCGGTTCCAACTGGTTACATAGCCCTGCAGATCCGTACTCACAATGGCATCGACCGAAAATTCCACAATTGCAGCTAGGTGAGCCAATTCTTCTTCTGCCAGTTTGTGCTCAGTGATATTTTCACTAAAAGACACCACAAATGCAGGATCTCCTTGTTCAGTTCGCACTGTGAACACATGGAGCTGTACCCAAATTAAGGAGCCATCCTTCCGACGAATCTGCCGCTCGTAGGTGTAGGTATCTCGTTCTTCTCTGATCAGAGATTGCCAAAGTGCCCGTGACCTCTGCAAATCCGCTTCTAAAGTATGGTCTTCTGTTCGGAGCTGCTGAATTTCTTCTAGGGTATAGCCGCTTTCTTGGCAGATTGTTGGATTGGCAAACAAATAGCGCGGAATTTCTGCAAAATCCATTATCACAATGCCTAGGGGTGCATTCTCAAAAATGCCTCGAAACCGTTGTTCACTCTCCTGCAAAGAAGCCTCAATTCGTTTGCGTTCACTAATATCTTCAATAAACGAGACGATCAATATCAGAGATCCCTGTTCATCACGAAGGGCAAAGTTGCGGATTTGAACATTAATTAGTGAGCCATCCCGACGGCGACAGATTTTCTCATAATTCACAATTTGACTGGATCCCTCAATGAGTTTCTGCCAATTTTGCCGAGTCATCTCTAGGTATTCTGACAAGTTGTAGTCTTCCCAGCGCAGGTGTTTGAGATCCTCTTTAGTAATTCCTAGCAAATCCAGGGCAGCAGTATTTGCTTGTAAAAATTGCGGAGGTGACTCAGGTGACATCAATATTAAGCCAAAGAGGGCATGCTCAAAAATATTCCGAAATTTTTCCTCACTCTGACGCAATGCTTCAGTACGTTCTTGCACTTGTTTTTCAATGCATTCATTGGTTTGCCGCAATTCCTGAAGGGATCCCATCACTACCAAACTCATTTGGTTAAAGACGTGACTCAGTACATCCAGCTCCTGAATCCAACTAGGAGGGATGTGTTGCCCCAATTGTTCTTGCATCAGAAGTTTCGACCTTTCTGTTAAAGATTGAATGGGCTGACTAATCCAGTAATAAATGACAGTGCCCACTGCTATTGAGATGCCAAGAGTCATTAAGCTCGCGAGTAGAATTGGGCGGGTACTGGCCTGAATCTCTTGGGTGAATTCTGCTTTCGGAATCGCCACCACCAATAGCCAATCCAACCCTTGGGCACTGGTCAGTGGCGTTACCTGCACAAAAAAATGCTCTCCTTGGTCTGTTTTTACAAGTGATTTTTCTGGAGAAAAAATCTCTGAAAACCCATTCCACTGCTCGTTGATAATTCGGGTTGAGGCTCGAATCAGCGGATCGGAACTACTTGCCGCCGGCAGCCGTTCCTGCCCACCTGGGGTACGAATAAAGGGCACCTCTTTGGTAGAGGTTGCCACCAACTCTCCACTGCGTTCTACAATAAAACTCTGGCCAGAACTTCCTACTTGTAAGCTTTTGAGAAACTCAGATATTTGTACCAAAGTCAAATCCATTCCCAAAACCCCTTGCCAGTCACCTAACTCATCCCGAAGTGGCAAGGCTGCAGTAATGCCCAAAATTGGCTCTGCCGCATAGACATAAATGGGTGACCAAGTGATAGTTTCTGCCTGCAAAGCCGCTTGGTACCAAGGGCGTTGACGGGGATCAAAATCGTCGGTACGGATGAGTTGAATCGGGATCCCGTTGGCATCAACTTGCCAAATTTGTCGGCGATTATCGGTTGACGGATCGCGACGGTGCAAGATCGCTGTTGGAGGAGCCTGAACCAACAAAAAATCACCCATCCGAGAGCCAAAATACAGCGTGTTCAAAAATGGATCTGGTTGTACCTGCTGCCAGAAGAAAGCCTGCAGCCGCTCAATATCCTCGGGATCCAAAAGGCGCTGTTCAAATACTGCTTCATTGACTCGTAACATCAAAAAAGGTTTCTCGGCAAAGGCTTTGACGTGCTCCCCAACGCTATTGGTAATCTCCTGAGCCAGCTCTGATACCAGCTCTTCAGCATTCCGTTGCCCCTGTCGAATGCTAAACCAGGCCGAATAACCGACCGCCACCGTTAGTTGTACTACAAAAGGCAAAATTAGAACCCAACGAATGGGAAAGTGCGGCCAGGGTTTTGGCGATTCAGCCACCGGTACCATCCTCACAATTACAGGTCTCAGGGGGTATGTCCGTTAACACCCTTCTGCGCAGACCATCCTCGGCATCTTACAGACCAAAAGAGAAAGGGAGGGGGTAATGACGACGCAGGCGATTGCCAATTCGGGCTACCAATTCTACTTGAGTTACGGGCTTGCGGATAAAGTCGTCCACTCCATAGTCGAAGGCTTGTGCAATCAGCTCCGGGTCTTGATGAGAGGTGAGCATGAGGGTCGGCAAGTGTTGGTAGCGAGGTGAGCGGCGCAATTCCCGACATAAATCAAGGCCGGAATGTTGTGGCATATCCCAATCTAGAAGTACTAACTGAGGCGAATAGGTTTCTAGGTAGTGCCAAAATAGGGCCGGATCCGCCAACAGCTCCACTTGAAAATCGCTGAGAAGCCGAGCCAAAATCTGCAAGTAGTTGGGGTCATCATCTACCACCAGTAAGCACCCTTGCTCTATCCTTGGCTGACTTTGCTGCTCTTTTGGTTTGTCTAGCTGAGGGAGCAACCCTTTCACAGAGATCCGGAGCTGATGGGTATCCAGCTCTCTCTTGAGAGCTTGCCAAAGGGCTCTACCTTCTTGGGGATCAGGGTGGGGGCTGTCGATCCACTGCTCGAGGCGACGGGCCAGTTCTGTCCCCGTTGTCAGGCCAAAGGTGCCCAAGGAGCCCGCCAACATGTGGGCAGCTTTGCGAGTTTGGGTTTGTAGCTCTGTGGTTAGAGTACTTTGTTCAAGAGCGATGAGTCCAGCTTCAATTTGGTTGAGGCGGATCAAGAGCCTAGGGTGGAACTCTGGCCAGACGGTGCTGATCAGGGCTTGCGGCTGGGTTGCATCGAGAGTGTTTAGAGTGTTCACATCTGGGTTGGCGGCGGGATCCGGTGCTGGAGAGGGGCCATACTCGGTGTTGAGGCGAAATCCCATGCCATATACTGCTTGGATCAACTCGGCAGGCGCACCTGCTTTGCGTAGTCCTTGGCGTAGACCCTTGATGTGGGCCTTGACGGTTTCTTCTTGGGGAGTATCTTCCAACGACCAAAGATGCTCGATAATTTCGGCACGGGTGAACAGGCGCAGAGGGGAGCGCAAAAACAGCTCTAACAGGCGATATTCTTTTGGGCGCAGAGCCACAGGAGTGCCATCGTAGTAGACGGTTGCCTGTACCGGATCCAGGCAGAGCTTCCCCCACTGCAACAGTATTTGTGGGGGTTGAGTGCGCCGCCGCAACAGAACCCGCAAACGAGCCAGTAGCTCCATTGTGCTACAGGGCTTCACCAGGTAGTCATCGGCCCCCGCGTCTAGCCCCCGCACTTTGTCTTGCTCGCCAGCTAGGCCTGTTAGGATCAAAATTGGGGTAGAGAGCCCTTGAGCGCGGATTTTTTGACACAGTTGGATCCCGTCCAGTCTAGGCATGTCTACATCGATGATCATCAACTGCGGCTGCGTGGCCAAAGCCATTTCGTACCCCAGTTGGCCATCTTCCGCCAGCTCGAGTGTGTAGCGTTCTTGCCGCAGCACCGAGGCTATCCATCCAGCCAACACAGGATCATCTTCGATCAGAAGGATTTTCATCGCAGTTAGCAGATTTTCCAGTGAACGTGCCTTAGGTCGTGGCTCTTCTGGGGATTGGTGGAGCAGCAGCGCGGATCAACGGGATCCCTTAGCCTAGTTCCAGCCTCCACCTGTGGGAGGATGGAGAATAGCACACCCCTGTTCCTGTTTCTTATGCTAGACCTGACTGGAAAAAAAGCCTTGGTAACTGGCATCGCCAACGAGCGCTCCATTGCCTGGGGCATCGCCCAACAACTGCACAAAGCTGGGGCTAGCCTGGGGGTTACCTATTTGCCCGATGAGCGGGATCGCTTTAAAACCAAAGTCCAACAATTGACGGATCCCTTGCAGCCGGATTTTCTTTTCCCCTGCGATGTGCAGAGCGATCAGCAAATTACAGATTTGTTTACAGCAGTAGCCCAGAAATGGGATCAGATCGACATCTTGGTGCATTGCCTGGCCTTTGTGAAAAAAGAAGAATTGAGCGGTGAGTTCAGCAGCATCTCCCGAGATGGCTTTGCCCTGGCTATGGATGTGAGCACCTACTCCCTGATTGCCCTCTGTCGTGCCGCCAAGCCCCTGTTGAAATCCGGCAGCAGCATTTTGACGCTGACTTACCTGGGAGGGGTGCGGGTGGTACCCAACTACAACATGGCAGCGGTTACCAAAGCGGGTCTGGAAACCTGTGTGCGCTACTTAGCAGCCGAGTTTGGCCCCGCCGGAATCCGAATCAATGGCATTTCGGCTGGCCCGATTCGCACCTTGGCCTCTGCAGCCATTTCCGATTTTCATGCCATGCTACGGGCAGTAGAGGAGAAAGCCCCCCTGCGGCGTAACATCGATCAGGTGGAAGTAGGCAATACCGCTGTCTTCCTGGGTAGCGATCTGGCCAGTGGCATCACCGGACAGATTCTCTATGTGGACAGTGGCTACAGCATCCTTGGTTTTTAGGATCCTCAGGATCCCTTGTGAGTCGACTCCGGCATGAATCGTTTCTCTCCTTTGCAGCGGTTGCTGCTCACCTGGATTTTGATCGTGATTAGCGGCTGGCTGGCCATGCGGGTGGGTCAGCTATTTGGGCATCTGCTCACCAATATCTTGACGGCAGCAGTGCTGGCCTTTTTGCTCAACTATCCGGTGCAAGTGTTGCGGCGCTATCGGGTCAGTCGAGCCTTGGCGGTGACTCTAGTCTTTGCCCTGTCGGTCGTCATTCTGGTGCTGGTGGGGATTGCGGTGGTGCCGGTTTTGGCCAAGCAAGTGGTTCAATTGGGGGCGCGGATCCCGGATTGGGTAGATACATTACAAAATTGGCTCAGCCAAATCAGCCTTTGGGCGACTGAGCGCAACATTAATCTTCCCTTTGGTCAAACGGAGCTGGTGAATACCCTTCTAAATCGCCTGCAAGCCAGTGCCGAGAAAATTGCCGGACAATCGTTGGATATTCTCCTGGGCACCTTTAACCAGGTGATCGATTTGGTTCTGGTGCTAGTGTTGGCTCTTTATATGTTGCTGTACGGGGGGCAGTTTTGGTACGGGCTGCTCAGCCTGTTTCCCAAACCTTGGGGGCCACGCATCGGCGAAGCCCTCACCCTCAGCTTTCAAAATTTCTTGATCAGCCAGTTGGTGTTGGGGTTCATCATGGCCCTGATGCTGGTGCCGGTTTTTGGTGTTTTGCGGGTGCCCTTTGGGCTGTTGTTTGGGCTGTTGATCGGCTTACTAGAGGTGATCCCCTTGGTGGGCGGAGTCATCGGCATCGGGGCGGCGGCAGTATTGCTGGCTTTTCAAGATATATGGCTGAGCCTAAAGGTAGTGTTGGTTTCTTTGATCGTGCAGCAGGTGAAGGATCGGGTGATCGCCCCACGCTTGATGGGGGAGTTGATCGGCTTGAATCCGGTGTGGATCTTGATCGCCCTTTTGGTGGGGGCGCAACTAGGGGGTATCCTGGGGGTGATCGTCGCCATCCCTCTGACCAGTGTGGTGAAAAGTATCTTCGAGATCGCCCGTTCGGCAGAACTGGTGGCTGAAGGTGGGTTAAGTTCTACTAGCTCACAAGGGGTCTCGGATAGCGATAACAGAGCTGAAATCCGCCGGGATCCCAGCCTGACCAAGCCCGAGACAAACAAGTTTAACTGAAGCTATCCGCCATTACGATGTCCGTTTTCTCGGGAAAAGCGGATGTAGGAGCGGATTTCTTGAATGGTCTCCGCGAGCTGAGCAAGAGTTTCGTCATGTTGGCTGAGGCGTTGCTCCTGGTTTGCCAACAGTTGAGCTAGCCGTTCTTGGGTGCGATTGGTCTGTAGCATAAGATCCAACAGCATTTCCTGACCTCGTTGTGCCGCCAGTGTCGCTTCCTCTAAGGTTGCTTGGCTGCGAGATAGATTATCCACTCGGGCATCTAACCGCTGCAGAAGTTGCATCAGTATCTCTTGGTTGCGCTCTAGTCTGTCTTGCCGAGTTTCTTGCCGAGCTAGGAGTTCTTCTAGTCTGTCTTGCCGAGTTTCTTGCCGAGCTAGATTTTCCGTCAAAACATTGAAGTTCTGCTTCAGTTCAAGAATGGCAGCAGTAAGCAACTGTTCTTGCTCGGGGGTCATACTCAGAGCAGTCGGAGTGTTCTGGATCCTAGCATCTTAGTGAATTCCCTCCCGCAGCCTTTTCCAGCTTTACCTTTTCCAACTTTACGAAGAGCCTTCTAACTAACCCAAAGCCTGGGTGACCTTAGGCGGATCTGAATCCTTCTCAGGCAAACAGTGGTGCTCCGCACCTTGTATAGCAAGATTGACTTGGACTGGCTGTAGTCGATCACGCTGGAAAAGGCTGTATCGTGCTCCGCACGCCCTCATCGACCAATCCCTACCAGGGATCCCATTCCCACTGCCAAAAGAGCCGCCAACGTGGTTTGCAGACCATTCACCACCTCATTGGTCATCCAAGCAAAGCGAGGTTGCAATACCACCCCGATCCAACTTTCCGCCAGGGTCGCCAGGATCCCAGCCAGCCAGCAGATAACCAACCAAAGCAGGTTGGCTCCCACCCATTCCCCACCAATGCCCCAAGCCAACACCGAAAGTCCTGCTGCTGCCGCTACTCCCGCCAGGGATCCCTCTAAGCTAATCGCCCCTTCTGTGCCCGCTGGTACTGCTTGAAAGGTGGTGATCAAAAAGGTCTTGCGGCCATAGGCTTTACCCACTTCACTACTGACGGTATCCGCCAATTTCGCCGCGAAGCTGGCGCTGTACCCCAACCACCACAAGGGATGAGAAAAGAGGGCATAGCCAACCGCACAAACTGCCCCTGTCAGAGCGGATCCCCAGACATTTTCTGGCCCCCGTGCCCCACCCCGCTTTTCAGCGATTCCTTGGGCTTGCTTACGACGGATCCCTAGCTTGGTCACTGCCGTCCCGATCAAAAAGTAGGCCGCTACCACCCCATAGCCCCGCTCCCCCAGGCCCCCCCAAACCAATAGCCCGAGAAGACCCGCATGGATGACCCCCGCTCGCGTTAATGCCTTCTGTGGACTCAACAGGCCCAAGAACACCAGAGCAAAATTGAGCCAGAGAGCTATCCCCCATCGGCTCAGGAGCCACGCCTGCCACATAAGCGGTGAAATCGTAGAGAACGGAGAGGGAGGGATTCGAACCCTCGACGGAGTTTTAGGCCCCGTAACTTCTTAGCAGGAAGCCGCTTTCAACCACTCAGCCACCTCTCCAGTTAAGCTCAAACCTATCCAGGTTCAGCAAAACTAGGTACAGAAGCCCCAACTGGGATCCCTCCCAGTAAGTAGCTCAACCATTGTAGAAGATGGGATCCGACCCGGCAACTCTCTTGCGTCAGCTCGGTTGGGATCCCTGTCAAAAGCAACCGCTGGGATTTAGCTACTAGGCGAGTAAACCACAGGTCATTCCTAGCCCTGTGCTCTACCTGTAGCTTGCTTCCCGAAGGGCAAGGTGTTGGCGTAGCCTGCCGTAGGCGTAGCGTCGGGATGAGAGCCGCGTGACTGAGCAAAGCAAAGGAACAAAATATCTCCAATTCTTAACAGATAGCGCTTTATCACGATGTCAGATTTATACTGACACAGAAACATTTTGAAAACAATTAAGGTCAGAATTTATCCCACCAATGAGCAGCTTATCACACTAGCCAAGCATTTTGGCTGTACGCGATGGCTATCGAGATGGTAAATACTTTGCTTCTCTGGTAGTAGAAGATGGCGCGACTAAGCCAGAACAGTCTAGCGATGAGAATGCCATTGGAATTGACTTGGGATTGACAGACTTCGCTATCACTTCTGAGGGCTCTAGGCTTGCCAATCCTCGCTACCTCAAGAAGGATAAACGCAACCTAAAACACAAACAGTGCAAACTATCCAGACGTTCAAAAGATAGAAAAAAACAGGAATAAAGCGCGGTTAAAAATTGCTAAGGTGCATAGCAAGATTGCACAGCTTAGAAAAGACTTTCATCACAAGCTATCCTTCAAGATAGCAAACGAGAATCAAGTGATTGTGGTGGAAAAACTATTAGAGAAGCCCGCGTTCTATCGCTTGCGATGAGCGTCGGGTACTTCACCCCACCACTTGCAGGTAAACATCAAAGCTGCCGCTGTTGTCGCCGTAACTGCCTTTGGCATCGTTGACATTGAACCCAATATCCAGATTGGGATCTAGATCTACCTCTTGGGGCCGCTCTAGCGAAGCCTCTTGCACCTGATGGGCCACCAGTTGGGCGTTGGGTTGGAACAAAACAATGCCGTAGCGGCAGAGACCAGGATAGCGCCAGCCGTCGGGGGTAGGGATCCCTTTACCGAGAGGAGATTTGATCCCGGTGGAAAAGGAGAAGCCGTAGCGCCAGGCTACATTGTTGACGGAAAATCGGATCCGGCTAGCCCGTAGCGGACGCTCCTCCCAGCGCAGAATGTTGCCCAGATCTTGATTCACCCGTAGCCCTCGGAAGCAGATCCACGCCTGCAACCCCTCTTCTTCAGGATGGCTACCCTCAATCACCAAAGCCTGACTCCAATCCAAGTCACTGCCATCACAGATGATCTGGGCAGGAACAGAAGCCAATTGCATTTCCGGCAACCCCAAAGTATCAGATGCAGATTGAGTAGACATAGGTTTCTCCTTTTTCGGGAAATCTTTCAAAACGAAAGTGACACAAGATGGATCCTAAAAATCTGGGATCCAGGAACGTTAACAAAAGTTGCCTAAATCAAAAAAAAATGGAAGACCAGTCTGAGCAGAGGCCCCAAAGATTTCAACTAAAGATTTCAACCAAAGCGAAGATCAGTCGGTCTATAGACGCCCTCAATGATATACCAAGATTACTTGATGGATAAAGTCAAGATTCTCAAAAAAGGCCCTTTGCAATATCTCTTAGGGATCCGTTAAACTATTGTGATTTAAGCCCGAATTCGGGCTTGGCGGTAATCCTGGGGGGAGAAGGATCTTTCTTAAGTTCGTATTCCAGGATACATTGACTATGGGTTCAGACCTGGGCCCAGATTTGTGAAGGTCTTTGATCTCACAGGATGCACAGCGTCCCCACGAACCCTTCTGATAAGATCACCATCACACGTCTTCTGGGTGCTTAGCACCCATGGCATGCACGACAACTGCTCCTCCACCGCCACTGATTTTGAGGTCATTCCTCTGTCCGATCCCCAGCAAGCGATGTCCTTGGCGGGTGTGCGAGAGGCCAACCTGAAATGGATCAGCCGCTACAGCGGCGCATTGGTCACCTTACGGGGGCAAGATCTCTACCTGAAAGGCACCCCACAACAGCGGCAGCAGGTGCGGCAATGGCTGGAGTTACTCAAGCCCCTTTGGCAAACTGGGCACCCCATCACTACTATCGATGCTGAACAAGCCTTTCGCGCCCTCTCCAACCAAGAGGCTCCAGCCTACCAACAGGCGCAGACCGCCGTTTTAGCCCGGACGCGCAAAGGAGAATTGATCCGCCCAAAAACTCCCCGCCAGCAAGATTATGTGGGAGCCATTCGTGCCCACGATCTCTGCTTTGGTATTGGCCCAGCAGGTACTGGCAAAACTTACTTGGCGGCGGTCATGGCGATAGCAGCTCTACAAAACCGGGAGTACGAGCGCTTGATCCTGACCCGACCGGCGGTGGAAGCAGGGGAAAAGTTGGGCTTCTTGCCAGGGGATCTCGTAGAAAAGGTGGATCCCTATCTGCGCCCTCTGTACGACGCTCTTTTTGAATTCATCGACCCGCCCCAATTGCCACAACTGATGGAACAAGGGGTGATCGAGGTGGCACCGCTGGCCTATATGCGGGGCCGTACCCTCAGCAATGCCTTCATTATTTTGGATGAAGCCCAGAACACTACCCCCGAGCAGATGAAGATGGTGCTCACCCGCCTGGGATTTAAGTCGCGCATGGTGGTTACTGGGGATCTGACCCAAACGGATCTGGGCAGCCACCGCCCTTCGGGTTTGGCAACAGCAGAACGGATTTTGGGGGGAGTGGAAGGAATTGCCTTTTGCTACTTCGACCAGCGGGATGTGGTGCGCCATCCTTTGGTGCAGCGGATTGTCGATGCTTATGAGCGGTACGAGGCGCGGGAGTAATGGTGTCGGTGCTGTTTTTCGATGCGGTGGGCACGCTGTTTCGGGTGCGGGGCAGTGTGGGGGAAATCTACGGTCAGGTGGCGGCAGACTATGGGGTGCGGGTGGATCCGCGAGGGTTGGATCGGGCGTTTTATCAGGCGTTCGCTAGGGCTCCAGCGGGGGCACGACCAGGTTTGACGGGATCGGATTTGTTGGCCTGGGAACGGGCTTGGTGGCACCAGGTGGTACAGGATACTTTTAGCCAATTTGGCGAGCAACTGGGCGATCAAACGGGATCCCTGGCGGGTTTCCCCGAATTTGAGGCTTTTTTCGACCAGGTGTTTGAGCTGTTTGCCGGAAGGGATCCCTGGGAACTGTATCCAGAAACGCTGCCCGTTTTGCAAACTTTGCGAGAACAAGGGATCCAGCTGGGGGTAATCTCCAATTTCGATAGCCGCCTGGTGCCGGTGTTGAAGCAGCTGCAGTTGGAGGAATACTTTTCCAGCATCACCCTCTCCACCCGGGTGGGCTATGCCAAAGCGGATGCGAAGATTTTTCACGCCGCCCTCAAGGCGCAAGGGATCCCTTCTGAGCAAGCCTGGCACATTGGCGATAGCTACCACCAAGATTACCTGGGGGCAAAAGCGGCAGGACTCAATGCCCTCTGGTTGGATCGAGCCGAGCACCAGCAGGATCCCAGGCCCGCCAAGGCAAGAACCCCAGATTTATGGGGATCCCTTACCGTGATCCAGAGGAACTGAACAGAGGTTGGGCAAGAAGGCTATCCCGCTTCAGCAGGTAGCGCCGTAGGTTCATCTGCCGTTCTAACAAACAGGCATGGCCACTGTAGGGAGAGATCTCCACCTGTACCTGGGGCAGCCGTTCCGCCAGCCGCCGCACCTCATTCACGGAGGGCAACAGGCGATCTCGTCCTCCCGCCACCAAGAGTGTGGGCAGAGGCAAGGATTCCAGCGGCAATTCATCCACCGCAAAGGATCCCAGCAGAGCCAAACGATGGGCCGCCACCTCCTGATCGACACTGTGAACCGCCTGGCGCAGTTGCTCCCGATCTTCAGGCTCCATCTGGCTCAACTCCGCCAAGAACTCCAACCCCCGCTCCGACAGTTGGCGGTAAAGTCCCTGGGGCATAAACGGCAATAGAAAGCGGCCCGCCATCCACCACGGCCCCCGCCGCAACGAAGAGGCCGGATTCACCAAAATCAAGCCCCGACACTGCTGCGGCCAACGAGTCGCTACCTGTAAGGCTAAGCAGGCCCCAAAAGACTCCCCACATAGGTAGGTTCCCCCTTCTTCCAGTTGGGATCCCACCCAATCCGCCAGGGCTTCCCAGTTCTCCCCCGATTCTGAGTGGTTCAAGCTCAAGGGGCGAATGCGAAACTCCTGCTGCAAGGCTTGCGCCTGCCGGTAAAACAAATCGCCTGTGCCATCCATCCCTGGCAGATACAACAGGAGAGGCCGTTCTTCACAGCTTGATCCTGTCGAAGGGCTAACAAGGGTAGACACCATTGGCTCCATACTTGATACTCAATTGTTCAATCCAGCTTGTACTTGTTCTCGAGCAGTAGCAGCCAACTGTTGAATCACCTGCAGCCGTTCCTGCCGGGATCCACAGCGCTGTGAGTGAGTCAGCCAAAGGGGGGATCCCACCTTGAGGGCAACGCGACGATAAAACACCACCGGATGCCCGGTTTCCTGCTGAAACATCGGCTCAGTTGGATCAAACCAGCGGAAAAATGCCATTGGGATATCTACCCCCCGCCATTCTTCCTGCACCCGCACCGCCACCGGCACAATCGGCAAGGGATCCACACCCGAGGCCAAGGCCAAATGGGCAAAACCGGGCTGAAAACGCCCCACCTCCTGGGGCAAAGTTTCGCGAGTGATCTGCTCAGCCCCTTCTGGGAAAATCCCTACCCCTATGCCCGCCGCCAGACTAGCCTGCGCCTGCCGAAAGAAATGCATCTGCCGCTGGGATCCCTGTCTGAGAGGAATACAGCCCAACCCCAGGGCAATTTCTCGCAGCAGCGGCACTTGCGACAGGTAATAGTGGCAGGCAAAACGAATCGGGCGCCCCAACCCCGCAATCAGCACCGGTGCATCCAGAAAACTGCGATGATTGCTCACCACCACCATCGGCCCTTCGGGAAGATGCTCGGATCCCTCTACCCACACCTCCGTCTGACACAGAGAGAGCAGCAGATGCGCCAGATTTGTCGGATCGGGATGAAGTGATAGATGAGGTAACAAACAGGGAGCTAACACAGCTGGATTCAGAATGGTTGCAAAAGATCTCGTCAATAATCCACTCCACGCCGCAGATCGGCCCCCTGCTCAGCATAGTGCTTGTGGCTCACCATTTCTGAATGCACAGAGGCCAGCTCAAAGTAGGGCAGCGGGGCGTGGCAGCGGCCTGTGATAATGATTTCCGTATCGCGCGGTTTGCGCAGGAGCGCCTGCACGATCGGATCCACATCCAGCAACTCCAGATCCACCGTCGGGTTGAGTTCATCCATGATGATCGTCTTGTACAGACCCGAGGCCATGGCCGCCCGTGCCAACTCCCAACCCCGTTCTGCCTCTACATAGTCGATCTCCTGCTGTTTGCCCCGCCAGACGATCGCATCCCGGCCACAGCGCTGGTGATCCACCAAGTCGGGGTAACTTTCCCGCAAGGCCCGAATCGCCGCATCTTCGGTGTAGCCTGTCCCTCCTTTCAGCCACTGCATGATCAACACGCGATGGGAGAGATCTTTGCTAATACCGCGCCCAATCGCCTGCAAAGCCCGTCCTAAAGCGCTGGTGGATTTGCCTTTGCCTGCTCCGGTATAGATTTCAATGCCGCTGGAATGAAACTGGCCATTGTGGCGATTCACTTCCTCTGCTTGGCGCATACTGCGCATTTCCGAGTGTAGGTCGGCCAAATCGATGATCTCTTTGGGGGCACCCCGCCCCGTGATGATCACTTCCATCGGTTCCGGCTTTTGCCGCAAGGTGCTCACCACCTCATCCACAGGCAATAGGCCCAGATCCAGCACCGGGTTCAGCTCATCCAACACCACCACCGAGTAAAACCCAGAGGCCAAGGCCCCTTTGGCCACATCCCAACCGCGGCGAGCCTCCTGCCGGTCGAACTTGGTAATGTCTTCTGGCCCGAAAAACTCTCCCCGTCCGGTGCGTAACTGATCGATCAAATGAGGGAAGCCCCGCTGCAGAGCAGCAATAGCGGAATCTTCGGCGTAGGGTCGGCCCGGCCCTTTCAAGAAACGCACCAACAACACACGGCTAGGAGCAGCATTTTCAATGCCTAAGCCTATGGAACGCAGCACAACACCCAGGGCTGCCTGAGACTTGCCTTTGCCCTCGCCATCATAAACATGGATTTGGCCCCGCCGCCGATCGAAATTCTGGGCGGTAACAATGCCAATTTCTGCCATGGCCCTCCGATTTGTGAGGTTCCCACTTTGTGCGGTTTCCACCATCACGGCCTCCACCCCGCCAGAGATGGGGCGGGCGTTGCGGAGCAACAGGGTGCTGTAGGGATGGTTCACACTCTACCCCCTATCTTAAAGTCTACTGGGGAAAACAGTCAGCCGCCGGGCAGGGGCTAGGGGTTGTATGGGATCCCTGTTTTGGGCCTGCAATCCTCAATGCTCAACCCTGAAAGGGATGAAGAAGTTGTTGGCTAAATTGCCCAAAAGACCGGGATAAGATGAGCAGTGATTGTCCAATGCCTACGGCACGCTCCATCTTTTAGCGAGGGATCCCGCTTGTCTCCGATTCAATCCTCCTCTCGCCTGTTGATCCCTGCCGTCGACAGCCCGATTGAGCTGGTGGGGCAGACCCCCTTGATTCGTCTGCGGCGGATTGCTGCTGATCTGCCCGAGACGGTGCGCCTCTATGCCAAAGCAGAATGGTACAACCCCGGCGGCTCGGTGAAGGATCGACCCGCCCTGAATATGATTCAAACGGGGGAGAGACAGGGCAAACTCACCCCCGGCAAGATTATTCTGGATGCCACCAGCGGTAATACCGGCATCGCCTACGCTTGGATCGGGGCGGCTTTGGGGTACAAGGTCAAGCTGGCTTTACCGGCCAATGCCAGCCCAGAGCGCAAAAAGATCCTCACCGCCTATGGAGTAGATTTGGTGCTCACGGATCCGGCACTTGGGTCAGATGGAGCAATTGAACAAGCACGTGCCCTTTATGCTGAGGATCCGGAGCTCTACTTTTACCCCGATCAATACAGCAACCCCGCCAACTGGCAAGCCCACTACCAGGGCACAGGGGTGGAAATTTGGGAACAAACTCAAGGGCAGGTGACCCATTTTGTCACTGGACTGGGCACGAGCGGCACCTGTATGGGCGTAGGTCGCCGTTTGCGGGATTATCGTCCGGACATACAAATCGTCGCCATGCAGCCGGACTCGCCTTTTCATGGGTTGGAAGGGTTAAAACATATGGCCACCGCCCTGAAGCCGGACATTTACGATCCCTCCCTGCCAGATCTCAACCTGGAGATCTCCACCGAAGCGGCTCAGAAAATGGTGAAGCGCTTGGCGTTGGAGGAAGGCTTATTGGTGGGCATTTCCGCTGGGGCAAATGTGGTGGCAGCGCTGCAGGTGGCGCGTCAGCTTTCTGCTGGGGTGGTCGTGACGATTTTCTGTGATGGGGCGGACAAGTATCTTTCCGAGCGGTTTTGGACAGAGCTTTGACCCCTTTCTATGCCAAAGTTGGCAGTTCCCTTAACAGCAAGGCGGATCTGCCGCTATGATGATTAAGCTCAGAAGCGGATGTGGCGGAATTGGTATACGCGCACGTTTGAGGGGCGTGTGGTTCTACCTTGCGAGTTCGAGTCTCGCCATCCGCATAGTTTTGCTGGATTGGACTTGGGTTCTACTCTTGACCCTCGATGTTCAGACACAGGAAACTCTCATCCAGAACGGCCTGTACCGGAGCGCCGAGTTTTAGCTACTAGGCAGGTAGACCGCAGGTCGTTCCTAGCCCCGCGCTCTACCTGTAGCTTGCTTCCCGAAGGATAAGATGTTGGCGTAGTCTGCCGTAGGCATAGCGTCGGGAGTAGTTCACAAGCAGGGCAAACATTTCAAAACATTTCAATTGATCAAATTTACAGCCTGTCCCTCAATTAGCCGGACTGACCTTCTAGGGGTATAGGCCGCGATCCTGGAGGGCTTGGGCAACTCGGCCTACCCCCAGAGTGTAGGCAGCCAGCCGCAGCGGCACTCGACGATTTGCGGCTTCTTGGACAACCCGGCTAAAGGCCCGTACCATCAGGCCCTCCATCTCCTGGTTGACTCGCTCTTCGTCCCAAAATACGTAGGAGAGGCCCTGAACCCACTCCAGGTAGCTGACCACCACTCCACCGGCATTGGTCAAAATATCCGGCAGCACAGTGATCCCTCGAGATTCGAGAATGCGGTCGGCAGCAAGAGTGGTTGGCCCGTTGGCGGCTTCCGCCACGATCTGTACCTGAATTTTGTCAGCATTGGCTTCGGTAATTTGGTTTTCCAAGGCCGCCGGGATCAAGACATCTGCTTTTTGCAGCAGCAGCTCGGCATTGCTGATCGGCTCAGCCTCAGGGAAGCTCGCCATGTTGCCCCCCCGCTCATTCATGTAAACCTTGAGGGCAGGGATATCTAGACCGTTGGGGTTGTAGATGCCACCGGAGCCTCGGGAGACCGCTAGGATTTTCGCCCCCGCCTGATGTAGGAGGCTGGCAGCTGCCCCACCTACATTGCCAAAGCCTTGAATCAGCACCGTTGCCTCCGCCAGGGATCCCCCTCGCAAGGCCAGAGCCTCCCGCACCGTGATCATCACCCCTCTTCCGGTGGCCAATTCGCGCCCTCGGGATCCGCCAATAGAGAGGGGTTTTCCCGTCACTACCCCTGGCACTGCATGGCCCACGTTCATGGAATAGGTGTCCATCATCCAGGCCATCTCGCGGGCGGAGGTGCCCATATCAGGGGCCGGGATATCAATGGCGGGGCCAATGTCTTTGATCAGTTCGCTGGTGTAGCGGCGGGTGATGCGCTCCAGCTCTGGGACGGAATATCGCCGTGGATCGATGGGGATCCCCCCTTTGGCCCCACCGTAAGGAATGCCCATCAGGGCGCACTTCCAGGTCATGAGCATGGCTAGGGCCGAGACTTCCTCTAGGGTGACTGCCGGATGGTAGCGGATCCCACCTTTGTAGGGGCCGAGGATATCGCAGTGCTGAACCCGATGGCCCGCCAAGACTTGGATCTGTTGGTTATCTAGCCGCACGGGGATCGCCACCGTCACCACTTTGCGGGGGGTACTGAGCATCGCTAACACACCGGGATCCAGCTTTAGCTCGCGGGCCGCCCAATCAAGGTAGCTACAGGCTTGAGCATAGGGACAAATGTGAGCCGGCGAAGGTGAGGCCAGTGTGGGGCTAGCAACCATGAGAAGGGGAAGGAGAGGGCTGTTTCTACGCTATACCCCACGGCTCCTGGAGAAGTCTATTTTGTAGCAATTGTTACAAATTTAGTCCTTGCACCAAGATAAAACAAAGCCCACCACTGGCCAGGGGCACCGTCAGGTTATCCAACCCGTACCAGGAGAACACCTCCAGACCCATGGCTATGCCCCCCACCAAGAGGCTGATGCCCAGCAGAGGGGTGGAAAACCCAAAGTACCCCAGCAACACTGCTCCGATCACCAGGCTGCTCACCCCCCACATGGTTAGGGATCCCTCCCAACTTTTCTGAATGGATCCCAGCTGGTAGCGGTGTTGGCCCCAGGTTTTACCCACCAAGCCCGCCAAAGCATCCGCCCAAGTCATGACCAAAATGCCGATAACGGCGAACAGTTGTCTCTCTGGCAGCCAAAACCAGTACAGCAACAGGCCAATGCTGAGGGCGTAAAAACAGGTGCCGAAACTGCGCCGACCCACCCCATTCAAACTTTGCAAAATCGCCACCCGGTAGGAGAGCAGCGCTAGGCCCGCGAACACCAGGGAAAAGCTCACCCCCAGCCAACGGGGCACCTGCAACGCCCAGGCTAGCAAAATGATGTTGCCCACCCCAATGTGGATTACCTTACGCACCCATTCCCCATCCACCTTGCGGGCACGCAGCCATTCCGCCAATGCAAACACGGATCCCAGCCAGAGGGCGTAGCATATGATCTGCTGGGGCAGGCCCATGAAACATCTCACAAGGTGTTCAAGTAGCTGATCAGGTCGGCCATTTCCTGGGGATCCGGCTGGAACTGCGGCATAGGAGGAGTGTTGCCGCTGGTCACTTGTTGAATGATAAAACGTTCGGAGCGGCGGCTACTTACGCCTCGCAAACTGGGGCCCACCCGGCCATCGGCTTCTTCTCCATGACAGGCGGCGCAGTTGAGGGCAAACAGGGATGCACCATGGCTGACTTCCCCGGATAAACTCAGCACGGTTTCTGTGTAGGGATCCAACTTTGCTCCTGCTCCCCACCAAGTCCAGGAGAACAGCAGCAGCAGCAACCCGATCAGGCTCAGACTCAACTTTCTGCCCCAAGTGCTGAAGAAGGTCTGTACCTGAAAACCGAAGAGTAGGGTCGTCGGGCCTTTCCTTTGAGTGGGATCTTGCCTTTGAGAGGTGAGCCGCTCTTGCCCAAAGTCCACGAAGCTGCCGGCAGAGGACGGGCTGCTGTGGGATTCGGTGATGTCTGAAAGGGAATGAGGCACAGACAATACTGAGAGGAGCTGTTTCAAACGTTTACATTTCAACCAACACCATAGCCCAGGAGCCTTCTTCTGCCAACAATCTGTAACAGCATTTACTTTTTCTTAATGGTCTGCCGAGCTTCACGGGATCCCTCTGCAATGTCGAGATGGGGGAACAACCGCCGCATCACCTCCTTCTGTGCGAACGGATCCCGGTTGAGGCTGTGTACCGCGTTAGCCCAGTGAAATTGCTCCCGTAGACGACGATACAGGGGCAAGCTGCCGTAGAAGACGACAACTGCGATCCGCTCCCGCTGCTGTTGCAACACATTCAGTAGATAGTTGGGCAAGGGATCCTGGAGAAAGAATTGCACCATCAACCCTGGGGCGTTAGCCAAGGCAGCTTCTAGTAGAGGTAGGGGGGTGAGGGCGTCGCTGCACAAAGGGGGAATGCGTAAAGCCGATGGAATCCGGAGGGCGGGAGATTCCAGACTGAGCTCGCTGCTGCCCAGTGGGGGATCCTGCCAAATCCAGTTCAACCAGCCAGGCTCTACAGGCAAGCTGAGGGGTTGGCCTCCCTCCACACCGCCCCGGGCCATCGCTGCTTGACAGGGCGCAATATCTGGTTCAGCCAACAGGGAGGCCAACCGTTCTGCCCCTTGTAACCGGGAGGGTAAACCGGGACGAACGCTGAACAACTTGCCTAGGGCAGAATCTTTGGTAATCGGATCCCCCAACAAGACGGGCTTAAGCTGTTCGGCTGGGAATCCCCGGTGCAAACCGGGATCCGTCCATTCCGTTGCCCCCATCCACCCGAAAACGGTTGTAAAGTCCGTTTCTGCCAAAGCTGGCCAGACTTCTTTGAGCAAGGAAGATACCCCGCCCATGGTTCGCTGCTTGGCTCGCAAAATGCGCGTGACCGATTGGGCAATTTGTGCCGGGTTCAGGGATGCCTGAGCGCGATACCCTTGGGCTTGGGATCCCGCTTGTAGTGCGTCCAAAATGCCCTGCATCACCTGGATGGGATCGGGAGGGGCCAGGATGAGATCCGCACCCGCCTGTAGGGCCCGCACCGCCAGCGTAGCCGGATCGGCTAGCTCTGCCAGAAACCCTTGATCCAGAGCATCAACAACGATCAACCCCGTAAAACCCCACTCCTGACGCAACAGTTGTGTCAGTCGTCCCGGTAGGAGGGTGATTGGCCAGCGCTCATCCCACTCCGGTAGCACCACATGGGAAACCAGTATGGCCCCCACATGATCGACTAGATGCCGAAAGGGCAACCAAAGGGTGTCTTGCAACTGGGCGACAGGCGTTGTCAGCTGCGGTCGCCAGGGGATGTTTGGTGTTGCAGTGGCGAATCGAGAACCCTCCTGAAGCCAATCCGGCCACCCCAGTCCGGGAAAAGAGCAGGCTGTAGTCAGGATCCCGCTACCTGTGTCGATGGCCGTTTGCTCACATCCGCCCACAAAAGCCCGAGCCAAGGACAAAACAGTGGCGGGATCCTCTGCCAAAGCCAAGGATTCAAGTCCTGTCTGCCCCCGCGGTGCTGCCACCGGATTGAGTAACCAGTTGATGCCAATCGCCGCCGCCTCCCGACTGGTGATGCGCCCCCACTGCTCTGCCCAAGATGCGGCTTCAGTGGCCAAACGGCTCAACCCCAGCGGATGGGGAAAGACTGTTGCCCCTGGCAAAGGTAACCCTCGACCGGCATCCACCGCCACCAAAAGGGGTAAGGAAGCCCAGTCTTGCAACTGTTCCACCAGCAGGATCGCCTCCGCCACATGTCCATCCCGCAGCCAAACCCCGCCGATGCCGACTTCCTGAATCAGCTTTTTCAACCCGTCTCGACTGGGGTAAGGACTCCCTTCCGCGGGGGTATGCAGGGAGCCCAGCTGGGCCGAAACCGGCACCACCAGCAGTTGTGCCACTTGACGCGCCAACGATAAAGGCTGCCCAAACTCATGCGGCGGGGATCCAGAAACACTCATCGGGAAGGGGGAAAGGGAAAGAACGCTCTAGACAGACCTTAAACAGGTCACCTGTACGGGGCGATATCTTTGGCCAAAAGGGCTTGATGCCATTGGATGCGAACGGAGACCATCATATCCAGCGTAATGGCCGGATGCCCGCACCTGACGAGTTGGCGCGGCAACAGTTATCACAGGTTCCACAGGGCGGATCCCCACTTTGATAGCCGAAATGCCGCAGCAGCACCTGCCAACGGCAGCCGCGCGTGTTGATCAGGGCTTCCATTCCCAGCCAGGGATCCCGCCTTTGACATGGTTGCCACCGCCGCTGCCGGATCTGGAAGCGAAAAGGATCCTGCCACTGTAAACAGCCCATTTCCTGAAGCACACCCAGGGCTACTCGCGCTTCTCCGGCAGGGAGATCGGTGTAGGATCCCTGGTCAGGCAGAGTTTTGAGCAAGATCCTGGCCTGATCCTCGATCCGTTGCCGCTGTTGATGGAAATAGGCGTTGCGTTGCCGATCCGTCGGATCCCAAAACCCCGTTGGTTCCGAAACCAGCATCAAGGCCCGACAAGGGCCGCCATCCCGCCCACCCCGCCCCACTTCCTGCACATAATCGGTCAAATCGGGAGGAGGCTGAAAATGCAGCACCCAACGCACATCCGGTTTGTTAATGCCCATGCCAAAAGCATTGGTACAGACCAAAAAGCGCAGTTCCCCCGCTAGCCAAGCCCGCTCCAACTGGCGACGGGATCCAGAATCCAACCCACCATGGTAAGTCGCACTCTGGACGTTCTGCTTTTCCAGCCACTCCCTCAAATCTTGCCCATCCCGCCGCGTCCGCACATACACCAGCCCGGATCCTGAGTTTTCTTGGAGAAACTGCACCAGTTGCCGGCGACGATCCGCCACGCTCCAGGCCATGGAAATGTTCAGCGACAGATTCGGGCGTATGGGGTTGACATCAATGCGCTCAGGGTTGCGCAGCTCCAACACCTGCTGCAGGCGACTTTGGGTTTGCGGATCGGCAGTAGCTGTAAAGGCAGCAATGGGAAATGCTGCGCCTTTCGAGGCAAGGACAGGACGTACCCATCCCAAACGGCGATAGTCGGGCCGGAAGGATCCCCCCCAATGCACCAGCGTATGGGCTTCATCCACAATCAGGCCGTTGATGCGCACCTGTGGCTGTTGCAACCGCTGCCAAACCGGCGGGCTAAACAGGGTCTCTGGCCCCAAATAGAGTAGGCGCAGTCGGTTTTCTTCTAGGGCTTTCAACACCCGTTTGCGCAAAGCCGAATCCAGCTCACTGTGCAGACAGGCAGCCGGTAGCTTCCGTTGCCACAACTCTTGCACTTGGTCTTCCATCAGGGCAATCAAGGGCGAGACCACCAGTGTTACCCCCGTTTGCAGCAGAGCCGTCACCTGAAAACACAGTGATTTACCGAATCCTGTCGGCAACACCACCAGAGCATCTCGCTTCTCCAGTAAGGTGCGAATGACCAGATCCTGTGGTGGGCGCAGCGCCTCGTAACCCCAGTGTTGCTTGAGAGCCTGTTGGATCTGCTGCCAATCCTGCAAAGGTAACCTCTCTAGTCGGTGAGTTTCTCTATGAGCTTCTAGACGAGCATTAGCTAGCTTTCAGGTGTGGGACGGCTATTTGACCCGCTCTGGCCCTGCGCCAGCCTGGGGCTTCTCGACCGGGATCCCAGCTTGACGATAAATCTGCTCCATCACCTTGCGGGGATCCTTAAAGGAACGGCGCTCGCCATCATACTCGGCCCAAACGGCTGGCAACCCGTAGATGTAACGTCCTAGGCCGAAGGCAGAACAGGCTCGTTTGAAGGCGCGGGCAATGGCGCTGGTGTAGGCATTGTCTCCCTCGTCCGCCAGCTCCCCCACATCCTCTTTAGAAACACCCAAAATCGTCAGTTGACAGATCACCGCCTTGTCTTCCCAGGGGCGATAGGCAACCTGCCACTCCTGCGGCCCCACCGCATCATCCAAAGCCTGCTGATACACCCGCACATCTGCGTAGGGCATGGCCAGAGCACGGGCTTTATCCCGAGTTGTTGCTCCGGGCTTGATCTCCATAACCTCCACAGGAAAGGGGGTCACCAGCTTGCTGTAGCTCTCGTTCAAGTTCATGGCAGCACCTGGGGATGGAACCTTTTGCCCCGGTCGCGTCAGCGGGATGGAGTCCTAACTGGGATGTTTCAACTCTAATCCCATTCTCACAATCTGGGATTATGATTTCCAAAACGGATCCGAGAATGGATATTCAAATAGATCTGCTCAGCGTAACGCTATAAGGAGTGTTCATTGCTGGATAAGGTGCTTAGGCAGTGGAAGGAGCGGCTGTTGGCTCCGTTGCTGGAGACTCCTCTACAACAGGTGCATCCACTAGCAATTACTCTAGCCGGGTTTACGATTGGTCTGGGATCCGGGACGGCGGCTGCCTTAGGTGCCTACGGGTGGGGATTGGGCCTGTGGTTGTTGAACCGCCTCATGGATGGGTTGGATGGCACGTTGGCCCGACTGCAAGGGCGACAAAGCGATCTGGGGGGCTACCTGGATATGCTGCTGGATGTGGTGGTGTACGCGGTTGTCCCTCTTGGCTTGGCCTTTCACCAGGGATCCCTGCTGGGCTACGCGTTTTTGGCCCTGATGTTGGCCAGTTTTTATATCAATCTTTGCTCCTGGATGTATTTGGCGGGGTTGTTGGAGAAACGACAAAAGGCCAGTGATGACGCTCTGTGTCGTCCGGAGGAGGATGAACTGACCAGCTTAAGCATGCCTGCTGGGCTGATCGAGGGGAGCGAAACGATCTTGTTCTACGGGCTATTTTTTCTGTTTCCTGAGCACATGGTGGCCTTGTTCGGCTTGATGGCGATTTTGGTGCTGCTGAGTGCTCTGCAACGGTTGATCTGGGCAGTAGGGTACCTTTCGGAATCGACTGAAGTTGCCAATGCCGATCCCTGAATTCCGTTCAATTTATTAGGGTGTAGTTGGGCTAACTGCTGTGAATCCCGCTCCTACATCCGCACCACTTCAAACTCATGCACTAGCAAGCCTCGTTCATAACGGATCTGCCGGGCCAAGGGGGAACTCGTCTGTTTGAGATAGATCACCCTCTGCCGAATCTGAATCGCCGAATCCGGATAGCGACGCTGCAAGCGCAGTTCACTTCTAGGTTCACTTCTGCTTCGATGAGCTCAGACGGGATTCATCAGTCGATGGGCGGGTAAGCCCCGCACCACCGTCTGTACTGCAAACAGATCTCCGGCATGAAAGCCTTCTTGAATCTCTTTTTCGCTTAAACCAACCGCAGCAGTAGTGATGAACAGCCGATCCAAATGTGAACCACCAAAAGTAGGACACGTGGGCCTTTGAACAGGCAGCTCAAGTTTTTCGACCGGGATCCCTTGCGGGTCAAAACGCTGTACCGCCCAGCCATCCCATAGGGCTACCCAAAGATATCCCTGGGCATCTACAGTCAGGCCATCCGGGAAAAAACTGGATCCCCTCAAGTCGATGAACACCCGCCGGTGGGAAAGGGAACCCGTTTCGGCTGCAAAGTCGTAGGCGTAGATCTGTTGGCGTGGGGAATCTGTCAAATAAAAGGTGTGCCCATCTGAACTCCATCCCAAGCCATTGGAGATGGTTAAGCCCGTTTCCATTCGTTCTAGGTGACCATCATAGCGGTAGAGGCTACCCGCCCCTTCCGGCCCCATCGTGCCAAACCAAAAGCGCCCCTGCGGATCGCACTTGCCGTCGTTGCAGCGGTTCTGCGGTCGATCAGTCTCCAGTTCCAAGAGAGGTTCTACGGCTCCGCTGAGCAAATCCAGCCAGGCCAGGTGATGCCGTTGGGCCAACAACAGCCGCTCCCCTGCCACCAAGGCCAAGGATCCCACCACCTCCCCGACCTCCCACCAGCGTTCTGCGCCCGTTTCCAGAATCAACTGATGCACCCGATGGTTGTAAATATCCACCCAAAACAGGCATTGACGCAGCGGATCCCAGACGGGGCCTTCTCCCAAACGGGCGCGGGCTTGCACAATCGGCACAGGGATCATCGTTCTAACTCGCTCGAAGCACTGGCAAAGTCAGGGTAAGCGATATTGCCGTGCTCGCCGATATCCAAACCGGCCAACTCCTCTTCTGCCGAGACCCGCAGGCCAATGGTGCCCTTTAGAATTAAAAACAACACCAAACAACTCACAAACGACCATCCCCCCAGGGCGATCACCCCCAGCACTTGCACCGGCAACCCCCCCCAGCTCACCCCAGCTTCGGCATGGGCAAACCATGGGATCCCAGCGGCGATCACCCCCCAAGCGCCACACACCCCATGCACCGACACCGCTCCCACCGGGTCATCCACCTTCAAGGTTCCCTCAATAAACAGCACCGACAGCACCACCAAAACCCCAGAAATGGAGCCAACCAGTAAAGCTCCCAAAGGGTGGACGGTTGCGCAGGGAGCGGTGATGCCCACCAACCCCGCTAGCGCTCCGTTGGCGGCAAAGGTCATATCCGGCTTGGTAAAGATCGCCCAGGAAGTGCACATGGCCCCAATTGCCCCGGCTGCCCCGGCCAAGTAGGTATTGAAAGCAATCCAACCAATATCGGGAATTGCTGCTGTAGTGGATCCGGCATTGAACCCAATCCAGCCCATCCACAGGATCAACACCCCCAACATGCCCAGGGGTAAACTGTGTCCAGGAATAGCACGCGGATCCCCAGCAGCACTGTACTTGCCTAGGCGTGGCCCCAAGGCCAAGGTTCCGGCAAAAGCCGCTGCTCCCCCCACCAAGTGAACCACCCCTGACCCAGCGAAGTCGATATAACCTAAGTTCTCTAGCCAGCCTGCGCTGCCGCCGTTGTAGTCAGCGAACAATCCATTCCAGGCCCAACCCCCGGAAATCGGGTAGATTACTGCGGAAATAACAATGGAGTAGATCAAATAGGCCACAAAGCGGGTGCGCTCGGCCATGGCTCCAGAAACGATAGTCGCGGCAGTGGCAGCAAACACCAGCTGAAAGCAGAAAAAAGTAAAGGGCCAAGCATTGTTTTGGCTGCCAGCTTCGGATCCCTGTTGCCAGTTGAAGAAAAACCAGTCTGTACCCAAGAAGCCGGCCACATGGGATCCAAACATCAACCCAAACCCCAAAGCCCAAAAGGCACAGGCCCCACAACAAAAATCCATCAGGTTCTTCAAGACGATGTTGGCGGCATTTTTGGCCCGGGTGAAGCCCGCCTCCACCATGGCAAAGCCCGCCTGCATGAAAAACACCAGCACCCCAGCCACAATCGTCCAGACAATATCGGCATGGTATTGCTGGGTTTGCAGCAAAGTTTGTAGCTCAGCCCAAGCCTCGGCAGGCAAAGCCTGCTCTAGCGCCGTGAGATCCGTTTGGGCCAGTGCAGATGGGGCGGCAACACCCCCCAAACCCAGCAAAACCCCAACCCACAGCGGGAGCCTCTCCCCTCCCCGCCATCTCCAAGGGATCCCTCTAGGGAAAATCGTCTTGTTTGTCATTGCCTAAATAAAATCAGTCGGAGTCCTATGCCTCGATCTTGAGGGATCCTTCTTGTTTGTCAAGTAACCATTTACACCAACAAAGAGGAGGGCCAGTCCTGACCCTCCTCTTGAATGGGATTGGGATGAGATGGGGTTAGATGAACCCAACCTTGAGATTTAAGACAGATTTAAGACTGCTCGGAGTCGGTGGCGGCACTGACAAAGTCGGGGTAGGCGACGTTGCCATGCTCACCCACATCCAAACCAGCGATCTCTTCCTCGGCGCTAGTACGCAAGCCAGTCACGGCCTTGAGGATAAAGAACAGGATCAAGCAGGTGATGAAAGGCCAGAGGAAGTAGGCCAAAGCCCCAATAATCTGCACTCCGAATTGGCCCCAGGTAACATCTTCTGCGTAGTTGGCATTGGCAAAGAAGGGGATCCCTGCCGCCAATACCCCCCAGATACCGCAGGTGCCGTGCACCGAAACTGCACCCACCGGATCATCAATTTTCAGTACCGTATCCAACACCACCACCGAAATGACCACCAGGATCCCAGCGATGGAGCCGATGATCAAAGCACCCAAAGGATGCACGCTGTCACAGGGGGCGGTGATGCCCACCAAACCCGCCAGCACCCCGTTGGCGGCAAAGGTCATATCCGGCTTACCGAAGTGGGCCCAGGAGGTGAACATGGCCCCGATCGCCCCGGCAGAACCGGCCAACAGGGTGTTCATGGCAATCCAGCCAATATCGGTAGAGGCGGCAGTGGTGGAGCCGGCATTAAACCCAATCCAACCCAGGGTGAGGATGAACACCCCCAACATGCCCAAGGGTAGGTTGTGGCCAGGGATCGCCCGCGGTTCGCCATTCGGGCCGTACTTTCCAATCCGCGGCCCCAGCACAATGGCACCAGCCAAAGCAGCAGCACCCCCCACCAAGTGCACCACACCGGAGCCAGCATAGTCGATGTAGCCGAGGTTCTCTAACCAGCCTGCGGTTTCACCGTTGTAGTCGGCAAACAGGCCATTCCAGCCCCAACCACCGGAGATCGGGTAAATGAGGCCGGAGATAATCACCGAATAAATGAGATAGGCAGAGAACTTGGTGCGTTCCGCCATGGCCCCGGAAACGATGGTGGCAGCGGTGGCCGCAAACACCATTTGGAACACGAAGAAGGTGAAGGGCCAGCCCCCGGCATCGTAGGCAGTCTGCCAGCCAAAGGCAAACCAACTGGTGCCAAAGAAGCCCCCACTGTTGCCAAACATGAGGCCAAACCCAATGAACCAGAAGGCACAACAGCCCATGCAGAAGTCCATCAAGTTTTTCATCATGATGTTGGCGGCATTTTTGGAACGGGTAAAGCCCGTCTCCACCATGGCGAAACCCGCCTGCATGAAGAACACCAAGGCTGCGGACACGATTGTCCAGACAATGTCAGCGTGGTACTGAACTTCTTCAGCCTCTTGAGCAAAGGCAGTTCCTTGGCTATACAAAAACACCAACGACCCGATTAGGGTGGCCGTCAGGCTCCACTTGGCTGGCCGCCAGAGCCACTGTGGCACTTGGCTTTTGAGCTTTTGGATCATCGTCATAGTCATGCTTTTCGACTCACCTAAAGTGACGGTACTTCTCACAACGCATTACAGGGAAGGCTGGGCAAAAATCAGCCCATTGACACACAGCAAACCTACCCAAGGCTCAGGCTGAAAAACCCAAGCTTCTGAGACAACCCATCTGCCTAGAGGGCATCTTGGTTGAGTTCGCCAGTTCGGATGCGGATGGTCTTCTCGATGGGGCTGATGAAAATCTTGCCGTCCCCGATTTCGCCAGTGCGAGCCGCTGCGATCAGCTTCTCGACAACGGTATCCACCAGGTCATCTTCGACCACGATCTCCACTTTCAGCTTTTGAAGGAACTCTACCGTGTACTCGGATCCCCGATAACGCTCGGTTTGTCCCTTTTGCCGCCCAAAGCCCCGCACTTCACTCACGGTCATGCCGACAATTCCAGCATTGACCAAGGCAATTTTGACCTCATCCAGCTTGAAGGGCCGGATCACGGCCTCGATCTTTTTCATTCGCCTCCTGCACCCCGGACAATTCCGCTAATTTCTAACACTGCTGACACCTTCAAATTGTAAAACCAGATACACTTTTATCTTTTATGGAAGATGTTTAGCATTCTAAATTCCCTCTCGTCAAGGCCAGAAGACTAAAGTTGAGCCGCGCTAACCGGACAAATACCTAGGCTTGGGTTTGGGATTCTTATCTGCTGCTACTATGCTTCTGCTGAGAAGGTGAAGTTTGCGACTGCCCCAAACTGGCTGTGATCAGGGCCACCGCGAGCCACCACAGCATTTGTACCTGAGGACGGTACCAAATCGTATCCACCAGCCCGTGGGCCATCATGCCGGTGCAAGCTGCCAAACCCACCGCCACCCACAACCCTTGCGGATTTCGGGATCCGAGGGCCAAGCGCCACTGGTACCAGCCGTGATCGAAGAGTACCAGCAAAAACCAGGCAAAGGTCAGGGATCCGATCAACCCTGTTTCCAAGGTCAGTTCCAGAGGCACGGAGTAGGAGCCGAGGGCGCTGAAGTTGCCCCGTTGGTAGAGGGGATAGACGCGGTTAAAGGCGACATTGCCGGGGCCAATCCCCAAAATGGGAAAGTCGCGGATCATGTCCAGCACCGCCGCCCAGACGTTCATGCGGAAGTTGTTGCTGGTATCCACCCGTCCCAAAAAAAGGCTCTGCACCCGTAGCCGCAGCGGGCGTACCGTCAGGATCCCCAACAAAAGAGTGGCTCCACCTCCAGCAAACAGAGCAGGCAGAGTCCAGTGTCGCCAACGCACTGGCAGATGGATAGAGTTCCATTGCACCAGCAGTACTGCCATCATGGCCAGCATCACCAGCCCCCCAATCCAGGCACCGCGACTGTAGGTGAGCACTAAGCAAGTCAGGTTGACTGCCGTGATAAACCCAGCCAGCAGCTTTGCCCCCCAACCCGGCCAAATCCACACTGCCGCCAGTCCCAGGGGGATGAGCGGGATCAGATAGCCCCCATACAAATTCGGGTTGCGCAGATAGCTGTACACCCGTGTCACACCGGCCAAGCCTGATTCGGGATCCACCCAAGTGGCCAGTTCTGCCGCCCCGTAGAAGTATTGCCGCAGTCCATAGATCCCCATCACTAGGCTGACCATAAGCAGGGATCCAATCATCCAATCCCGAAAACGCGGCTTGCGCAGCAGCCGGTGCAGCAACAAATAGCCGGCCAAGTAGAGGGTCAGCTTTAGCCAGCCATCCCGCGCCGCGTAGGGTACGGGAGAAAAAATCGTCGCCAGCGTAGCAATGCCCCAGAATAAGCCCAGAGGCAGGTGTGCCGCCACCCAATTTGGGGTTTGCACCAACCACCCTAAACCTAATACCGCCGCCATCGTCAGCAAAATCAGCCCCAGGATCCCGGTGGAGGTTTGTGCCGAAAAGCCCCAGTAGAGCATCACCAACCCCAAAGCGATCCAGTCAGAAGTTTGTACCAAAACACTGGTTGTTCCCCAGTTCTGCAGGGATCCCGACAGGCGGCCCAAGACGCTCCCCTGCCACCAGTCCTCGATGGCAAAATCTCGCAGTAGCAAACCCCGCCACAGTTGCATTGCTCGCTCCATAGTCCTCCCCATCCTGCGCAGCAGGTACCCATACACCCCAAGTCACGTTCCGAGTCTATATCCCCAGAGGTTAGGATCAGCCATCTGTCAGCCATCTGGATGTGGGAGGGATCTCTGTGGAGAGTGAGGCTCGAAGCAGGCTATCCAGCCCCTGTGGGGCAACTTTACACCTGCGGCGATGCCGGAGACAGCACCCACCCTCAACCCCCAGACTGGCCTCAGTATCTCGAGCTGGGGCTAACCGAGGCACATGATCCTGACTTGATGCAGGTGTTGCAAAAGCGCTCTTGGGAACAGGAAGAAGAGCCAGAAGAGAACAGTTGTTTCGTTGCTAATGGAATCCCTATTCACGGCTCGTGCGCAAGTTTCCCAAAATAATGCTGATGTCTTTGTAAAAGCTGTAGAAAAGTGCTCTGCATGATATGCCCTATGCAAGTGACTACCATTCGCGCTAGCGTGCCCCTGGCGTCAAGAGCTGTAACTTTGAATGATAATTAATAATTATTTTTTGAATAATGGTAGATTTAGATTTCTGAAGATACCCTTTCAGGCCGTGCGGAGCACAATGCTGCTAAGCAACGCTGGCGCGACCAAGTTTCAAGCGTTCTTTAGGCAGCACAGACAACACCCTGGGATCCCACTGCCCATTCAGGCGCAAGAGGGGAGCTTGGCGAAGTAGACCTATCGTCAGCGGCAGACCGTCGGTCTTCTGAACTCTGGGGAGTACAGTAGTGAATCTCGATACGAGTCGGGCGGCCCAACCCCAGGGCGGATCCCATGCAACGGGCCAAGACCTGCACCTTAAATTCCAGTTCGCTGGTATCCATAGTTTTCAAGTTTTTTATTTGGTGAAGAGAGAATTGAATCATGCCCATGCCTTAAATCATAAAAGAAGGTGGAGCTCTCCTCTTCGGTGAGAATACAGAATTTCTTTGCCTGGAGCGATTCTATCTCTATGAAGCTTGTGCGAAGCTAGCGTCTTTTTCCCAAGAAGAACGGCCCTTTCTTTATCCATTCTGGGTAAATAGAAGCAAGAGTTTAGAGAACTGCCAAGCTTCATCCTCGATTCTGTGGAGGGATCCCGGCCAAATCACTTAGACAAGCGACACTGACCTGCGCAAAATGGAGCATAGGAAGAATACGGATTGGCTGGGGGGCGATGGTGAAGCATTTTCTGTTTAACTTGGGATGGCTTTCCGGCTTGAGCTGGGTTATCTGTACAGGAGCGCTCTCGGCTGCGGCCAGCAACCCCCAGGTGCAGGTTAGCCCTATGGATCCCGCCTTGGGATACACCGTTTCTGTGCAAATCACGGCCCCACCGGAAACTCTGCTTTTGGATCAACCCTTGGTCAACCTCACCCATCCCGACGGCACCCAAGCCCAATACCCCGCCTTCCCTGTGGCTGCTAACCGTTGGCGGGCGTTGATTCCCACCACCCCTTTGGATGCCCCCGGATCCCGTCAGGTTCAAATTCACGGTTTTGCAGAGGTGCCTGTTTTACCCTTGTCACTGCAGCCACGGGACTTCCCCATCCAAAGCATTCGCCTGCCGCCGGGTGCCAGCGTTTGGGCCACAGAAGTGGAATGGGCCAAAGTGGAAGCTTTTCGCCAGCACATCAGCCCGGAAAAGTATTGGCAAGGGTATTTTCAGCCTCCGGCCCAAGGCCCGGTGACCACCGTGTTTGGGGTACGCCGCTACTATAATGGTGAGCTTGCCCAAGACTATTACCACCGCGGCATTGACTATGCCGGCCCTGTGGGAGCAGTGGTGGTGGCTCCGGCAGCCGGTCGGGTGGGGTTGGTGGGGTATGAGTCAGAAGGCTTTCGCATCCACGGCAATACGGTTGGTATCGATCACGGCCAAGGGGTGACCAGTTTGTTGCTGCACCTGAGCCGCATTGATGTACAAGAAGGGGACTGGGTGGAGGCGGGGCAGCCGGTCGGGGGGATCGGCGCTTCAGGAACGGCGACCGGCCCACACCTGCACTGGGGGTTATTCGTTCACAATCGTTCTGTGGATCCCGTGCCGTGGCTGCATCTGGCTGTTGAATAAAAAATATTCCGGTTTACACGGCTGAGCAGAAGGTGCCCGTTTATTTTTACTGGGGAGAAGATCACTATCGCCTCTTACAGGCGGTGCAACAGTTGCGGGAGCAGGTGTTGGATCCCGATTGGGCGGCTTTTAATTACGATCGCCTACCTCCTGAATCCACGATTGCCGGACTCAACCAGGCCATGACCCCGCCGTTGGGAGCGGCTGCCCGCTTAGTTTGGCTAGAAGACACCCACTTGACCCAACATTGCCCGGAAGATCTGTGGGAGGAAGTGGAGCGGATCTTGGCGCAATTGCCCCCAACAACTCATTTGCTTTTGACCACCACCAGCAAGCCAGATGGACGTCTAAAATCCACCAAGATCTTGAAAAAAACGGCAATTGTACGAGAGTTTCAGCAACTGGCGGCCTGGGATGAAGAGGGGATTCTGAAGCAGGTGCACGCTGAAGCCGCTCAGCGACAGCTCAAGCTCAGTCCAGTGGCGGCCCAGAAACTGGCTGAGGCAGTGGGGAATGAGTCGCGCCGATTGGTGATGGAGCTGGAAAAGTTGGCTCTCTTCACTGCTGGTCAGACCGATGCGATTACACCGGAGCAAATTGAAGCCTTGGTTCCTGCAAGTGCCTACAACAGCTTTCAATTGGCGGCATCCCTGCGCAAAGGGGATCTGGATCAAGCCCTGGTAATCTTGACCCATCTGTTGGATCAAAATGAGCCTGCCCTGAAAGTTTTGGCGGTGTTGGTAGGCCAATTTCGCACTTGGCTGTGGGTACGGCTGTTGCTAGATCAAGGGGAACGGGATCCCAAGGCCATTGCCCAAAAAGCTGAGATTGGCAATCCCAACCGGGTTTACTTTCTGCAAAAAGAGGTGGGATCCCTGAAAACGGCGACTTTATTGAAAGCGATGCAGCAGCTTTTGCACCTAGAATATGGCCTTAAGCAAGGGCAGCCGGAACGGGGTGCATTTCAAGCAGCCCTGATCCAAATTGTGGCCATCCTCAAGGGATCCCATGCCTGACGGAGGATCCAAGGTAGAGCTGCTGGCCAAATCCATTTGCGGAAGCAGCGAGCGATAGTGACCCTCCCTAACTCCGTTGTATCAGATAACGCTGGGAAAGGCTGTATCGGTATTGCAAGAAGGTTTGAAAACACCCGAACGTCAAATCTGGGTTAGGAACTCAAGCTTCTCAGCCAGTCCTCACCAGCCTAGACCCTTTCCTCTGCTTGTATCCAAGTCGGTTTTGGGCCTTGGGTCTTTTCCTGGGTTAGGGGGCCTGCGGTGGGTAGTTGAAACTCGATACGCGGTTGCCCCATGCCGTAGGTGAGGGTATAGCTCCAGTGCAGACAACGCAGCCACAAACGCGGGTAACGGGCCTCTAGCCAAGGTTGTAGACGCCGCAATAGTCCCGGCAGCCACCCTCGCAGCAAAAAAGAGAGCAACGCCAGCCCGGTATAACTGAAATAGGTGGGTAACCATTCAGCAAAACCCTTGGCCCCTACGGCGTTCCAGATCCACAGCAGCAGCCTTGGGTTTTGAAGAGCTGCTTTGATCGCCATGCGGTTGAACGGGATCCACCCGGCCCGATCCTTGATGAAATCATCCACCACCTCTGGGCTCTCGGTGGCGAGAATGCCAAAGAAGCTATTCAGGGTGGCATTGATCTGGGCTGGCGGCAGAACCTTACCCGTAGGCACCATCATCCCTCGCGAGAACAGCCAAGTGACGGCGGAATTGCCCTGATAGGCTCGGATCTGGGCTAGGTCAGCAGCCGTGAGCAGATCGTGACGGAGAGCAGTATCCAAGAGGTCGCACAGTCGGGGTGCATTGCGAACCAGAGAACCAAAGCCGGTGAAGCTCAGCGGCGATTGCATGGCGGCGGCATCCCCAATCAGCAACACCCGATGGTACTCTGCACCTTGCGTAGCAAGATCGAACGAGCTGTCGGGATCCGGCTTGGGAGCGGAACGATGGCCAAAGCGCCCTGGGATGTAGCCGAAGGTGGCTTTTTTCCACTGCAATTGCTCCAGGTCGCAGCGGCGGTACTCCGGCAGGATGGTGAAAAAGTCCTCGTACATCTCCAGCAGGGATCCGGGATTCTCGGGATGCACCTGATGGTAGTGGAATAGGTAGAAGGTGAGGTCATTACCAGGGCCAGGGAAGAGTTCCCAGATCAGTTGCCGACCGCGGCTGATATCCCCATGGCTGGCGAGAATATCCCCAAATTGGGGATCCCAAACCCCCGGCTCGAAACCCGCTTGAATGGTTGCCCCCACGGTTGGGCATACGCTATCGAAGGCTCGCTGCTGGTGAACCTGTTGGGCGATCGGTGAGGCAGTGCCCATGGCATCCACCAAAAGGCGGGATCTCAACTGGAACTCCCGCTCCTCTCGCAAATCTTTGAGAATCAGGGTTACCCCCGTTTCATCGATGTAGGCCCGTTGAAATTCGCTGCGGTCGTAGATGGATCCCCCACAAGATTTGAGGATCTCACCACAGAGGGACAACAGCTTTTCCGCATCAATGGCCAGATTCAACACCGTGGGGGTGTGCAACACGGGAGCCTGGATGGGGCTGTTGCCGTCGAAGAATTTGTTGAATCCATCCGTATATTCCCGCAGGATGAGGCTCTCCACTTGCTCAGTGCTAAGTAGGCCCATCTCCACTAGGGTCTTCAGTTCGCGCCGGGAGATATTCCACTCGCGGTTCATACGGCCAAAGGGCAGGCGCTCCACCAAGGCCACCTGGTAGCCCAAACGAGCCATGGCAGCCGCATAAATGGCCCCAAGTGCTCCTCCCACGATCACCAGATCCCAATCGCTCTCGGCAGGATCAGGTGAAGGCTGTTTGAACAACACCGGCTGGGAATGCTTTTGGGGGGATTGCACCTCTTCACGCCAGCGCTTTTCCCACCAGTACACCCGTTGCAGGTCGAACTCGCCATTCGGGATCCGCTGAAAATACTTGACGGTCTGCGGATAGTAAGGCTCTAGCTGCTGAAAGATGGATCCCTGGGACTCTGGCAAGCCCTGGCTCAGGTCAATCGCAGGAAGCTGCGGATAGCGATGGGGGAACTGGTTTTGGATCGCGCTTTCCAAATCTTTGAGCCACTGGCTTTGGCGGGGGAAAGGCCGCTCCGACCACTGAAACACCTTGAGATAGGTCGTATTCAATCCTGACCAAGTGAAGAGGGCCAGTTCTGCCTCGGATCCCTGAATGCGCAAGCCAGTGGATGTCGGGATCTGCTTCCCCGCTTGTGGCAGAGAAATAGTTTGTAGCCATCGCACCACTTCGGCACGATCAGAGCAGGGGATCTCGCGGTAGTACAGCTCCTTCATAGGGTTGAGGACAGTGCCTAGAAATGAAACTAACCTTGTCAGCGCCAGGGCAAATCTTTACTCATTGTGACATGAGGGATCCCTTGCACCCGATGCGAATTCAGGCATTCTCACCCTCAAGATCCGCAGGGGTATTGCAGTTGGTCAGCATCTGCTCCTGCAAAAGCGGCAGCACTACCGTTGGAATCCGGGGCAACCACCCTTGAAAAGATCCCCCTCCGGCTTGTAGAAAAGCCTCTAGCTGGTGCATGAGGGACAAGCGATAAAAGCCACAGAGAGGTTCCCATCCGCGCTCCGTTTTGGGTAGAGCCGCCACCATTTCGCCAGGCAGGGAGTCCAGCTCTTCTCTCCAGTTCCGCAAAACTTGTTCATCCAAACGGGGCATATCGCAGGCTAACAGCAAAACCCACTCCGCTGGCACAGCCAACGCCCGCAAGCGAGCTACCCCTTCTTGAAAAGCTAGCAACGGGCCGCGATTGGGGGCACTTTCCCGCCAGAGGTGCCAGCCGGGATCCCGCAAACTCTCGTAACGCTCCGGCCAGGGGGTGAGAATATAAACTCTCTCTGTACAGGCTGCTGCTACCTGCGCCACTCGCCGTAGCAAGGGGATCCCGTGCCAAGACAACAGGGCTTTATCGGATCCCATACGGCGGCTGTTGCCCCCCGCCAGAATTAGGGCATCCACCCTTGGGAGTGAAGAAAAAGCCTTTGTCATCGTGTGGCGGGCTGTTGAGTTCAGGGATCCCTGCAAAAGCTATTATGGCGAAGACCCCGTCAGAGTGGGATTTGGTTACTAGGATCCTCATGCCCGCCCCCCATGGTTCTGGTTCTGTTGATGACAGGAAAGCTTCTTCTAGCGTTCCTGTACTTTCTCCGGCAGCCAGGCGCCTGTTGCGGCTCTATCACGGCGGTAGTTTCATCTTTCTGGGGCTGTTGTGGCTGTTGATCGGGATCCCTAGTCTGTGGGCTTTGCGAGTGGATCTAGGCCGCTTGTTGAACTATTTCACCTGGACGGGCTTACGGTATGCCCTGTTTTACCGACCGGGGTGGCCGACTCTGGGTCTGCTGCTCTGCGTCAGCTTTACGACAGGGATCCTGATCGCCCAGAGTCGCTATGAACTGTTCGGTCTTTACCCGGTGGAACGGGTGATGTTGGAGCAGCAATCCCGGTGGATCCTCTCGTTCCCGGTACGGCATCCCTTGCGGCGCTGGTTGGTGCGAGCTCCCCAAGATCCACAGGATTTAGCTGCAAAAGATTGACCTCCTACTGGGAATCGGATCGACGAATTGGAGCTAAGGGATCCCTGGGTAGCCCATGTCAGAGCCTGGCTTGCGCACTCGCTATCAACCTTCCCCCCGGGATAGGGGTTCGTGGCAATCTCCTCTGTCACTGCTGCGTTATGGTTGGCGGGCGATTGGATTGGTGTGGACAACTCACCGTTGGCTGACTTTGATCCTGGTGGGGTTGACAGTGATCTCAGGTTTATTACCAGCGGCCATCGCCTATACCGGCAAGCTGATCGTGGATGGGGTGGTACGGGCAGCTCAGACAGGGGAGATGGTGGATCAACAGTGGGCTCTGCGCTACGTGGCTATGGAAGCCGGGATCCTCGTGGCACAATCGGCCACTCAACAGGGGATCCAAACCTGTCAATCTTTGCTGCGGGTGCTCTTGGGGCAACAGGTGAATGTGCTGATTTTGGAGAAGGCCCTCACGCTGGAATTGGCCCAATTTGAGAATTCTGAAATCTATGACCAGATGACGCGGGCTCGGCAGGAGGCTTCTAGCCGCCCGATCAGCTTGGTGACGGGAAGCTTTGCTTTGGTGAAGCACCTGTTGTCATTGTTAACTTTGGGGGGATTGTTGCTGGCCTTTTCCCCCTGGGCGGTCGGGATCCTCTTTTTGGCGGCCTTACCCAGTTTTATTGCTGAGACCCGGTTTGCCGGGGAAGCCTTTCGCATTTTTCGCCGCCGTGCCCCGGAAACCCGACAGCAAGTGTATCTAGAAACCCTGATCGCCCGTGAAGATTTTGCCCGTGAGGTGAAGCTTTATCAGTTGGGGCCGCTGTTTTTGGATCGTTACCGGGAGATCTTTCAGCGGCTGTATCAAGAGGGGCGGGATCTCACCTTGCGGCGTGGTTCCTGGAGCTTTGGTCTGGGATCTCTGGGCACTCTCACCTTTTACGGAGCCTATGCCTGGATTGCCTTGGAAACGGTGGCAGGCAGGATCACGCTGGGGGATATGACCCTTTATCTGACGGTCTTTCGCCAGGGCCAGACCACGCTGTCTACCCTCCTGGGATCCCTGGGCAGTTTGTATGAAGATGCTCTGTATCTCTCCAATTTGTATGAGTTTTTGGAGTTGCGGATCCCGCCCCGCCCGGAAGGAGCCGCTCATGGCCCGATTCCGGGAGATGGCATTCGTTTTGAGGGGGTGAGCTTTCGCTATCCTGGCAGTTCTAAACCAGCACTGCAAAACATTTGGTTACACATTCGCCCTGGAGAAAAGTTGGCCCTAGTGGGCAAAAATGGCTCTGGGAAAACCACCTTAATCAATTTGTTAGTACGCATGTATCCCCCTGATTCAGGGCGCATTACTCTGGATGGATTGGATCTACAAAAGTGGGATTTAGAAGTCTTGCATCGCCGCATTGGGGTGATTTTTCAAAACTTTGTGCGCTACCAGTTTACCGCTGGAGAAAACATTGGCTTGGGGGATGTGCAGCATTTACAGGAACGCCCCCGCTGGTTTTTAGCTGCCGAAAAAGGTATGGCGCGCTCCTTTATTGAAGAACTGCCGCAGGGGTTTGATGCTCAATTGGGCAAGTGGTTTCGGGAGGGAGAAGAACTCTCGGGCGGGCAGTGGCAGAAGATTGCTTTATCCAGAGCCTTTATGCGTTCTCAAGCAGATATTTTGGTGCTGGATGAGCCTACTGCCGCTATGGATGCCGAAGCAGAATATGAAATTTTTGAGCGCCTGCATGCCCTAACCCAAAACCAAATTGCCATATTGATTTCCCATCGGTTCTCCACCGTGCGCATGGCAGATCAGATCGCAGTGATGGAGGCGGGACGCATTGTCGAGCAGGGATCCCATGCCGAGCTTTTGGCCTTGCGAGGGCGCTATGCCCATTTGTTTTCCCTCCAGGCGGCAGGGTATCAGTAGCCTCGCTGCCAACCTAGCTCAATACCATTGCCAAAACAGTTTGCCCACTTGGGTGATCCAGCGGCCTTGGTCAGGATAGGGAGCGGCAGAAGCGGTGAGCGCGGTAGTGGCAAAAACAACTCGTGTGGCAGCCAGCTCGGATCCCTCTGGTGTCTTCCAGAGGGGCAACTCTTCAAAACCCAACAGGGATCCCAGAGAGGCGTAGCCATAACCAAGAGTGCGGTGGGGCAGAGGAGACACCAGCTTGCGCCAGCTCCACTCAGCACTGAGAGGGGGATCTTGCAGGGCAGCTTCCAAAACGGACAAAGAAGAAGCCAGATAGCAGTACCCATTCCGGTCGACATGATAGACCTGAGGCATCAACGGGGGCGGTTCTGGGATCCCTTTGTCTGGGATAGCCTCTGCGAAATAGGGCTGGCTGGCAGAAAAAGCACTCACTTCTGTGGCCGAGGCTGCCAGGATAGGAGCCTCCGAGCGATGGATGGATTGGGTCGACTGGGGGGCTGCAGGAGAATCAGGTTCAGCCACATCCTGCTCTACCGGTTTGGCCCAGGCAGTTGCAGTGCCTTGTGCCATGGGAATAGAAACCACCCGCCAGCCTTGCACCTGTACGGCATCTTCTAAGGGAGCGCCCAATGGTTCTGGGACTTCACTCACCAACAACCAGGAGGGATCCGGTTCTCCAGAACCAATTAGGGATCCCAGGCGGGCCAAGGCAAATTCTCCCGTTTTCGGCAACAGGGGCTGCCAATCCAGATCCACCTGCGAGGCAAGCGTGTTCAGCCACTGACCGGGATCCACCTGTAGCCCAATCGGGCCGACGGAAATGGGCTGAATCTGACCCAAACTGCTCCACACCTCCGCCAGGTTTTGCCCCGAAATCAAGGCCGAGGTTTCATCCGGCAAGTGTTTGAAGATCTGGGGGCGAAAGGCTTCCGTGCTAAGCAACGAGAACCCTGCCGGGGCATGCCAAAGGGCAGCACTTTGGGCCACCAGACCCTGAAAATTGAGCCCCAGGCCCAACCCGACCGCCTCTAATGTCAGGGTATAGCCCTCCGTGCCTTGCAGAGCTCCGCTATTTCGCCAAAAGGCCCAACCCACATGCGCCTCCTGCAAAGGCTCGATCACCTGTTGAAACTGTGGCTGAGTGACTAAAGCTAACTGCGGCAACTGCCAAGCATCGATCGCCTCCCGGATGGCAGCGGCCTGCTCCGCCAGCAATACATACCGTTCGCCAAAAATAGCTGCGGAAAACCCCCCCAACTGCGGCAACGGGCTAGACACCACCTGAATGCCTTTGTAAGTTTGTACCCGCACCGGGATCCCGGCCAAACTCTGCCGTTCCCACAACAGATTCAGCTCGAATTGCGAGGCCGCCGGATCCTCGGTTTCCAGAGCAACCAAGGTGCCCAGTTGCGGCAAACTGGCCAAGAGTGTACTCTCCCCCAACCAAGGACGGACTTCCCGATCGAAATCAAGGGATCCCCCGGCCAGTATGGATCCCAGCCAAGCGGGGCCTTGGGGCGAGAAAAATTCCCGCCAACGCTGACGCGTGGCCCGTCGTTTTGCAGCAGGGGTAGCGGCTTGCAAAAAAGCTTGGAGATCCTCAAGCGGGGCAGCCAGCACCAGCATTGCCTCCGTAGAGCGGGGAGCCAAACCGACAATCGGCGGCAAATCGGGGTGAGCCAGCAGCAAAGCCACTGGACTTTGGGTCAGCAGCCACGTCACAACCCAGACGGTCATGGCCGCCAAAAGCCCCAGCCCGATCAGGATCCCGCGTAAGAGTCGCCGTTGCCCCATAGTCCTATTCCCTAGACGCAAGCCTGTGTTGTCATGCCTGTAGCAAGCCAACCTCAACATGTCAGCGGTGCGTAACCATCTTACCTGGGAGGGGGACTGTGCTTGTGCCCAACCCTTCTCACCCCTGTTGTGGTCTAAGCGCCAGGAGTTGGTTCTGGCGGATCGGCTTCCTCTGGCACATTCTGCAGCATCCAAGCCAAATTATTGCCCGTCACTGCCCCATTCAAAATGCCCCGTACCAACAACAATGCCACCACAACCCAAACGTTTTCTGGCAAGTTCCCCAGTACCTGCTCGGCCAGCTGACCCAACCCGAAGGCTGTCACCCAAGTGGCCATCCATAGCCATACCATTACCTGTGAAGCAAACTGTCGGAGCACCAACCATTGCGCTAAACCAAGAATGGCCCCAGCCACCACTGCTCCTAACCAAGCATTTCCCGTTTGCTGCACCAACCACAGGCTTGCTCCAGCGGCTGCTGCCCACCCCAGAGCTGTAGCCCCAACCCAAGCCACGGCACGCTCCGTTGTAGCCAAAATTGGGGATCCCAATGCCAACCCCTGGCCGATCCCCACCCCCAAACCGCGCGAGAAGCCTAGCAGTAACCCCAAGATCCAAAGTGGGGGCCGGAAAAACTGTGCCAACAGCAACACCATCAGGCCGAAGAGTACCAAGCCAGCCCCCTGTCCCAAGAGCGTGGCCAAAGTCCATTCCAGCCAGAATCTCTGCCAGCGGGATCGCAGTACAGTCATGGGAGCCTTCCTCCGAATCAGTTGGCCAAGATGCCCCTATCATAAGCTCGGGATCTTTACCAATTTTTGGAATTGACTTACCTCCCGGTGGCTTCAAGAGCGAGCCAACTTGGCCACCTACACCTATCTACTGGGTGGATGTGGAATTGGAAGCTCAGATTCGGTCGCTGCCAGTAGAGCGCTTGGAAGGGTTGGGGGAAGCCTTGCTGGAGTTTGAAACTCTGGCTGACCTCACCACCTGGCTAGAGGGATTGACTGCTTAGACGGTTGTTCTTCAAAACAGGCCTCGATACCGCAGGTTGGCAGAGACAAATCTAAAGATTGGCTCAGTGTGTTGCAGTGCACTTGCAGTCAGAGTCCTATTCCTGTGCCCTTTAGCGGGTGGATCCCTCAGGTGGGTAGGAATGGGTGCAGAGGTAACCGGCCGTTTGAACCCTTATCTCAAAGAATGCGATAGTCTAGGTCAAGTTTTCTTACTTGTAGGGACTTACGGCAGTGCTGACCAACTCTTCCCTTTCCGAACCAGCCGGATCCCAGGTCATGCAATGTGATCCCCTTAGTCGGGCACAAATCCTCAGTGAAGCGCTGCCCTACATCCAGCAATATCAGGGTCGGGTCGTGGTGATCAAATATGGCGGTGCAGCCATGGTGCATCAAGAGCGACGGGCTGAGGTGTTACGGGATATCGTCTTTCTCTCCTGTGTCGGCATTCGCCCGGTGTTGGTGCATGGAGGAGGACCGGAGATCAACAGTTGGCTGCAAAAGCTGGATATTCCCTTCAAGTTTGTGGATGGCCTGCGGGTGACAGATGCCGCCACGATGGAAGTGGTGGAAATGGTGTTGGTGGGTAAAGTCAACAAACAGATCGTGCAGTTGATCAGTTTGGCGGGTGGATCCGCCGTGGGGTTGTGTGGACGGGATGGCAACTTGATCAAAGCACGCTCCCAGGGTCGGGCGGAAATAGGCTTTGTGGGGGAAGTGAGCAGCATCAATCCCAATTTGATTCAAACCCTGTTGGAGGGCGGACAAATTCCGGTGATCTCCAGTGTGGCTGCGGATGAAACAGGCCAAGCCTACAACATCAATGCTGATACAGTGGCGGGGGAACTGGCGGCTTCTCTGGGGGCAGAAAAGCTGATTTTGCTTACCGATACCCCTGGCATTCTTAAAGATCCTCAGGATCGCAGTTCCTTGGTCACCTTGGTGGACATCGAAAGTGCCCGCCAGCTGATCCAAACGGGTGTCGTCAAGGGAGGCATGATTCCGAAGGTGCAGTGTTGCATTCGGGCCTTGGCGCAAGGAGTACGGGCCGCACACATTCTAGATGGGGGATCCCCGCATTCCCTGTTACTGGAGATTTTGACCGATGCTGGGGTGGGCACCAAGCTGGTTCCCTCACAATATTCCGCCCAAGTGGGGGAAGCGGGCAACGGATCCCGGTGAGGGTGCTCAGGCCTCTTTCACAAAGCGCAAGATCTCCCGTACATGGCTGAGAAATTGGCTATCGATGCTCAGTTGGGCCACTGATTGTTGGGTCTCTCGCCGCAGTTGCTCATGTTCTAAATCGTTGCTGGCTCGCAATTGCTCCACTTGAGCTTTGGTTGTGGCCAGTTCCTGTCGTAGGTAGCGCCGGGTTTCTTCTTCTCGCTGGGCCCAAGAATTGGGATGATGGGGATCCAATTGGCTTTGTATAGCTCCCACTTGCTGAGTCAGGGTTCTCACCTGAAAAGCCAACTCAATGGCATCTTCCCGAGGCACCAAAATTTGTCGTTGCAATTGGGTCAAACGGGCCACCAGATACTCATATCCCCGTAAAGCAGGACGCAACGCCGTGAGCAACAACGCTGCCACAGAACTGGCATAACCAATCGGGGTAACTTGCCAAAAGGCCAACCCGTAAAATACCATTGCCGAAACCAAATGCAGGGCAATGGCGATCCGCAGAAACCAGTAGGTAAGCTTACCAGTGTAGTTGAAAGCTTCAGTCTCGACCGGGATCCCTCGCTGCCGGGAAACCTCTGCCTCGTGATGGACGGCCTTGGCCTGAAAGTAGATATTCCAGGGAATAGTGAGGATCACCACCAACCACCAAAAACTAGCAATGCCGATTGCCCAATCTGCCAATTCCCCAATTTGTAAATTCAAGGCCCGAAAGATCCCAAATAGGATCCCTCCGAAAACTACCAAAAACAGCCCCGCACCCCCAACTGGATAGAACATTCTGTAGTAGTCCATCGCCGCAGCCTCCTCAATTCATCCTCAATTCAGAGGTGTACATCAGATGTGTACAGTCTGGCCGGGTTTGGCTTGATGAGGTGGGAGAAGGGGTCAGTTTTCCATCTGGATGACTAGGTTCGTTTGTGGCGACAGTACCAATGCAAAAGATTGCAAATTGTCCTTTTTTTGCGCCCAACCCAATCGCCACAGGTGAAAGTGAAAGAAGAAGAGCGGGCCAACTTCAGTGCCTACACCTATTTTCTGGGTGGATTACGCTTTGGGAAGGAACTGTTGCAGCAGCTTTTGCGGGAGAAAGTGATGCGTGAATCAGTATTGACCCGTTTGCTGCCTCAAGGGATCTTGAGCGGGATCCTCTGCTTCCTTCTTTGGCTAGCCGGGATCCAACCAGGGTGGGCTCATGCCAGCTTGTTGGCTACCTTCCCAGCAGATGGGGCGGTATTAGCGGAACCGCCTGCTCAAATTGAGTTGCGGTTTAATGAGCCGGTCCAGATCACTCAGCTACAGGTGTTGAGCAGTACAGGGCAAGCGGTGGAGTTGGGGGAGTTAGCCGGTTCAGCCGATGCCCCTCAAGCCCCTATAGGGATCCGGATCCCGGCGGGCAGTTACATCGTCAGTTGGCGGGCCATTTCTGCCGATTCTCATCCGGTCAGTGGTTCGTTCGTGTTTCAAGTGGGGGAAGCCAATCCGGAGGCTCTGCAAGTGTTGTTGGCCACCCACGGCTCGGCGGATCCCCTGCGGTGGCCCTTGCTGATAGTGCGCTGGGGAATCTATGTGGGCAGCTTGTTTGGCGTGGGAGTGCTGGGGGGGTGGCGGCTTTTGCGAGGACGGTTGAGTGCTGAAGCTGCATCCTGGGCCTTTGCGGCAGCTTGGATCACGTTGAGTTTAACGGTGGTGGCCTTTTGTTTGCATCTGGCCCAGTTGTATCCTCACTTCACAGGAGGGAATTTTGTAGCGGTGCTGGGATCCCCCTACGGCTGGGGCATTCAATTGCGGCTGCTAGGCCTTGGGCTCCTGATTTGGGCCTGTGAAGGGGGTGGGGCTTGGGTGAGCGGGTTAGTAGGATCCCTTTTGGTGATTGGCTCCTTTTTGCCGATTGGCCATGCCTTGACTAGCGAATACCCCCTGTGGACGATGGCTTTGCTGGGGCTACACCTAGCGGGATCCGCCTTTTGGCTGGGGGGCTTGTGGGGGCTAGATCAGCTTCTGAAGCGGGATCCTACCTCTGAGTCCGTCGCTGTGGTGCAGCGGTTTTCTGATGTGGCCACTTGGGCGGTGCCAGGGTTGATCTTGGCGGGAGTGGGTATGGGTGGGATCCATCGCGGCTGGACGATGGCGGATTCCTATGGGCAGTATCTCTGGGCCAAGTTAATCCTGGTACTGATGATCATGGCGCTGGGGGCCCACAACAAATTTCGCTTGGTACCAGCTTTGCGAGAAGGTAGCTTGGCGGTCAGAAAAGCCTTGCGGAGCATTGTCCGTTTGGAGTGGGTAGGCTTGCTAGCAGTGTTAGCACTGAGCAGTTTTTTGGTTGCTCAAGCTCCCCCCAGTCATGGTTTGGCTCATGGAGAGGGATCCCTGGCCAGTTCAGTTTGCCAAGAGCAGTCGGACGATCCCCCCATTCACTTGCGCCTTTCTCCCTGTCGCCCCGGCTCCAATCAAGTGCTGGTGGAGGTGGAAGGGATCCCTGCCCAAGAATTGACCCTGGCGTTTTCTCTACCGGAACGAGGGATCCCACCGTTTCGTCGTTCTATTTTGCCGGATGAGTCGGGGCAATGGGTCCTGCAAGAGGTACAACTGGCTTTGCCAGGGGAGTGGCAGATCGATCTAGCTTTGTTGATCAGCGATTTTGAAGAGCGGCGAGGTCAGGTGAGGGTTTCCCTGTCCCCTTGATCATGAAAAAAAAGCCAAAAAAAGCCCCTGGGTAGGGGCCAAGAAACTAGATGATAGGAATGGGTTACATCATCCCCATGCCACCCATACCGCCCATACCCCCTGGGCCACCCGCTGGGGCAGCAGACTTGGGCTCAGGCTTTTCCACCACGATTGCTTCCGTTGTCAGGTACATTCCGGCAATGGAAGCAGCATTTTGTAGGGCGGAACGAGTCACTTTCGCCGGATCTACAATCCCTTGGGCGATCAGATCCACGTAGTTTTCCGTCAGAGCATCGAAACCAAAAGGCATCTCTTTCTCCAACACCTTCTCCACCACCACGGATCCCTCAAGGCCGGAGTTGTGGGCAATTTGAAACACTGGCGCCTGCAAAGCCTGGGAAACAATATCTGCGCCAATCTGCTCTTCCGGTTTCAGCTTCACCTTAAAGGCCGGGATCCCTTTGGAAAGATGCAATAGAGTTGCTCCTCCCCCAGGGACGATCCCTTCTTCCACAGCAGCTTTAGTAGCATTCAAGGCATCTTCAATACGCAGCTTGCGATCCTTAAGCTCGGTTTCAGTTGCAGCCCCCACCTTGATCACCGCTACACCCCCAGATAACTTGGCGATGCGCTCTTGCAGTTTTTCGCGGTCGTACTCAGAATCGGTAGCTTCCAGTTGCTTACGAATTTGCCCGACTCGCTTCTCCACTAGGGCTTTGGTGGCCCCGTCTGTAACAATAGTGATCTTGTCTTTGGTCACGGTGATCTTGCGAGCCACACCCATCATGTCAGGGGTGACACTGTCTAGTTTGATGCCGATATCTTCAGAGATCATCTGACCACCCGTGAGGATGGCAATATCTTCCAACATTGCTTTGCGTCGATCCCCAAAGGCGGGAGCTTTCACGGCCACAACATTCAGCACACCCCGCAAGCGGTTTACCACCAAAGTAGCCAAGGCTTCTCCTTCCACATCCTCCGCCAGTACCAACAGAGGGCGACCTTCACGAGCCACGCGCTCCAAGATGGGCACCAAGTCTTGTAGGCCGGAGATCTTGTTGTTGGTGATCAGCAGGTAGGCATTTTCATATTCCGTTACCATCCGCTCTGGATCAGTTACGAAGTAGGGGGAAATATAGCCCCGGTCAAACTGCATCCCTTCCACCAAATCCAGTTCGGTCTCCAAAGATTTGGATTCTTCAACGGTGATCACCCCATCTCGGCCCACCGCGTCCATCGCTTTGGCGATCATCTCGCCCACTTCACTGTCATTGCCAGCAGAAATGGTTGCCACTTCCGCGATAGTTTTGCGGCCTTCCACAGGCTTGGCGTGAGCGGCAATTTGCTCCACCAAGTAGGCAGTGGTTTTCTCAATACCTCGTCGCAAGCTGATCGGGTTGACCCCGGCAGAAATGTTTTTCAGCCCTTCACGTACCATGGCCTGAGCCAGGATGGTGGCAGTAGTGGTACCATCTCCAGCAACATCATTGGTTTTGGAGGCCACTTCCCGCATCAGCTGAGCACCCGTGTTTTCCAAGGGATCCGCTAACTCAATTTCTTTGGCGATTGTGACACCGTCGTTGATGATTTGAGGGGCACCAAACTTTTTCTCCAACACCACATTGCGCCCCTTAGGGCCAACGGTGACTTTGACTGCATTCGCCAATTGATTGATGCCCTGCTCCAACGCCTTGCGGGCTTCTTCCTTGAACAGAATCAGTTTTGCCATAGAATCCGCGATCCTCGATAAATGGGACTGGGCTATTTCATGCTGAGTGCCGACAGCCGTGCAGGGATCCCTGGAGAATCCATCAACCTAGACCAATACAGAATTAGCACTCTAAAACCCTGAGTGCTAATTTAGCCCAAAGGCGGGATCCTGAGCAAGATGCCCCGGTTAGAAGCTAGGAGCTCCCCCCGATCAAGACATCCGGAAACTGAGACTGGGCCTCGCTGACGGAACGGTTGCGTCCGCCATTTTGCCAGTAGTTGATCACTTCCGTGGCTTGGTTGAGCAATTCGATGCGATCCACCTCGTTGATCCAAGTCTTGCCTTCTAGCTCAGTTTTGAGCTGTTCCCAAGCATCATCACGGGGCCAGAAAAAGTAGTGGGTGAGGGGGCTGCGGTTTTTGGCCACCACCTGATCCACGGCAATGGCCAAGTCATTTTCCAGCCACAGGGCTTTCAGGGCAAACTTCGGCAAGGTTCTCTTCTCCTTCGCGTGTTTAATGCTCTAGCGCAAGTACCGCGCCCGATCTGAACCTGACCGGGCAGCCTCCTATTCTGGCACAAGTTTTCTCTGGCTGAGACTAGAAAGGTGTTCTGAAGCAGGGGCTACCGGAGCCGGCAAAGTGAATAGCACCTGATATAGCACCCAGAGCCTTGGCTGTTGCGTACATCAATTAACCGATTGAATTGACCGATTACAGGTCGATGGGGCCAACCTAGCATTTGTTGCCTACAATCCCTGTTGAAGGATCCGTCAACGGATCCGTTGTTGGCTCCTGGATCAATTGAGAGTTGGGCGATGAGGAAGTGGCTATCACTGGGGTTGCAGGTTGGGGGGGTAGGGATCCTGTTTTGGGCGCAGCCTAGCTGGGCGGGGTGCGGGTTTCCGCGCGGGGTGGGGAATTTGTTTTTTTCCTTACAACCGGAGATCTTTCGGCCTCGTACTCGCTTCGACGAAGGGGGGCGTGTTGTGTCGGCCCTTTCAGAGTTTGACGAGACCAGCCTCAATGTTTTTGCAGAAGCGGGCCTGACGGATCGCCTGACCCTGAATGTGAATACAGCCTATGTTTTCTTGGAAAATCGCTTTGCGAGTGGTTTGGAAACCATCACCCAACGCAATCAGGGCCTGCAAGATGTGGAAGTGGGCTTACGCTACTCTTGGGGGGACGGGGATCCTTTCTTTTCTGGGCAACTGACGGCCTTGATCCCCCCTGGTTATGACACGACCAGCACCCCCTTGCCGCTGGGATATGGCGTTTTTGGCTATGACCTGAGTGGAGGTGTGGCGGTCTCTGGACTTGTCGGATCCCTGCCCAGTTTTTTTGACTCCTGCCTCACCTTTCGGGATTACCTCGGCTATCCCGGCAATCGCATTAAGGCCAACCTGACCGTCGGGGCAGATTTGCTCCCCCGCCTGCAAACCATCGTTTCGTTGGACGGAGATTTTACCCTGGGCAATGGCGCACCGCTGCTGCTAGAAGGCACCCCCGTGCAAGACCCAGACTACGACAGCCTGAAGCTCTCCGGCCAATTCAACTGGCGGCTGGATCCCGGCTGGACGCTGGGCTTGGGAGGGTTTCATTACGTGAGTGGCCGTAATACCAGCGCGGGTGGCGGGATCACCGGCTATGTGTGGCTAAGTTATTGAATTAGACGAAATGTTGCAGGATATCCGCTCCGGTAACAGGGATCCGCTTAGGCAGATCTAGGATGAGTTCTGTGAATTTTGGCCCCCGATCAGAGAACCATCGCGTCCACGGGAAGGAGTCCTCTCATGCCTCGATTTGAAAACGTGATTGCCGCCATCGATGGCAGTGGTACCACTGAGCAGATGATCCACACCCTATTGTCGTTGCCAGCTTTTGCCAAGTGCAATGTGACGTTGCTGCATGCGGTACCTTCTCAAACCTCAGCAGAAGATATGCGCACCGAATGGCAAAAGGGGCAGGAACTGTTGGCCAAAACCCTACAAAGCTTTCCGGCTCAGCCCGGTGTCAAGATCAGCACCCAATTGGTGGAAGGGGATCCCAAGGTGGTGGTGTTGGAGGTGGCCGAGTCCCTGCCGGATCCGTTGATCGTGATGGGATCCCGGGGCCGTAGCCGTATTGTCGCCATTCTGCAAAATTCGGTGAGCCAGTATGTTTTCCAGCTTTCCTCTTGCCCGATGTTGCTAGTGAAAGATGATGCCTATATCAAGCAGCCCAATCGTATTATGGTGGCGCTCAACAATTCCCCCAGTTCTCAAGAGGCTTTATCCACCGCCATGGAGCTGGTCGCTGGCATTTCGGGAACCCAGATCTTTCTGGCCCGTGTACAACTGGATGCCGACAACCAAAGCAGCGATACGGTTTTGAATCGGGCGATCGACACCCTGAGACATCGGCAAATTGGCCATCAAGTATTCACCGCTATCGGGGATCCTGGTACAGAGATCGTGCGTTTGGCCGAACAAAGCAATGCCGACCTCTTGGTGATGGGATCCCCGGATCGCCGGCCTACCATTGCCCGCAGCATTCCTGACCTGGATCGGCTGTTGGGGCGTTCTATCTCCGACTATGTCCGGGTTCACATCGGTTGCCCGGTTCTGATGGTGCGCTCACCCCAAGACACTGACTAATGATCTAATGATCGAGGCCAAACCCTTACTCCTGGGGTTGTAGATGACGTAGCCAAGCGCTGACGTTGACCCGAATCCGCTGCCCAACCTGCAATAGGCGGTGCAAGTTATCGGCGGAAATATCCCGACACTCTTTCTGCGGCCAAGCGGGACAGCGGGGGCTGATCTGGCGCTCTAATCCCGTCAGGTAGAGTTCCTGAAGCCGATCCATATCGATGGGTAGGCGCAGATCTGCCGCCAGTTGCAGCCACTCTTCTAGGTTGTAGAGCTGTTCGCTGAAGGTCTCCGGTTCAAAGGCATGGGCCAAATGCCACATCCCTCGATGGAGGAGCCGATCCAAGGTATGGGCTGCTTCTTCTCGCCGCAACTGGCATCCCAACTGCTCCGCTTCCTGGGCAATAGCCCGCAACTCCATCAGGTGATCCCGTTTGCCCTCCTCCATTTCCATGGCTCGCAAGCTGGCCAAAAGGCGTTGGTTGAGGGTGATCTGGGCTGCTGCCAACAATTCCTCGGGGATCGGTAAGCCATCAGCACGGAAAGCCATCAAGATCCCGTAATTGTCCAGATAGGTTTGCCGATAGAGCTGTGCCAGACGGGTCAGGGTATCCTGGGTGAGCCAGCGCATCATTTGCTGCCGATCTTCATCGGCTAGGGCGTTCAGATCATACATCTCCGGCCCAAATAGATCCTGCAGGGTCAGGATCAACTGCACCCGACTATGGGATCCCGACAGCAAACGGGTTTTTAACTGTTCGTAGCTCCGCCGACCGGCAAAGGACTTTACACCACACTGAAAGTCCCAGCCACCAATGTGGAGCACAGCATAGTTCAGATCATGTTCCTCCCGCGTGGTGGGATAGGTGAGCTTGACCCGCCCAATGGTCAGGGTAGATGCCCCCAGTTGCAGCCGCTCCCGATCCACTTGATCCAGCACATAACCATGGGATCCACCTTGTCGGTAGGGCATGCCGTCAAACAGAGAAGACATGGCATAGTTGGCCACAAGCCGATGGGGGCTGATCAAGCTGGGGCGCACCAAGGCCCGGTAAACGGCATCCCCATACTTATAGGTGTCAAGGTTGCTGGGGGCTTTGTTTAGGCGGTGCAAAAACTCCTCTTCCAGGTTTAACTCGCTGACTTCAGCCGCCAACTCGATGGCCCGGGCTGCATAGCGCAGAATCTGAACCCCCTCCGGTCGGGAGAGCTCCTCAAAAAACCAGCCACAACTGGTAAACATCAGCTGGCCATAGCGCTGCATCTCCAACAGGCGCAACACCTCGACCCGATCTTCAGCACTGAGGCGGTGGCTTTGGTGTTCTCGCAAAAAGGCGTCACACCGTTCCCGATCCAAAATCACCTCAATGTAGCGATCCCGCGCTAGCCAGGGATCCCGTAGATAGGCTTTGGCCTCTGTCTCGTAGATCTCCGCCAGGTGATCCCGTAACCAATTGAGAGCTTCCCGCAGCGGTTGCCGCCAGCGCTGATGCCAGCCCCCACCCCCACCACAGCCACAGTCTCTTGACCAGCGCCCCACCCCATGGGCACAGCTCCAGGCGGTTACAGGTTTGAGTTGCACTTCCCAAGTGTGAGGATGCTGGCTGAGGAAATGGCTGTAATTGGTGACCTGCCAGCCCCGGCGGGGAAATTCTTCGCTAAAAGCATAGGCTAGCGTTCGTTCCACCCCACGCTTGTGATGCCCAAAGGTTTCGCCATCGGTGGCACAGTTGAGCAATGGAGCTTCTTGCAACAGGTTGGCTTCTCTGACTGGGCGCAACGCTGATTGAATGCGTTCTGCCAGGTGATAGCTGCTGTAGATTATATCTCCGAAACCGAGATCCCGAGAAATAGGGCCGTCGAAGAAGAAAATATCTAAGTAGCCATCCCGGTCGGGAGTGAAGCAACGGTAGGGTCGCCGCGGATCAATTTGATTTTGGCTGACATCTATCCATTCGCTCTGCCCCAAAGGACGAATCCGCTGGGCTTGGCTAGGGGCCAAAATGACGAAGCGGATCCCACACTCTACCAAGGCAATCACCGTCGCTGCATCGATGGCGGTTTCGGCTAGCCACATGCCCTGGGGATAACGCCCAAAGCGGTGCTGGAAGTCGGCGATGCCCCAGCGGATTTGGGTATATTTATCTCGCTCGTTGGCCAGGGGCAGAATAATGTGGTTGTACACTTGGGCGATGCCGTTACCGTGGCCATCGAGTCGCTCAGCGCTCAGCCGATCCGCTGCGAGGATGCGCTGGTAAACTTCCATGTCTTGCTGTTCCAGCCAGGACAGGAGGGTCGGGCCGAAGTTAAAGCTGAGATATTCATAGTTGTTTACAATGCGCACCACCTGCCCCTGATCATCGAGGATGCGGGCAAAGGCATTAGGACGATAGCACTCCGCCAGAATGCGCTCATTCCAATCGTGAAAAGGGCTGGCACTGGGTTGCCGTTGAATGCGGTTGAGACTGGGATCCTCACGGGGGGGCTGATAAAAGTGCCCGTGCAAAATGACGTAGGGCGCGCTAACCGTTGCCCGAACTTTGACAGGAGAAGCGGCGTCAGGTTGGGAAGAAGGGGAGGTGTCTTGCCCTGATTGTGCCGCTGGCTTAGCGGAAGGTTGAGAGCCACTCGGCATCATTGTTAACCTAAGTTCATATCCATACGTTACAGCGATCCCCGATTTGCGGCGGCGAATGTAAAGGATTTGGTCAAAATATTTGACGGCGAACAAACATCAGTCAGCAATCTTTGCGTTTCTCCCACAATTAAGATCCCGAAGATCCCGAAGATCCCACTACAAGAAGGGATCTCGGTCAGACCCCTTCCTATATGGATCCCTATTGATTCCCGTGATTGGGATCCGTTAGCTAGCGGGGGCCGACTTGCCAGTAGCCATTTCCCACACCGAATAATCCACCACTGCTGCAGGGGGATCCCCACTGAGAATGCCCAAAGCCTTCAGGGTTTCCACATTGGCCTGGTACACCGAGGGCACCAACAAGCCGGCATTGCCCTCTAGGGTGGGGCCAGCCTGGTACAGCTTGGCAATCTCAGTCATTTGCCAGGTTTGGTGCTTGAGCGGATCGGATTCAGAGCCGGATCCCTGGCAGGTGGCCCCACAAAAGGTGAGAACCACTTGCACGGTTTCTTCTGGGTTGGCCACGGCATAATCCCAGCCCTCGATCGAGGCTTTCACCAGTTTGGCTGCGATCTCTTTGCCCGATTGGCCGGATCCCTTGAAATTGCTGTCGTTCAGGACCCGCTCGGTGGTGAAGAGCAGGTCTTCTAGGAGATTGATATCGTAGTCTGGCAGGTGGATCACGTTCAGCTCGCTCAAGGGGTAGCCCAAGCCCACAATTTGGTTCAACTCGTTGTAAAGCATGGCCGAGGCCACATCCACCTGATCGGGGAAGACCAAAGCCGGATCGAAACCATAGGTGATCAGCTCCACATCCGGGTTGCTCACCCCCGTATCCAAGCTGGTGGTCAGGTCGAAGGCTTTCATCAGGGCCAAGGCCGGATATTCATTGCCCGAGGGCCAAATGCCCACCTTCTTGCCCTTGAAATCGATCGGAGATTCGATGCCGCTGGATTTGAGGGAGACCATCGCATAGCCCGACTGCTGGAAGATTTGAGCAATATGAACGACAGGCAAACCCTGGGCTCGTGCCGTCAGCAAGTCCGTGATCCAGGTATTGCCAAAGTCGGCCCCACCCACGACCACGGTCTGGATTGGGGACTGATCCCCAATCGGCAACAGCTCGACATTCAGACCTTCTGCCTCGTAGAAGCCTTTTTCCTTGGCAATCAGGTAACCGGCAAATTGAGCTTGTGGGAACCATTTCAGTTGAAGTTTGACATCCACCAACTGGCTTTGGGCCTGGGATCCCACTCCCAGTACCGTTGTCAGCACCAGCACCATGCCTAGTAGTAAAGAGAGCAAAGGTACTCCGCGCCAGCGCGGACGGTTAGAGGGGCTGCTCAAGCGAGACCACCAGCGGGAAACGTCACTGCCTAAAGTCATACTGCAATCTTTCTCCCAAGAGTATCGTGCCAAGACTGTAGAGGATCTGCGGCTGGCTAGAATGTTCACTATGCTCACAATACCGCCGGGGAGCACAACCACAGGGATCCCTATCATGAGCAAAACCACTTTGCAGAAACTGAAAGCGCTTCTCCTAGCCATGGATAGGAAGAGCGATGTTCAAGACTGTTCAATATCAGGATCTCGACATCTGATATAGCAGATTCAGGTCAATCCTTTGCTCCATCAGATTCTTTGCCTAGCTCAAGAGCCTGTGTAAAGTCGGAAAAGGCTGTTGGCCGAGAAAAACTTGCAACGGAGCCAGTTGGGTTAAAAGACCAAGAGCACCTGTTTGAGCTGTTTCAGCGCCGGTAATGTCGGCAAAATCGAGGACATCGGCCCAGGTCTAACTGTGGCGCAAAAGTGCCTCAGCACTTTTGCACTGGACTTAGCACCCCACCCCGACTGGAGCGAAAATGAGAACATCAAACCCAGGCCTCGCCCCATCCGCCAAAAAATGCTAAGCTAAGACGTAGTCATTATGAGTTTGACTTAGTGCCCCCCATTGCAAAAGGAGACAGCGCATGACAGAGCAAAGTCGGGTTGAGAATGTGGTGATCATCGGTTCCGGCCCTGCTGGGTTTACCGCCGCCATTTATGCTGGGCGTGCCAACCTGAAGCCAGTCGTGTTTGAGGGTTTCCAGGCTGGAGGGATCCCGGGCGGACAACTGATGACCACGACCGAAGTGGAAAATTTTCCTGGCTTTCCCCAAGGCATCACCGGCCCGCAACTGATGCAGGACATGAAAGCGCAAGCGGTACGGTGGGGGGCTGAACTGTACACGGAGGATGTCACCTTCGTGGATTTGAGCCAGCGACCTTTTGTTGTCCGTTCAGAAGAGCGGGAAGTTCGCGCCCACAGCCTTATCATTGCCACTGGGGCCACCGCCAAACGGTTGCACCTGCCGGGAGAGACCACCTACTGGAATCGGGGCATGTCCGCCTGTGCCATTTGTGATGGGGCCATGCCGATGTTTAAGGGGGTGGAATTGGTGGTGATCGGCGGCGGAGATACCGCCTGCGAAGAGGCTACCTACCTGACCAAGTTCGGATCCCGTGTACACATGCTGGTGCGAGGCGACAAAATGCGGGCCAGTAAAGCCATGCAAGACCGCGTCCTCAGCAACCCCAAGATCACCGTGCATTGGCATAGCGAAGCTGTAGATGTCGTGGGCAACGATCTGCGCTTAACCGGGGTGAAAGTGCGCAACAATCAAACCGGCGAAATCAGTGAGCTACCGGCGGGCGGCCTGTTTTACGCCATTGGCCACAAACCCAACACCGACCTATTCAAAGGGCAATTGGAACTGGATGAGATCGGCTACATCGTCACTCAACCGGGATCCGTAGCCACCAGTGTGGAGGGGGTATTTGCGGCTGGGGATGTGCAAGATCACGAGTTTCGTCAGGCGATCACCGCCGCTGGGACGGGCTGTATGGCGGCGATGCTGGCAGAACGTTGGCTCTCAGAACACGGTTTGGCCCAGGAGTTTCATGCCCTTTCCGAAGGTCATCCCGAACCTAGTCATACTGCTGCACCCGAGGCGGAGTCTACCGTTGAGGAGGCCAGCTTTGCGGAGAATGGCGACAATGGCTTTGATTTGAACGCTGTGCGCCATGAAGGGGGTTATGCTCTGCGGCGGCTCTATCACGAAAGCCATCGCCTGATCATGGTGAAGTACACCGCCCCCACTTGTGGTCCTTGCCATGCCCTCAAACCGATCCTGAACAAGATCGTCGATGAGTTCGAAGACAAGCTGCATGTGGTGGATATCGACATCGAGAAGGATCCGGAGATTGCCGAAGCAGGTGGCGTAACCGGTACGCCCACCGTGCAGTTCTTCAAAGACAAAGCAATGGTGGCCCAGTTGATCGGCGTGAAGCCCAAAGCCCAGTACCGAGAGGTAATCCAGGCTAACCTCAACTAGATTTCGGTCAACCCTTTTGATCAGGATAGGGGTGGAGCTCTGAAAAGATCCACCTTTTGTTTTTCAGGGATTAAGCCACCACCTGGGTTACAGATCCAAAAGTTACCTAAAAATACTCTCGCAAAGAATTCATTAAATTTACGCAGGTCTACGGACAGAATGATACGCTGTAGTAGATAATCTCGGGTTTTGCGCGATTCTGCCGAGTTGCACAAGCCAAACCCCCGATGAGCAAGCCCTTCCAGATTTGCAAAATGGAAATGGGTAGAGATGGCATCGCTCGGTGACTCAAAAAAAGGCAAGGGCAACATGGTCAGCACAGCAACCGGAGCAGGCATCCAATCCCCAGAAGATCTGGGGCGTGAGTTGCAGAAATTGGTTCAGCCCCTCTTTAGTCGTCTTTCTGTCAGCCAAGGTAAGTTGCACCTGATGGTGGAATACCCTGCTGAGCCTCCCTTTGACCGAGTCCCTTTACTGCTCAAGCTGGGAACCTACATTCGCAGCCGTCCGCCCCTACCGGGGTTGGATCAGGTCATCATCTACGGTCGGGTGAGTGGACAAATCCTGCCCCAATGGCAGAAAGTGTTTCGGATTTCACCAGAAGGCACTAGCCACTCGGATGCCACCCAGGTCTTGATGCCAGGAGTCCCTCCCTCCCGCAGCCGCTCCACCGCCAATTCCCAATCCAGAGAGCAGACCTTACCCGCACCCCTCTGTATTCAGGAGCTGGTGCTGGGAGATACATCTGTGGATGCAGAGGTGCCTACACCAAGCAATTTACCTGCTGCTTTTGGGGCTGCTGGTGCCCCTCAACCCTCTGCATCGGTTCTCCCACAAGCACCAACCCAAACAGCTCCTGGCTGGATTTGGAAAGCCACTGTGGCTGCTCTGGCGGTGGCGGGCATTGGCCTAGGGGCTTATTTCCTTTGGCCACGGACTTCTGAATCTGAACCGGCTGCGGTCGTTCCCCCCCCAACTCTTTCCAACTAGCAGATTGCAGGTCAACTATCCAGCGCTATGCCTGATGCCAGAAGTTCATAGGGGCTAGCAGAGCCAATGCTATCGATTTGCAGCCTAGCAAGTAGAACTAGCAGATATGACAAGTATCGCCAGGTTGAACAGCACCTTACCTTTACAAATCGCGAATCCAAGGGATCCCAGAAAGAGGCAAACGCCTCCAAATTCCCTCGCTCCCTTCTGGATCTGCCAAACGCCAAGCCAGTAACCCGGCTGCCGAGAACAACATCACGGCTAAAAGTAGAGTGATGCCGTTTTGTAGGGTTTTCAGACTCCGCCAGAGATGGGCTGCTGTTGGGTTCACTTGAGCAGCGCCAGATTTACGGGGCTGGGATTGGGGCTTTGGAGCAGCGGGAGAGGGTGTCAATGGGCGGGCTGGGGCGGAGCTTGTGGGCGCCTGAGCATTGGCAGAGGCGGAAACCAGCCTGGAGGCTGGAATGGCTGGCCCCGGCAACCGATTGAGAGCAGTTACCACCCCTTGCGGGCGCTGCTGTTGGCGCATCCATTGGTTCAGCTCCGCCAGTGAGATGCCGCAGAGGTTGGTATGGCCCAGCGCTTGCACACGACCCACCAAAGGCCGATCGTTGCTCACCAACACCACCAAGGTACCTGGTTGTTGCTGAGCCAAGGCATAGGCACACTCGGCAATCGCTTCTTCCAAACGGGTCCGCTGGCTCATGGATTGTCCAGCAGGGTTGACCCCGCCCACCAAAGCGCTGGCTTCGGAGACTTGAAATCCCAAGCTGGGCCACTGGCGCAAAAACTCGCGGGCTACGGATTCTTCTTGAGGTTCAATGGCCTGTCGGGTGAGGCGCTCCAGCTCCGTCATGACGGCACGGGGCAGCACGCAAACCCCAAATCTTCCCCATTCTTGCCACAGAGCTAGGCGACCGGCCAAAATCACCGGGCTATCGAAAATCAGGAGGGGTGGGATCTCGGCCATAGTGGATGCCAATCGTTTCCTCAATTGTGCGGGTTTCCCATCGGCTTGGGTAGCCGGGATCCCTCTATGGGAGCAATGCAGAGGCGAATGGCTTGCGGGTAGAGTCGGTGTTCTTGGGCTTGAATGCGTTGGTAAAGGGACTCAGCCGTATCGCCCGGCAAAATGGGCACAGCCGCTTGGGCCACAATCGGGCCGCTATCCATCTCCAAAGTTACCAAATGCACGGTGCAGCCGGTAATTTTCACCCCGTACTCCAGGGCTTGCTCAACGGCGTGTAACCCCTTAAAGCTGGGCAACAGGCTGGGATGGAGGTTCAAAATCCGCCCCGGATAAGCTGCGATCAAAACCTCGGTCACCAAGCGCATCCACCCAGCCATGATCACCCATTCCACCCGATACTGCTTGAGCACCTCAATCATGGCCGTATCCAAAGCTTCCCGTTGAGGATACTCCCGGTGGTTGAGGAGAACGCAAGGGATCCCCAATTGTTCTGCCCGCTGGCGCACATAAGCCTTTGGATTGTTGGTGATCACCACGGCAATTTCGGCCTTCAGGTCTCCCGACTGGATGGCTTGGGCAATCGCTGCGAAGTTGCTGCCGTTGCCGGAAGCCAAAATCCCCAAAAGGACAGGCTCCGATGGGGCAGGAATTTCAACGGGATCTGGCCAGAGTAAACTGGGTTGGCCCATGAGGTTGCTGTTGGAGGAGCGGCAGCCTCGCTATTTTAGATCCATGAGTTTAGATCCATGAGTTTTCCATGAGGAGTCTGGGCGGATGGGATCCTTACGGTAGGGATCGGGTTGTATCTCTCGGCATCTGGTTTAGATTGGGGAAGCATTGGCAGTAGGTGTGAGAGAATGCCTCGCTTACGAGGACAACGCAGACGGGTTTGGATTTGGGGGGTGATCGCGCTTCTGGTCGGGTTGGCGGGATCCCTGCTGACGGGATCAGGGCAGAACCTAGGAGCGCAAGCACAGCAGGGTTTGAGTCAAGCCCAACTGGAGCAGGCCCAGTATGTACGCAGTTGTGGCAGTTGCCATGTCGCCTTGCCTGCGCAAGTGTTGCCCACCGAAACTTGGCGACGGCTACTCCAGGATCCCAACCACTACGGCCAGCAGATTCAGCCCCTGACGGGTGTACCTTTGCAGTTGGCCTGGGGGTATCTGCGGGCCCATTCCCGCCCCTTGATGCAACGGGAACAGGTGCCCTATCGTCTGGCGGATTCTCGTTACTTTCGGGCTTTGCATTTGCAAGTTGAGTTTCCTAGCCCAGTGCGGGTGAGCAGTTGCGTCGATTGTCACCCACGGGTGGATTTCGGAGACTTTGCCAGCCTTTCTCCCGATTGGCAGTCTTGAGCGGGGCATGATGGGGACGGTGAGTCACTCGATCGAGATCGATATTGCTGCCATTTTGGGAGGCTATGCCCAGGGCTACTTCTTGATGGCGGATGAAGAGACGGGATCCCTGGATTGGTATGGCACGGAGCAGCATACGGTGATCCCCCTCGATGAGCGGTTTCATTGTCCCCGTTCTCTGCGGCCTCTGGTACGCAGCGAGCGCTTTCAGGTGCAGATCAATCGTGCTTTTGACCAGGTGGTGGAAGGATGTGCGGCACGTCCTCAAACGTGGATTAGTCCCCAGCTCAAACAGATCTATAGGGCTTTGCATCGGGCAGGGTTTGCCCACAGCTTTGAAACCTGGCAGGGAGAAACTCTGGCGGGCGGGATCCTCGGCATCACCATCGGGGCGGCCTTTATTGGCGAGTCAATGTTTTATCGCATTCCCAATGGTTCCAAGGTGGTGATGGTGAAGTTGGTGCAGCATTTACGGGCGCGGAGGTTTCGCCTGTTCGATGCTCAGTTGATGAACCCGCATTTGGCCCGTTTTGGTGCGTTTCAAATGGATGGCCCAACCTATCTGGAGCTGTTGCAACAGTGTGTCGGGATCCCCTGTGCCTTTGCGTGACTTGCAGATTATTCTTCTAGCTAAATTGTAGATTAACCTTCTAGCCAAGCGTTGTGACCGAAGTTGCTGCCTCTGCCACCACAGATCATGCCCTCCTCCCTGAGAGGGGTGGCTCAGGAAACCTCAGAGAAACATCAGAGCAGGCGGAACAGGTCGATCTCAAACGGCTGAATCGTGCCCTCTCGGTGGAGGCGGAGTCTGGGTTTGGGGATTTGCAAGGGCGAGCACAGACTTTCTCCCGATTTCTTAGCGGTGTTTTGGGGCAGGATCCCCCCTCCGATTGGGTACTAGATGGGGAGGATCGCCGTAAATGGCAGGAACTGGGATCCCATTATGCTCTTTACCCGGAGCTCGATCTGCCAGAACGCCAGCACTTGGTGGCGGAAACCCGCCGCTGGTTGGATCAAATCCGCCGCCAACAAGAACCACCCCCCGCCCCCCGCCCCGCCCCCCTGCCCAAGCCGGAGGGCCTGAGCCTGGAGCAACCGCTGCAATTTCTGAAAGGGATCGGCCCCAAATCAGCGGAAAAATTGGCGCAACTGGGTTTGCTCACCGTGCGGAATGCCCTCTATTACTTCCCCCGGGATCACGTCAATTACTCGGAGCAGGTGTTGATCCGGCAGGCGAAAGTGGGGGAAACCGTCACCCTGGTGGGCACCATCAAAAGCTGTACCTGCTTCACCAGCCCCAAGAACAAATCTCTGAGCATTTTTAATTTGAAAATAGCTGATAGCAGCGGCAGCCTCACCCTTACCCGCTTCTATGCCGGGCAGCAATTTACCCAGCGGGGTTGGCAAGAATCGCTACAACGGCAATATCCACGGGGGGCAAGGGTGGCTGCCAGTGGCCTGGTGAAAAAAAGCAAATTTGGCATCACCTTGGATAACCCGCAAATCGAAGTTTTAGCTGACGAAGGAGTGGATAGTCGCTCCCTCCAGAAAGGACTCCGTCCCGCTGTTGCGACTGGCAAGATCCTACCCATCTACCCCCTCACCGAAGGGATCACCGCCGATCTGGTGCGCAAAGCGGTGCAACTAGCCCTCCCTGCCGTGGCTTGGGTGGCGGATCCCTTGCCCCAAGACTTAAAGCAAACCTTTCAACTGTTGGATTTGTCCCTGGCGCTGCAGCAGATTCATTTTCCTGAGACGGGCGAACATCTGGCCCAGGCCCGGCGCAGATTGGTGTTTGATGAGTTCTTTTATCTGCAACTGGGCCTCTTGCAACGGCGGCAACGCTACCGAGAACAGGCCCAATCGCTGCCCCGTTATCAACCCGTGAGCGGGGAACTGGTGGATCGCTTCTACCAAATGTTGCCCTTTCAACTCACCGCCGCTCAACAACGGGTGATCGCCGAGATTCTGGCGGATCTACGGGATCCCTTGCCCATGAACCGCCTGGTGCAGGGGGATGTCGGATCCGGCAAAACGGTGGTAGCCGTGGTGGCCCTGCTGGCGGCGATCCAATCCGGCTGGCAAACGGCCCTGATGGCTCCCACCGAGGTATTGGCGGAGCAGCACTACCGCAAACTGGTGGATTGGTTCAGCCAGCTGCACTTGCCCGTAGACCTTCTGACTGGATCTACTCCAGCCGCCAAACGCCGAGAGATCCTGCGGCAACTGCAAACAGGGGAACTACCCCTAGTGGTGGGTACCCATGCCCTGATTCAACCGACGGTGAACTTTCAAAACCTCGGTCTGGTGATCATCGATGAGCAGCACCGTTTTGGGGTAGAGCAACGGGCTGCCCTACAACAGAAAGGGGATCACCCGGATGTGTTGACCATGACCGCCACGCCGATCCCGCGTACCCTGACCCTGGCTCTGCACGGGGATTTGGATGTCAGCGCAATTGATGAGTTGCCCCCTGGCCGCAAACCGATTCATACCGTGGTTGCCCGGCCCGGGGATCGATTGCAGGTGGTACGGCTGATGGAGCGGGAGATCGCCCAGGGGCGGCAGGTGTACGTGGTCTTGCCGCTGATCGAGGAGTCGGAAAAGCTGGATCTTAAATCCGCCATCGACGAGCATCAACGCCTACAGGAAAAGGTTTTCCCCCGGTTCAAGGTGGGACTGTTGCACGGGCGCATGAGCAGCAGCGACAAGGATGCCGTTATTCAAGCCTTTCGCAAGCGAGAACTGGATATTCTCGTTTCCACCACAGTGGTGGAGGTAGGGGTAGATGTGCCCAATGCTTCGGTAATGGTGATCGAACATGCGGAACGCTTTGGCCTATCACAGCTACACCAACTGCGGGGACGGGTAGGGCGGGGATCCGACCAATCCTATTGTGTGTTGATGACAGGATCCAAGGGGGAAGATGCTCTGCGGCGGCTGAAGGTGCTAGAGCAGTCTAACGATGGCTTTTTCATTGCCGAAATGGACTTGCGCTTCCGTGGGCCTGGGGAGGTGATGGGTACTCGTCAGTCGGGCTTGCCGGATTTTGCCTTGGCCAGCTTGATGGACGATCAAGAGGTGCTGGAGTTGGCGCGCCAAGCGGCAGAACAGCTCATGGCGGCGGATCCCAGCCTGAATCAATGGCCACTGTTAGGTCGCATACTAGAGGAGCGTCAGGCGCATCTGTTGGGGCCTGGCCTTTTCACCTGATTCCTTGCTTCCATGTCTTACACCCCTGCTGAGCTAAAAACCCACGGCCTCTCCCCCGACGAATATCAGATGATTGTGAAGCGGCTGGGACGGGATCCCAACCCGAACGAATTGGCCATGTTTGGGGTGATGTGGTCGGAGCACTGCTGCTACAAAAATTCCCGCCCGCTGCTCAAGGGCTTCCCGACTACGGGTGAGCGGATTTTGGTGGGGCCGGGAGAAAACGCCGGGGTGGTGGATTTAGGGGATGGGGATCGGCTGGCCTTCAAAATCGAGTCCCACAACCATCCGTCTGCGGTGGAGCCGTTCCAGGGGGCGGCCACGGGGGTGGGAGGCATTTTGCGGGATATTTTCACGATGGGGGCTAGACCCATTGCCCTGCTCAATTCGCTGCGCTTTGGGCCCCTTTTTGAAGCGAGCAACCGGCGGCTGTTGGCGGGGGTGGTGGAGGGCATCGCCCATTATGGCAATTGCTCCGGGGTACCGACGGTGGGGGGGGAGCTGGCGGTGGATCCCTGCTATTCTGGCAATCCCCTGGTGAATGTGATGGCCTTGGGGCTACTGGAAACTGCCGAGGTGGTGAAGTCTGGGGCCAAAGGGATCGGCAATCCGGTTTTGTACGTGGGATCCACCACCGGGCGGGATGGGATCCGTGGGGCCAGCTTTGCCAGTGCCGAGCTGAGCGAACAATCGCAACAGGATCGGCCTGCAGTGCAGGTGGGGGATCCCTTTCTAGGTAAATGCCTGATCGAGGCCTGTTTGGAAGCCTTTCAAACCGGGGCGGTGGTGGCGGCCCAGGATATGGGGGCGGCGGGCATCACTTGTTCTACTTCCGAAATGGCGGCCAAAGGAGGGGTTGGCATCCGCTTCAATTTAGATCGCGTGCCGGTACGAGAAAGCGGTATGCAGGCCTGGGAGTACTTGCTCTCGGAGTCCCAGGAGCGCATGTTGTTGGTGGCCCAGAAAGGTCGGGAACAGGAGCTGATCGAGATCTTTCATCGCTGGGGCCTGCAAGCCACCGTAGCCGGAGAAGTGGTGGCGGAGCCGGTCGTTGAGATTTGGCATCAGGGATCCCGGGTGGTGAACCTGCCAGCCCGCTCTTTGGCAGAGGATACCCCCCTTTACCCGCGCCCGATTCTGTCTGAACCCCCAGACTACGTGCAAGCGGCTTGGCAATGGGATCCCCACACTCTTCCAAAATGTGATCATCGAGGGATCCTTCTAGGTGCCGAACGGCTGAGCTGGGAGCAGGTGCTCCTCAACCTCTTGGCCAGCCCCAACATCGCCAGCAAAGCCTGGGTGTACCACCAATACGATCACCAGGTGCAGAACAACACCCGCCTCTGGCCGGGGCAGGGGGATGCCGCCGTGATTCGCATTCGCCCGCAAGGATTTGGCCCAGGAGAGGTGCCCCCGCTCAAACCGTCCCCCAAAGGAGTGGCCGCTACTGTCGATGGCAACGGTCGCTGGGTGTACCTGGATCCCTACGAAGGGGCCAAAGCCGCCGTGGCTGAAGCCGCCCGCAACCTCTCCTGTGTAGGGGCGGAGCCTTTGGCCATTACCGATAACCTCAACTTTGGCAACCCAGAAAACCCGACCGTGTATTGGCAACTGGCGCTGGCCTGTCGGGGCATTGGCGCAGCGTGTCGAGCCTTGGGTACGCCGGTGACGGGGGGGAATGTATCGCTGTACAACGAGACTCTGACTAGCAAAAGATCCCAGGCCATTTACCCTACACCGGTCATTGGCATGGTTGGCTTGGTTATGGATCTCAAGCGCACCTGTGGGCAAGGCTGGCAGCACACAGGGGATCCAATTTATCTGCTGGGATCCACCGCCCAAACCACCTTAGGAGGGAGCGAATACCTAGCAACCCTCCATGAAAAAGTAACGGGCCGCCCTGCCCCGGTCGATCTGGAGCTGGAAAAGCAAGTGCAAGCGGCCTGTCGATTCGGTATTCGGCAAGGCTGGGTTCGGTCGGCTCACGATTGCAGCGATGGCGGACTGGGGGTGGCCCTGGCAGAGGCTTGTCTGAGCGGCGGGCAGGGAGCAACGATCCGGATCCCCAGTACCCAATCCCACCGCTGGGATCAAGTGCTGTTTGGGGAGGGATCCAGCCGCATTCTGGTCTCGGTGGATCCCGCCCATCAGCCAGCCTGGGAGGACTATCTGGGATCCCAGCTACCCGGCAATTGGCAGCACTTGGGGCAGGTAGGTACCGCAGCGGATCCCTTGTCTCTGAGCACGGATGAGGGGGATCCCGTGTTGATCTTGTCTTTGCGGGAGATGGAATCGGTGTTCCAAGAACCATTTCCCACTCCCGTGGGCACTCACCTCGGAATGATGCCCAGAATAAAAGGGCCGGGACAAACAGACCCCTAGACCCGTCACAGAGAGGATTTGAGAGAGAGAGGATCTCAGCTTGAAAATCTGAGGAAAGGGAGGGAGCCAGGAAGCGGATGACGCGATTCGAACGCGCGACCGTCTCGTTGGCAACGAGAAGCTCTACCACTGAGCTACATCCGCACTAGGTAGTTAAAGCTAGCAGTTCCTCAAGAGGCTTGTCAAGAGCGGGTCAAAGGGGAACAGAACACCAGAACCCATGTATGTACGCGGATATATACGCGAACCACTCCCAGATTGGGAGTGGTGAACCTTGGCCTAACCTTAGCTGGGATCCCTCCAAATCAAATGTTCTCCTTGTACCTCCATCCAACCGCCACCAGGGTAATCGGGAGTCCGGCTGCCACGGCCTGTGTGCAACAAGCGGATCCCGGCTTCCACCTGTGCAAAGCTTGGGTGATGAGGCAGTACCCTCTCTAGAAACTGGAATAGCATTTGCCGCTGAATGGCTAAAGGAGCTTTTCGCAAGGGATCCCGCAACAGCCTTGGCGGATCCGGCCGGTATACCACGAGCCAAAGTTGGGCGGTTTGGGCCAACACCAGCTCATGTTCAGCCTCCAGCAAAGAGGCCACACGGTTCAAAGCCGATTCCAATTGAGGGTTGAGATGCTCCCGCAAATAGGGGATCACTTCCAGGCGCAACCGATTCCGGGCATGGGCTAAGTCCAGATTGCTGCGATCTGGCCAGACGGGTAAGGAATAGACTTGGCAAAATTGCTCTGTTTCGTGACGGGAAACATCCAATAAAGGCCGTACCAAAAGCGGAGAATCGAGATCCCTACCCTCCAAAGAACGTTGCCAATCCAGGCTGGTTAACCCAGATACTCCTGTGCCCCGCAGTAAATTAAACAAAAAGGTTTCCGCTCGGTCGCTGGCGGTGTGCCCAGTCACCACAGCAGAACAATCCCAAGCCTTGGCCCATTTGGACAGTTGTTGGTAGCGCCAAGCCCTAGCCCCAGCCTCATCCCAGCGGATGGGATCAGCGGTTTCCACAGCGTGGGGTAGGCCCTGCTGCTGCAGCCATTTCTGCAAAAATTGAGCACAATCGGTTTCATCTTCTGACCAGCGGTGATCACAGTGGAGGACAAACAGTTTCCAGTCCCAGCGAGGTTGCAAATCCTGGAGAATCTTGAGCAGACAAAAGGAATCTTGGCCACCAGAAAGCCCCACCAGCAGCCGCTGACCAGGGTGGAAAAGTTGTTTCTGTCGGATGGTGTGCTGTACTCGCAGGTGCAGAGGAGAGAGCCTGGCCACAGTTACACCGGATCCCCTTCAAGCGCGACGAGGTTCCTCAGGCAAGGGCGCGAGTGAGATGAGAGGCTACCGTCTGCACTGCCGCAATACTGCGTTCGTAGGCCATCCGGGTTGGCCCCAACAGGGTGACAGTACCAAGGGGAGAAGATCGACGGTGATAGGTAGAGGCGATGACTGTGCAGTGGTGCAGGGATTCCAGAGGATTTTCACTGCCAATATAAATGATCACAGGGATCCTGGGGTGGTGGGGATCCTGTTCCCCATTTCCCTCCTCCTCATCGGTGGAACCGGCCTTTGCTTTGGGGGATGAGGACTGTCTTGTCTTAGAGGATTGGAGGCCTGTCATGTCCATGGGCCGGAGGCCTGTCATGTCCATGGGCCGGAGGCCTGTCATGTCCATGGGCCGGAGGCCTGTCATGTCCATGGGCCGGAGGCCTGTCATGTCCATGGGCCGGAGGCCTGTCATGTCCATGGGCCGGAGGCCTGTCATGTCCATGGGCCGGAGGCCTATCATGCCTTGCAGCTGCTGGGATCCCTCCTCGATCAACTGCACCACCGCCTGCACTTGCTGGGCCTGGGAAAACTCCGGTTGCCGCATCAGCTCCGTCATCCCGGCACTAAACACCTGCCCAAGGGGGGGCTGTAGATAGCGTTGCACCACAGAGCGCAGCAGTTGTTGTAGCCAATGGCCATAGGTACGGAATTCTTCGTCTAGCTTCAGCCAGCTCAAGTCCTGCAATTCTGCAAAGGTTTTGCCCCGCAGCTTTAGGGTGAGAAAGTTGCTGAGCAACTGGAGTTCGTCTTCTAGACGGTCACTGGGCCATTCCGGAGGACTGACCATGGCCGAGTAGGTTTGGTAAGAGTCAGTCACCACCAGTACCATCACCCGCCCCGGTGAGACCGCCACCAACTGCACATGATGAATGGCAACCACTGGCCCCTGTGGAGGAGTAATCAGAGCAATGCAGCCACTCAAGTGGGCCAAGAGCTGAGCCACCCGCTGCAGCAGGCTATCCAGGTCATCTCCCAATTGCCGATTCAGATGATCCATCAACAGTTGCAGGGCTGGATGGGGTGCGGGCTGGGGTGCATCGTGAGGGATCCCAGTGCTCTGGGAGGGAAGCGTGGCTAGCAGATCGTTAACATAAACCCGATAGCCAAAGTCAGAGGGGATCCGCCCTGCGGAAGTATGGGGCTGAAACAGTAACCCCACCTGTTCGAGGGTGGCCAGGTCGTTGCGAATGGTGGCTGTGCTCACCCCCAGATCATAAGATTGGGCCAAGGTTTTGGATCCTACAGGCTCAGCCGTGGCAACGTAACTGCGCACCGTTGCCCACAAGATCTTTCGCTGTCGGGGAGTCAGTTTCAGTCTCATGGCTGCTCAAAAAGCAAAGTCAACACATCACCAAGGGGAACCGCCGAATCGCTCTACGATAAATCAACTTGGGGCTTGATTACGAATCCATATCAACCTTTACGTCTATTTTTACTCTTTCACGATGAGTTGCGCCTGAGAAGGACAGAAGGAAGGGTCGGTCATTCATTGAACTCTGCTGTTAAGTCTTATGTAGCCTACCTGAGCTTGAGAGTTCCCTGAGCAGTAGGGCTTGGCACACCTTTTGGGCCGGGAGGTGGTAAAAGTAAGTCAGCTCTCACGTCCGCTGTGTTGTTGGATCCCATTAGGTAGGCCCTATGCACTTATCGCCCCAGGAGAAAGACAAGCTGCTGGTTTACTTGGCTGCTCAATTGGCTCAGGATCGCCGGCAGCGGGGCCTCAAGCTCAATTACCCGGAGGCAGTGGCTTTTTTGAGTGCGGCGGTGCTGGAGGGAGCCCGAGAGGGCAAGACAGTGGCACAACTGATGAGTGAAGGTCTGACCTGGTTGAGCCGGGAGGATGTGATGGCCGGGATCCCAGAGATGATCCCTGAGATCCAGGTGGAGGCAACCTTCCCCGATGGCACCAAGTTGGTAACCCTGCACCACCCGATTCGCTAAGTCGGTTGGGATCCCTGAGTTCGGACCTTGACAACTAAGACTTGACGACCAAGACTGGATTCCTAAAACTATGGGAGACTGCCCTCATGGCCGCTGCTCGCAAATCGAAAATTAAGCCTAGCGCCGAGGCTGAAGCCAGGTTGATCCCGGGGGAGCTTTTGTTAGCGGAAGAACCTATCCAAGCCAATGTTGGGCGGGCTATCATCACTCTGCAGGTGACCAACCAAGGGGATCGCCCCATCCAAGTGGGATCCCATTTTCATTTTTTCGAGGTGAACCGGGCTTTGGTGTTTGATCGGGCTGCCAGTTTTGGTATGCGTTTGAATATCCCTTCAGGTAATGCGGTGCGCTTCGAGCCGGGCCAAACCCATCAGGTGAGCTTGGTGGCGCTGGGGGGCAAGGGATTGGTGCACGGATTCAACAATCTGACAGAGGGCAGCGTGCGCTCAGGCACCCAAAAACGGCTTGCATTGGCGCGCTTGCAGGAGTGGATGGGCTAAAGGGTCAAGCGATGGAGGGGTAACGCCCCCTCAACTATGCAGGTTTGAGCATCTGAACCGAGGCTCAGTCACATCCTATTCACAGTCCGAATCCGTAACAGTAGTGCTATCCCTTCTTCTTCCTCTAGGAGTCAGCACAATGTCGGAGCGCGAAACGGTCTTGTGGATGTGGGTGCAAGGCTTAGGGTTAAACTTATCCGGGCTGGCCCTGTTGGCGGCAGTAGGTACCATTTTGGGGCCAGTGGGCTGGACGGGAACGGGGGTAGCTGTCATGTTGAAGCTGATCGGGGATGGACAACTGGTACGAGGGTACTGGCTCTGGCAAAGTCAACAGCGACAACTGGGATCCCAATCAGAGCAGGCGCCGAGCAATGTAATGTCTCAAGAAGGCTCGCGCTATACCGTTTGCGGTTAGCCCTGAACACTACTCATCAGGTTTCGGGTGAGCTTGGTTTCTGATGTACTCCTTAAGTCATTTTCACCCGACAGCTCACACTGAGTAGCCAAACAAAGACGCAAGAACACCTCTCAAGGTATCCATAAGCTATCCATAAGCACTGAGTTGATGACTTTCCTGCGATATTTGGTTGCAAAAACGTAATGCAACCGAATAGAGAAAACACTGTGAGAGCCTTTTCTAGGCCGCACTTCACCTACCCCCACCTGATATGCTGGTTGCATAGTCACACAACGCACTACGTTCTGTTCATACCCAACTGTTGAGCAAGAGAACATCTTGCATCAATGGCGGTGGCTGCACTGCATGTTGTACAACTCAGCCGTTGCAGATCAGAAGTCTAGTTATCAAAAGCTGGTTAGGTCTGTCGGTTACTTTGACCAGCAAAACCGATTACCAGAGTTTAAGGTGTTGGGTTCTTACGCTTTACAAGCAACGTTAAAGCGAGTTGATTTTTTGTTTCAGCGCTTCTTAAAGGGGTTAGGTGGCTATCCCAAGTTCAAAGCATCCCGTCGTTATTCGGGGTGGACATATTCCTATCGTTCAGGCTGGAAAGCCCACACAACTGGCAGGCATGGTGCGTGGGCTCTCACCAACTTAGGGAATATCACTACACGAGGGGAAGCGCGGAAGAACGCACCATTACCCTGCGGATCCCTCAAGCAACTTGGCTCGTTGAAGCGTCAGAAACTGTCTGCTCTAAAGCAGACAGTAGTTCATTATCAGTTCAAAATGTCGGCAAACCGGCCCGGAGACAACCCAGGAATCCATTCATCCTCTTGTCCGTAGGCCTGCTGGGCGAAACGGCGGGCCAAAACGGGCACCACAGCCAGGGGGTTACTGAAACCGGAGAACAGTTGCAACCCTTCTAACCCCGGCAGGGATCCCACCAAAGGCTGTTGATCGCCACTGAAGGCCACCAAGCAGTGGTACCACTGGCCGGGGAGGTGGGCCAATTTGGGCAGGTAGCGACCGGCTTGTTCGCGGATTTGCGCTTCGCTGGCTGCACTATCTACTACCGCATTGGGATCCGTCAAAACACGGCTGATCTGGCCCATGCGAAGGCTGCCATCGACAAATTGCAGTACCCCCGCATCCAAAATGGGTGGGCAGGGTTCCTGTCCCGGCTCATCCCAGAGAGGATCCTGCTCGGGTCGGGTGGAGGCCTGCTCCAGTTCAAAGCGCTGCACAGGTGTGCTCATGACCAGGGCATTTAACTTCAAATGGGAGGGTTCCAACTCCACCGACTCAGCATGGGTGAAATAAATGGGCACGCGGATCCCAGCTTGGCGCAACAAAGCCCTTGTCCAGCCCCCAGCACACACCACCACCTGAGCCGCCCCGTGCCAGACCTCTCCGATCTCGACCCCGACAATGCAATCCCCCTGCCTGCGCAAGCCTGTCACTGTTCCCGTTAAAAGGGATCCCCCCAAGCGTTGAAAAGCCTTTTGAAAAGCCAGTGCTGTCAGGAAGGGGTTGATATGGCCGTGGCTCACCCAGAGGACTCGCTCCAGAGCTGCCGGATCCAGCAGCGGTTCCAGCTCACAGGCGGCCTCTACGGAAATGGGGCGGGGCGGGATCCGGCACTGAGCCATATCTGCTTCCACCGCATCAGCATCGTAGCCGGGGGCAATCGGCATGAGCAGATCCAGCTCCCGAAATTGGATATCGGCCTGTAATTCTCCAGATAAAGTGCGGTAGCGTTGGATCCCTTCTTCCCCGAGAGCTTTGAGCAGCGGCGTTTTGCCCGCCCAATGGGCCAAGCCCCCGTAGCTGTAGCGGGTCGCCCCGTTCAATACCCCCTCTTTTTCCACCAGCAGCACGGATCCCCCTTGGTGAGCTAGTTCATAGCTCAGGGCTGCCCCTGTGATCCCACCCCCGATGACAATCCAGTCGTAGTTCGCCATAGCCTTACTTTTTGCTTGAGCGCCACTTATTGTTGCCTTAAAAAGGGTGAGTTTGGGGTATCGGGCATGGCGAAAACGGATCCGGAGTAAGCCTCCTGATCGATACTAGTCGAGGGAGCCGATTGAGAGGGCTGAATTATGAGTGAATTGCTGCAAACCATCAACCGTAGCCTACTGGAGCTGGTGGGCCGAGGCATTGAGCTATTGCCGGGCTTTTTGATCGCTGCTGCCATTCTCTGGGCTACCCGCTACGGCATTCAAGGGATCCGCCGCCTGGTCAGTTCTGCTGCTGCTCGATGGATCCCCAGTCGTTCTCTGCAGTCGCTCCTGGTACAAACCAGCCAGGTGGGGGCTTGGGCGGTGGGGATCCTGGCCGCCAGCGTCATCGCTTTCCCGGATCTGCGCCTAGGAGATTTGATCGGGCTGCTGGGTTTGGGGTCGGTGGCAATCGGTTTTGCCTTTCAAGATATTTTCAAGAACTTCTTGGCAGGCGTATTGCTATTGCTGAACGAGCCTTTTCAGTTGAACGATCAAGTCATCGTCGGCGACTTTGAAGGCACTGTGGAAGAGATCAACATTCGCTCCACCCAGATTCGTACCTACCAAGGGGAGCGGGTGGTGATCCCCAATGCCATGGTGTTCACCAGCCCGATTACGGTTCTGACGGATCGCCCCTACCGCCGCACCGACTTGGAAATTGGCCTTGACTACAACACGCCCCTTCCCCATGGACTACAGGTGTTGAAGGAAGCCATGCAGGGGGTAGAGGGGGTGCTGTCGGAGCCGTCTTTTGAAATCGACATTGTCGGCTTTGGGGATAGTTCCATCGATTTTATCGTGCGCTACTGGACTCGGCCCCGCAAACCGGAAGTGCGCCTTGCTCGCACCCAGGTGATGATGGCTCTCAAACAGGCCTGCGACGAGGCCGGATTGGTGATCCCTTACCCAATTCGCACCGTCTATATGTTCGACCAAGAGGCGTTTCAGGAGCACACGCCCAAAGTCGCCTAGGGATCCCTGTTGTTGAGGTGACTGGGTTTAGCTGAAGAACGTGGTGCGTTGCCGGTGCATCACCACCGATTCCACTAATCCAATCGCCAGAAAATTGGTCAGCAGAGCAGAGCGGCCATAGCTGAGAAAGGGCAGGGGTAAACCGGTAATCGGGGCCAAGCCAATCGTCATGCCGATATTCACCACCGACTGAAACAGGATCATCGCCAGTACCCCGATCGCAATCAGGGATCCGAAATTGTCTTTGGCCCCTTGAGCGATGAAGATCAAGCGCACACACAAGATCCAAAGCAGCATCAACACCGTCAGAGTGCCGAAAAAGCCCATCTCTTCTCCAATGGCCGAGAAGATGAAATCGGTATGTTGCTCGGGGATAAAGTCCAGTTGGGTTTGGGTGCCCTGTTGGAGCCCTTGCCCCCAAAAGCCACCTGCCCCGATGGCGATGCGTGATTGAATCAAGTGATAGCCGGATCCCCAGGGTTCTTGGGCCGGATCGATGAAGATCTCCAATCGCCGACGTTGGTAGGGCTTAAGGAAGTGCCAAGCCACTTGTCCCAGATGTCCAGAGAGCAGGTTGATCACCCCAAATGTGGTTGCCCCTGTCCAACGCCAGGGGAGCCGCCAAGCTGCCAGCCCCGCCATGCCCAAGCACCAAATCAACCACACCCATAGCATCCAGCTCAGCTCAGAGCGAGTGTGCAAGCCATAGAGAATTGCCCCCACTCCAGGTGACATGAGCAAGATGATCCAACTGCCCTTTGCTCCAGCCCAGTAGAGCATCGCCAGCAAGATCACCACAAACACCAGTGCTGTTCCTAGGTTGGGTTGGAGGAAGATCAGCACCCAGGGAGGGGTAATCACGGCGACGGCCACCCAAATTTGGCTGAAATATTTGATCGGCCAGTGGTGCAGGATGGCGGCTAGGGTGAGGATGACCCCTAATTTGGCGAACTCGGAAGGTTGGATCTGGAGCCCGGCAATGGAGATCCACCGCTCTGCCCCTCCCCCTGCTGTGCCGAAGAACAAGACGGCGGTCAACCCCCCTAGCGTCAGAAAGTAGGTGACCCAATGCCAGCGCAACAACCGCTCGTAAGGGATCCGCGCCAACACCCCCAGCGGGATTAAACTAATCCCAGCCATAATCAACTGCTGTAGCCAGTAATTGCTGATGGGGCGTTCCCGGACGGTGCTGTGGATGGCCAAGATGCCGATGCCGGTTAAGACCAACACTGTTGCCAACAAAATACCATCGAACTCGCGCCAGGCAGCAAAGACTTGCCAGAACTTTTTCCACGCAGATTGTGGGGTTCGTGTTAGCGGGACGGAGTCCAATCGCGGCTGCAGCAAGGCCATAGAAGTCTACATCCAGTCACACCGACACCAGTGTAGACCTAGATGGGAGAACAACCCTGCTAACGAGGTTAATCGCGTTGTTGCTATGCAACTCTTATGGGACTTATGCGGCAGTGGGACAGAGTTCATACAGTTCAAGTTCATACTTATTCCCAGCTCTGCAACTGCCCTAACCAGGAGTCTAGCCAGGCTCTGAGTTGTTCCCGTCGCTGTTCAAAGTTGGCTGCTACCCAAATCAAGAGCAGCCCCAAGAGAATGCCGATTCCCCACAACAACAGTGAGTAGGCCGTCACCAGCAACCACCCCTGCCGCAGGACTCCCAACCCAAAGCTGAGGGTGCCCATAAACAGATAGGCCCGCACCCGCAGAGCCAACCCCAGTAGCCCCAGGGCCAATCCCAATCCCACTGGCCAGAACCCCGCCCAAAGTTGCCCGTGGGTTTCGATCAACGTCACCAGAACCAAAAGGCCCGAGGAAAAAGAGCGTAGCCCATGCCGACTCTGACGAGCGCTAGCCTGTTGCAGTCCGGGATCCACCTGGGCCACGTAGAGCAGGGATCCCACCAGCGGTAGGGCATAGAGGGTGAGCGAAGACCACTCCTGCTGCCAGCCGTAATCCAGGAGGATCCAGTTGCTCAAAAACAAGCTGACATAGCCCAGACGCACCTGGGAGCGCTGCTCGCGCCAGTGCCCCCTTGGCGCAATGGATAGGAAGGCGTAGTACACCGCCCCAAGTAGAAGGTTGCTGCTGTTGGTTTCGCTGGCCGTTAGGAGCATGACCGTAATCGGTAAGACCAGGGCCGTATTTTGCCAGGGATCCGGCCACCAGCCCCACCGTTGCCAGGGAAGAAAATAGTACACCAGCCCCAACCCACAGGCTAGGGATCCCCCCCAAATCCCCAGATCCACCGGTAGCCATAGGTACACGGCCACAGCCAGGATCCCTGCCCATTGAAGAGCACTCAGGTAACTCCAGAAGCATTGTACCCAAGCAGCTTCTGAAAGCGTCTTTGGAGAATTGACCTCGTTTTCTGGGGTCGCGGGGTGTGAGGAGGGTTCTGGGGTTGCGTCAGCGGGACGGAGTCCTAGCGTGTCGGAATTGAATACGAGTAGCGCACCCAATTTTCTCCCTTGCCACGCGGCATAAGCCGCCAATCCGGATCCCGTCAGCAGCCAGAGGATCTCTCCCAACGCGCTGAGATCCAAAAGGGCGGGCAACAGACCAAGGCTGGCCAAACCCCAATTGAGGTAACCAATCCTGCCTAGCCAACTCCGCCAGGGTGCTGCAGAGGTGGGTAAGTATAAGTAGTCGGCGATCCAACGGGGGCAAAGTCGGTAAGCCAGCGCCAGCACCAACCCCAGCAAGCTGATGAGCACCAACCCATCCCCCAAGGAGCCGCCGGATTGCTGGCTGAGGAAGTATATCCAGCTTTCGTAGGCGGCCAGCGATACCCCTAGCGCCCCCAGAACCCCGAGGTGAAACCGTCTCTGGGGCCACTGTTGTCGGCGGCCCAACCCCAACAGGATGATGGAAAAGCCTAAGCTGCCCAGCCCCGTCAGCTCATCCCACTCCAGATGGGATCCCAGCCAGCCCAAAAAGCCATAAATCAGTGGCCCCGCCCAGAAACTAGTCAGTCGCCGCCAAGGTTGTCCCCATGCCTTGAGGAATACCGTCCTTTCCGGCCCAATCCAAAACAGGATCCCTAAACCCAGGTTAATCGTCGCCACTAGGGAGAGAATCTCCGGCACAATCGGTGGGGATCCCGGCCACCGCCACAGCACAGCGCTGATTACCAGCAGTTCCAAAGCCCAACCCAGCCCGTAAAGCAGCCCATCTAGGCTTATAGGTTCTACATCTAGAACTTCTCTGGGTGGGATCGCATCCCCTCTTTCACCTTCTTCTGTGTCCCTGTCCTGAGAAGTGGGCAAGGACTCCGTCCTGGGGATCCCTAGCGCTGGAGTAACCTCCACCCAAAGTCGGAGCCCAATCGCCAAGAGGATCCCTCCAGTTGCTAAAGGGAGGGCCCCTGTGACGGTCTGATATGGGGGGGTGAAGAGGGTTGTTGTTATCGCCAGCAGAAGCACCAACCCCAGCAGAGTACCCAACCCATCGAGGGCCGACCGATAAGATTCTTGTAGCCGTTCGCAACAGCGGGAAGGAGTCCTTGTGGAGAGGTGCTTAACGCCATAGCGACAGCCACTCAAAAGCAACAGCAGTGCCGACAAAGCAGCCAGCCACTCCTGCTCCGTCAGCGCCGGAAAAGCCTGGTTAATGGCCTCAATGCCAAACCCTAGCCCAAAAGTCACCGTCAGCAGCGCAATGGGCAGGCGAGCAAATAGCCACACCTGAGTTGCTATCAAAAAGGCCCCTAGCCCCAGCCCCCACAGACTGCTCCCCGGTACGCCGAGGGTGAGAAGCTGCGACATCAGGATGGAGGCAAGAGTCAGAGAGCCAAAGGATTCTCGAGCGGGGATCCCCTGTCGCCAAGAAAGACCTCCGGCCCGCTGACGCGATTGCAGCCACAGTGGCATAAACTCCAGCGACGGCCAAGCCAGCACCTGAGCCACCGTCAAAGTGAGAGGCACCCCCAACCACAGCCAACCGTGAAAATCCAATTCAATGGACTCCGTCCCGCTAACGCGATCAGGGAGCCAATACCCCAGGAAACTGCCCAAAAAGTGAAAGCGTTGGATGAAAAAGTTTCCGTAGCTGGCCAGAGCCAACACTAGGCCCAGCCAACCAGCACTCTGCTGCCACACCTGCAACCATGGGCCTCCCGCCCGCGTGCGCGACGAACCCTGTCCCACTGGCCACCGGTAAAGAGCCACTCCCCCTGCCCATTCCAGCAGAGCCAGCACCAGCAAAATCACCCCCCAACTTGACCCCTCCAACTCCGGCAGCAGCCAGTGGATCCCGGCCAGAAGGGCTGCCACCCCATAGGCATGGGTCAGGAATACCCAAAAAGGGCGTTGGGCAAGCGAGGGCTCTGAATCTTCGACTCCTTCCTCTTCGGCAGCCGTCCTAAACTTGGACTGATACCACAGCCACCCGGCCAGGATCCCAGTACCCAAAAGGAGATGCCAAAAACGAATCGCCAGATTGGGCAAGCTCAGCAACAACAGGGATCCCCCTAACCCCAGCACCAACCCTTCCGTCGGCCTCACCAAAACAGAAAAGCCCGGTTCACCATCCTGCGTCCTTTGCTGCCAGCGAGCCGCCAAACCCAACCACAGCCCCTCGTAGGGCAACAGGGCCAAGCCCAGCACTCCCCAAGGGAAAAAGATGGGGCCAAACCAGCCTGCCAGCCGATCCAAGACCCCCAACTGCCAGCTCCCCGGCAACACCTGCCAAAATACCCAGATGGTCTCCAAACCCAGCAAAAACAGCAGTGCCAAATCCACAACCTGCTTGCGATGGCTCAAACGCCTAACCAAGAAATGGATTCCCAACAGGCTGATGCCCAACAACTGCCAGTCGTTGGCGACAGCAGAACGTATGGAAGGACTCTCTGCCGCGGGTATAGCCCCCGGATCCGACAAGCCACTCCAGGCCAACAGCCCGCCCAGCACCAGCAGCACCAATCCAGCCCGGCCCCAATCTTGAGAGACCCAGCTTGGTAGGGCGGGCCCGGTACTGGCCCATGGAGTTCCCGTTTCTACCGATGCTGAGGAAGGTATTCTGGATAAGGCCTCCGGCCCGCTAACGGGAACAGAAGACTCGATAGATTCAACCTCCTCTGCGGGTAGGGATCCCGGCTCTTGCCACTCGCCCATCAACCAACCCAATAGAGCCACCGCCAACCCCAACTGCGATACCTGCATCTGCCCTGAGAGCAGCCCCCGCAGAACCAACAGGGATCCGGCAGCCCCCAACAGCCACAGCTTGGATCCCCGTAGGGCCAGAGACCGGCGACTCCAGGTGTAGACCACCGTGCTGACAATGCCCAGGTAGGTGATCCCCAGTGGCCCCAACCCCCACAGCACGTGCAAACCAGAGAGCGCCAAGAAATTCATCAAAGTGCTGTAAAAGGCATAGCCCGCCCCTGATCCAGAAGCCCGCACCCGCCCCCAAGCCGCCAATGGGATCCCCACCAGCAGCCCCAGCGCAACCCCGCGGATCCCCCAGGCGATGTTGAGGCCATCCAACGCCCACACGTTCACCGGTAACAACAGCAGAGCGATCGCTTCCAGGGTTTGGCCGGTTAGGCGCAATCCTTCTTGCTGATGTGCCCACCAAGCCCCGGCCCCAAAAGCAGCGGTATAGGCTAAAAGCACCGCATATTGTCCGGTTGGGGAAAATTGCTCCCACTGGCTACCCGCCAATACCCCCGACGACACCACCACCAAAAACAGCCCCAAGACCAATAGCCAGCGCACGCTCAGCTCTGCCAGCAGGTTTTGCAGCATCCGACCTGCCCAAGAAGGTGGTAAGGATGCTACGGGAACAGGTGGACTGGCCCCGGAAGTCCGGGTTTCGGGTTCACCCCCTGCTTGCGGGGTAGCTTCTTCCTGGGAGGGTTGTGCGGCTGTTCGCGACAGCAGGACATAGTCCTTAGAGGGCGGAGTGGAGTGAGTGCCCTGCCGGGCCGCATTTTTTTTCTGCACCATGCGCGGGATCAACACCAAGTCGATCACCTGGCCAATGCCCAGCAGCCCAAAGGTACACAGCCAAAGTAGCCCCGTTCGCCAGCGCCCCAGGTAAAAACGGTGTATGCCACAAATGCCAAACAAAGCTAGACCCCACAGCACATAGGCAGGGCCGATTCCCGCGAGTACCAATGCCCCAGAAGGGATCCCACGAGTTGAAAGGGCGGCTGGCGTAGAAGACTGCTCCCCTGCCGCCAGTTCCCCCGGCTGATCCAGTTGATAGGCTTCCGCGATAGAACGCACCTGTTCTGGTGTTAGTAAGCCCAGCTCCGCCCAAGCCCACAACCCCCGCAACACCGTTTGTCGGGATCCAGAAATGGTGAAGTTAAATGGATAAGACCGTGAGTCCTCTGCAGGTGGGGATCCCATGGCTAAACTCCTCAGGTGAGAAGGATTTGGGCCACCGTTACTCTAGGCCAGATCGTTCCTGCAAGCTGAGTTTCTCCCAAATTGAAAAATATTGCCGTTGAATGGTTCAGTACAGCCTTTTCCGACTTCACACAAGCCCTTGAGCTAGGTAAAAAACCTGATGGAGCAAGGGATTGACCTGAATCTGCTGTATCAGGTAACGCTGGAAAAGGCTGTATTATGAGGGCGCGCCGTTCACCTCCTCTTGACCCCCAATCTGGATACCGCTATCTGAGGGTCAGAACTGGTGGTCGGCGAAGATCACAGCAGAGTCTACATCCTCAATCGCACGGTTGTTTTGCCTTGCATCTGATATAAAAGCTTGTAAGGGTGGGAAATCTTAAACCATCCAGTGGGGTGCAATCACATGGTCATTCTGGATTACAGCGAAGCAGATAGCGGCTTTTGGGCCTCTACCCCCCAGGGCTTAGTAGAGGCGATCAAGTTCCAGAACCATTTTTACGCCATTCGGCGACTGTACAAGCGCACCCAAGATGCAGTGTCTGCCTGCCGGGCTGATGTAGAGAGCGGGTTTCGTAGCATTGTGGTGGAATTTAACGATCATGCCGAGGTGTGGGCGCAGCTTTTAACGACCGTTCCGGTACAGCCCAAGGGACAAACCCAGGTCGCCATCCCTGCAACTGACCCTGCCAAACCTGTGCTGACCTATCGCGGCCAACCCTTGAGCAGGCCCTCTGGCAATGCCGCCCCTGTACAAAAGCCCCTCACCTACCGGGGTCAAAAGATAGCCGAGCCAAGCGCCGACCCAGCCCCGCTTGTTCTCCCCGATTCCCTCTATTTTCGGGGCGTCAAGATGGGTTGAGCATCGCCCCCTCTTAAACGCTCAGACCGCTCAGACCATAGACCACCACCCCGTAGGCCGGCACCTCGACGGGATCCCCTTGACTTTGGTAGGGGAGCTGAGAACCAGCCCCCAGCCAATCCGGATCGTTGCTGTCCAGGACTTTTTGCCAGGTGCCAGCCGACCACCCAGAGTAGGTTGCCGAGTGGTCTGGGCTGAAGTTGAAAAGGGCAAGGAGGGCATGGGATCCCTGGCACCGTTGCAGGGCGAGGCCGCAGTCTGCAAACAGGTGGGCCTGTACCGACTCTCGCTGAAAGGTCTGTAGGGCGGGTAAAGTTTTGCGCAGCCGAATCAGGGTTTGATACCACCGCCAAAGGGCCTGGTGTTGACCTGCTGATTTGAGATCCCAATTCAGCTTAGAGCGGTAAAAGGTCTCTTCCGACTGCGGATCCGGCACCTCTCCCTTCCAGGTAAAGGCGCTAAACTCCTTTCTCCGCCCCTGTCGCACGGCTTCTACCAAGTCGGGATCCCCGTGGCTGACAAAATACTGAAAGGGTGCGGTTTCGCCATACTCTTCACCCATATAGAGCATCGGCAGCATCGGGGCCAAGAGCAGGGTGGCAGCTGCCAATTTTAACCCCTCAAAAGAGGTGAGCTGGCTGAGGCGCTCCCCCAACATACGATTGCCGATCTGGTCATGATTTTGGATGCAGATCACAAATTGGGATCCCGGGTGCTGGGCGGCGGAGTTGCCATAGCGTCTGGCCCGATGAGGCGAGTATTGGCCGGAAAAAACGTAGCTTTCTCGGTAGGATTTTGCCAATTGCTCCAACTGGCCGAAGTCTTCGTAGTAGCCCTCTTTCTCGCCGGTGAGCAGGGTGTGAACACAGTGATGAAAGTCATCGCACCACTGGGCGTCGATGCCGTACCCCCCCTGCTCCCGCGGAGAGATGATCTTGACATCGTTTAGGTCGGTTTCGGCAATCAACTGTCGTTTCCAGCCGGTGCGTTGACCTAGCGCCTCCACCCGTTCCGACAGTTCCCGCAAAAAAGGGCGGGCGCTAAAGTCATAAATGGCGTGAATGGCGTCCAACCGCAGCCCGTCTAGGTGGAATTCCTCCAGCCAAAACTCAGCATTCTGCAGAAAAAACTCCCGTACCCCATCACAATAGCGATCGTCGAAATTGAGGGCGGCGCCCCAGGGAGTATGGTATTTGTCGGTGAAGTAGGGGCCAAACTCGCGCAGGTAATTGCCTTCGGGCCCCATGTGGTTGTAAACAACATCCAGGATCACCGCCATTCCCGCCTGATGGCAGGCATCCACCAACTGTTTCAGGCCCTGCGCCCCCCCATAGGCCGTCTGCACAGCGTAGGGATACACGCCGTCATAGCCCCAGTTGCGTCCTCCCGGACATTGGGCCACTGGCATCAGCTCCAGCACATTTACCCCCAAATCCAGCAGCTCCGGCAGGCGGGGGATGATCGCGGCAAAGGTGCCTTCTGGAGTAAAGGTGCCCACATGCAGCTCGTAGAGGATCCACTGCGGCAACGGGATCCCTTGCCAAGCCCCATCCTGCCAGTCAAAGCTGGGATCCAGAATGCGGGAGGGGCCATGAACGCCGTGGGGTTGCCAGCGGGAAGCCGGATCCGGTCGTTCTACTTGGCCTTGCTCATGATGGAGCACAAACAGATACTCCACCGGCCCCGCCGGGATCCCTTCTAGCTCAACCTGCCAGTAGCCCTCCTCATCTTGCTGTAGGGGTATTTTTCGTTCAATGGGGCAGAGCATTTTCAGCTCTATCTGCTGCAGTAAAGGCCCCCACACCGAGAAGCGATAACAGCCAGAATCCAGAGGATAGGCCCCCATGCGGCGTGTGGGATCCAAGGCGGAGGAAGAAGAAGTATTCAACACAGATCTAGGCAAGGAAACACGGTTCCCACTATAGCGGGATGCTTCCCCTACTCAGGGATCCACGCATACTTCACACGTGACGCTGCGGCCCCCCTCTACAGCCAGACCTTTGCCCCAAACCTTTGTCATAGTGGAATAGCTCTTTCCTGTCATGTCCCTATGCTCAGCTACCCTCCCAGCCGCCCAGATCCGCAAGTTGTCGATGATTACCATGGCCAGAGGGTGGCGGATCCCTACCGTTGGTTGGAGGATCTTGACTCCGATGAAACGCGGGCTTGGGTAGAGGCCCAGAACCAGGTCACCTTTGACTACCTAAAAGGAATCCCAGCCCGGCAACGGCTGCAAGAGCGCTTGACCCAGTTGTGGGATTACGAAAAATACAGCCAACCTTTCAAAGAAGGCCAGCGCTACTTTTATTTCAAAAATGACGGCCTGCAAAATCAGAGCGTTTTGTATACCCAAAAGAGCCTCGAAGGCGAGGCGCGGGTGCTGTTGGATCCCAACACCCTTTCGGAAGATGGCACAGTGGCCCTTTCGGGAATTGCCATTAGCGAAGATGCAAGGTACTTGGCCTATGGTCTCTCCAGATCTGGCTCCGATTGGCAGGAATGGAAGGTACGTGATATTGAAACCGGCCAAGATTTAGCTGACCACATCCGTTGGGTAAAATTCTCAGGGGCAAGCTGGACAAAGGATGGCCAAGGCTTTTACTACAGCCGCTACGATGAGCCCGCGGAAGGCACCGAATACGAAGGAACCAACTATTTCCAAAAGCTCTACTACCATCGTCTTGGTACACCCCAAACCGAAGATATTTTGGTGTATCACCGGCCCGATCAGAAAGAGTGGGGATTTGGTGCAGGGGTCACCGAAGATGGAACCTATTTGATCATCTCCGTGTGGCGGGGCACCGATCCCAAAAATCTGATCTTTTACAAAGATCTCAGGAATCCGCAATCGCCGGTGGTGGAATTGATCCGGGATTTCGAGGCAGAATACAATTTTATCGGCAACGAGGGATCCCTCTTTTGGCTCAGCACCGATCTCAACGCACCCCGCAGCCGTTTGGTGGCCATTGATGTCACGCAGCCGCAGCAGATGCAGGAGATCATCCCCCAAGCAGAGGAAACCCTACAGGGAATCAGCCTAATCAACAATCAATTTGTTGCTTTTTACCTCAAAGATGCCCATACCCAGATCAAAAGCTTTGCTTTGGATGGCAGCTTTTTGGGGGAAATCCCCTTACCTGGATTGGGATCTGCCGGTGGATTTGGCGGCAAGCGCTACGATATCGAAACTTTCTATACTTTCACCAGCTTTACCACTCCCCCCACCATCTATCGGTATGATTTTGCCACCGGTACAAGCACCCTATTCCGTCAGCCCCAGGTGAACTTCGACCCGGATGCCTATGAAGTGAAGCAAGTGTTTTACACCAGCCCAGATGGCACACAAGTGCCTATGTTCATTACCCACAAAAAGGGCCTGAAACTGACTGGAGATCATCCCACGCTGCTATACGGCTATGGCGGATTTGGGGTATCGTTAACCCCCAATTTTTCTATTAGCCTGGTGGTTTGGCTGGAGATGGGCGGTGTCTATGCCCAACCCAACCTGCGCGGGGGTGGCGAATATGGGGAAGATTGGCACCAAGCGGGCACCAAGCTGAATAAGCAAAAGGTATTCGACGATTTTATTGCTGCTGCTGAGTGGTTGATTGCCAATGGCTATACCAACTCCTCTAAGCTGGCCATTTCCGGGGGCAGCAATGGGGGCCTGTTGGTGGGAGCCTGCATGACCCAACGACCGGATCTGTTCGCAGCGGCACTGCCGGCGGTGGGGGTAATGGATATGCTGCGGTTCCACAAATTCACCATCGGCTGGGCCTGGATTTCCGAATATGGATCCCCGGAAAACCCGGAGGAATTTCAGATGCTTTATGCCTATTCGCCGTTGCATAACCTCAAACCAGGCACTGCTTACCCCGCTACGATGATCACCACGGGTGACCACGACGACCGTGTTGTGCCCGCCCACAGTTTTAAGTTCGCAGCAGCCCTACAGGCGGCCCACCAGGGATCCCAGCCGGTGTTGATTCGCATCGAGACCAAAGCGGGGCATGGGGCCGGTAAACCCACCGCCAAGATCATCGAAGAAGCCGCCGATCGTTGGGCCTTTTTGGTACAGGTGCTGGGGATCCCGGCAGAACATTGGGGTGAATGATTGGGTGAGTGACTCCGAATCTCCTCTAGATCTGGAGGATGGCCATGGGCTCTAGTATGAAACCTGAACTTTTGCTGTGGGCAGCAGAAACCCAACAGACGGCCTTGGTGGATTGGCTACAGCAGCAGCGGGGGATTTTGGCTCGCTTTCGGTTGGTGGCAGCAGGATCCCTAGCCATCCAATTAAGTCAGCATCACCAGCTAACGACAAAACCAGTTGCATCTTGTGCGGAATGGCGTTCTCACCTGTTCGAGGAAAGGATCCAGGCGGTCATCGCCCTTTGGGATCCCGAGGTGGATCCCGTGGGGTTGGCAGAGCTAGTCCAAGATTGCGCACAGGCGAATCTTCCTTTGGCACTGAATGTGGCCACGGCCCGGGCACTGATGCTTTCTTTGGCAGGGCAGCGCCTGGGGTACTTGATCTTCAACCCCATTGCTGGGCAGGGGGATGAAACCCAACAGTTGGCCTTGATCCGGCAGCGGTTAGGGGTAGGGATGCGCCTGCATGTGCTGCTCACCCAGCCGGATCGTGATGCAAAAAGCTTGGCAGAAGAAGCCCTAGCAGCCCAACCGGATCTGATCATCGCCTCTGGAGGGGATGGCACTGTTTCGGCTGTTGCGGGCGTGTTGTTTGGTTCCGGCATTCCGTTGGGGGTGATCCCACGGGGAACAGCCAATGCCTTTGCCGCAGCACTAGGGATCCCGAGTGAGTTGGAAAAGGCGTGCGATCTGATCTTGGCAGGTTCTACCCGGGTGGTAGATGCCGCTCGCTGCGATGGGCAGCCGATGATCCTCCTGGCCGGGATCGGGTTTGAGGCAGACACTGTCGAACGGGCTAGCCGCGAGCTGAAAACACGCTTGGGGCCCCTAGCCTATCTGGTAGCGGGATTACAACAACTGGGGGATCAACAGCCCTTTCAGGTGACGATGCAGGTGGATGGTTCTGAGCCGGAACATGTGCAGGCAACCGCCCTCACTATTGCCAACGCTGCCCCGGCCACTTCCGTTTTGGCGCAAGGACGTGGGCGCGTTAATCCGGGGGATGGGCGACTGGATGTGACGTTGGTGCGTAGTCAAGATAACCCCGATTCAAATGGGCTTTCCCAGGCTTTGGCACGACGGGTGCAACCTCTTGGAGATATGGTGCATCTGTTGGGGGCTTCTTTGGCTAAGCAGGTGCCGCAGATGGAAGGGATCCTCACCCTCAAAGCTTCCCGCATCCAGGTGGAGACGACCCCACCCCAAAAAGTAGTCATCGATGGAGAGGTAGTGGGCACAACCCCTGTGCAGATCGAGGTCATTCCAGGCGGCCTGACGGTGATCGCACCACCTGTACAGCGGCCCAACTCCGCCGAAAAAATTGCTCTCTTCTGGGTCAAGCGCATCTCCCCTAGCTTAACGATGTTGACTGCAACCGTTGGCCTAGGCGGGATCCTCGGATCTGCCTTGGCCCTATGGGGATTGGGTAAAGCCCTAGAAGAATTGAAGTCCCCCAGCCAAGCCTTGGAAGAATGGATTTTGCAAGGGTTGCATCGGGCTAGCCCCTGGCTGGATCCTCTGGCTTGGGTGGGGTGGGGATTGGGCCATCCGATTGGCTTAGTTGCTCTGTTGCTTGTAGGAACAGGTTGGCTTTGGCAGCAGCGACATATGCGTCAGGCCGGGGGACTGATTCTGGCTGGGTTAGGGGCCGGGATCCTGGCTGGGGTTCTTAAGCCCACTTTTTCGCGGGAGCGCCCCAATTTGTGGGATCCCATCCTACCGGAGATGGGCTACAGCTTTCCCAGTGGGCAGGTGATCGGGGCGACGGTGATCTACGGTCTGCTGGGCTACTTGCTGGCAAGACATTTCCCTGAGCAACGGCGGCGGATCCGCTGGGGCGTGCTGGGGATCCTGCTTCTGATCAGCTTGAGCCGGGCTTACCTGGGCTTGAACTGGCCCAGCGATCTGTTGGCAGGGTATAGCCTGGGAGCCTTGTGGTTGATTACCTGCATCACCATGTGGCGAATCCAGGACTTAAGACAGTCTGAGAAGGTGGGTGAAGAGCGCCCAAATTAACTTTGGTTCATCTACTAGACATTGCCGGATTCTGGGCCAAGTTCCAAAACAGGGGCAATCTTGCTGAGCTTAATTTTTGGGTTACTGCCAACAAACTGTTGTAAAGTCCATTCATTCTTAAACAAGAGAACGGGCCGCTCCTGAACATCCTTGACAAGGATCGTGTTAAACAAACTGGGGATGTTTTCTAGCACCGCCCAGCCATTCTCCACCCAACGTGCCAGCGTGTAGGGCAGCATCTCCAGACGAGTCTCGACGTTGTATTCATGTTCAAGGCGATATTGCACCACTTCAAACTGCAACTGGCCCACCGCCGCCACGATCGGATCCCGCCTGGACTCGTCCATAGAATACATGATTTGTACGGCCCCTTCTTCCCGCAGCTCGCTCACCCCTTTTTGGAACTGCTTAAATTTGGAGGGATTAGGGTTTTTCAAGTAAGCAAATAGCTCAGGAGAAAAGCTGGGGATCCCTGCATAGCGAAGTTTAGAGCCGGTGTAGATGGTATCGCCAATGGTGAAAATCCCAGGATTATTCAGGCCGATCACATCGCCGGGATAGGCTTCATCAATAGAGATCCGATCCTGAGCAAACAGCTTTTGTGGATAGGAAAGGCGAACGCTGCGGTTGAGGCGGGCATGATTGACCACCATATCTTTCTCGAATTTTCCAGAACAGATACGCACAAAAGCAATGCGATCCCGATGTCGGGGATCCATATTGGCTTGCAACTTAAAGACAAAACCGGTGAATTCAGGATGTTCGGGCGGGATCAACCCCAAGGTACTCTCGTGGGGGGCTGGCGGTAGAGCATACTCTAAAAACGAATTAAGGAAAAGCTCCACCCCAAAGTTGGTCATGGCGCTGCCGAAAAAGACCGGGGTTTGCTGGCCAGAATGCACCTGTTTCAGATCCAAACTGGGCATTAAGCCATCCAACAGTTCCAGTTCTTCCTTGAATTGGTAGTACAGATCTTTGTCAATGACCTCTTCAATATCCGGATCCCCAAGTTTAATGACAGTATCTTTCACTCGCACCCGGCCCTTAGAGACCCGCTCAAAAAGGTGAAACTCCTGGGTACGGCGATCAAATACACCCGTAAAGCGATCGCCTGAGCCAATCGGCCAGTTGACCGGATAAGGTTTGAGGCCCAGTTCCGTCTCGATTTCATCCATCAGATCCAAAGGATCCCGGGTTGGGCGATCCATCTTGTTGATGAAGGTGAAAATGGGCAACGACCGCATCTGACACACTTCAAACAGCTTGCGGGTCTGGGTTTCCAATCCTTTACTGGCATCCTCCAACATCACCGCATTATCAGCCGCCGCCAGCGTGCGGTAGGTATCTTCGCTAAAGTCTTGGTGACCGGGGGTATCCAGCAGATTGAGGCGAATATTTTGATAATCAAATTGCAACACGGTTGAGGTAATCGAGATACCCCGCTGCTTTTCCAGCTCCATCCAGTCAGAGGTGACCCGCTTTTGGGCTCGATGGGCTTTGACTGCCCCAGCCTCTTGAATGGCACCCCCATAGAGCAAGAGTTTTTCGGTGAGGGTGGTCTTCCCGGCATCGGGGTGGGAAATGATGGCGAAGGTGCGTCGCTGTTCTGCTGCCTTGGCCAAATCGAGTTCTTGCATAGGGATCGTCGCTCCAAATCGCAACCTGATTCACATCAAAAAAAGGTTTGGCAAGTATCAGCCAAGTATCCATAGAATCAGGGAGGAGAGAGCACAGGCAAAAGGGCAATAAGGGTGAGCAAAGCCACTCTGACCCTAGCATAAGAACCGCAGCCTTTGTTTTCCTGCATACACGCAGGTGGGCCAGCACAGACGTGAATCAGAGCAAGTTCTGCTCGTTCAAAAGCTGCTCGATGGTGGCGATGGTGTGGTTTTGGCTGATCACCAGCCGTTCCACCCGTATGCGGTGGGCTTGCATGAGACAGTCCTGTTGCACAGGCTTGGGCAGGTGCTCCCAGTGATCCAGCAGCACCTCCAGCAAAATCTCGCCGGGTAGTCCGGTAGTGGTTTGCAGGGATCCCAGTTTGTCCAGCATCTCGGCAGAACACTTGAGGGTGAGCTTTTGGAGGCCCAGTTGCGCATCTAGAGCATCGCGGGGATCCGGCAGGGCAGGAGCAGGCTCGCGAGCTTGGGTCGCAGGCAAGTGTGATGAGGCTGCGGGAGTCTTTGCGGGTGGGGCCACCTGTCCGTTGCTTGAGCCATTCCCAACAGAGCCATGGGTATGGGAACCGTTGCCATTACCATTACGGGCCGTAGCCGGAGCTAGGAATTCAGCCTGCAAGATAGCCAACTCAGGCAGCTTGACTTCGAGTTCAATGGGTTTTGGTTTGGTAGACTCGACAGGTGCAGCGGCGGGTGGGAGCGCAACAGAGGCAGCAACCTCTATGGGTTTGGGAGGATCCGGGGCAGAGGGCTGTGGCAGGGGATCCAGCTCCGGCAGTGGATCCTCAGGCTCGGGCGAAGGGATAGCTGTTGGGGAGATAGGCGACTGCTCGGAAACTCTAGGCTCTGATGGTGATAGCGGGGAAGTAGCTACTGGGGTTGCTTCAGAGGGTGCAGGAACCTCCTCCAAAGGGAGTGCTTCACCCGTTTGCTGACTGACCCCCATGCGCAAGAGCAAATCCGCCTTGGTAGGGCCGGTGGGCAGCTTTTTCTTGGGGGGCTTTTTGGGAGTGGCCATGTCAGCGAGCCTCCAACACAGCCTCGATGACCTCGCGATAGGGTTGAGCCAAAACTTCTTCCCCAGATTCCGCCAGCGACCAGCCCATGCTGTTGGTTTGCTGTACCACTGTACTTTGCCGCACCGGGGTAAAAATTGGGATCCCTTGCATCATTTCTGTTAGAGCTTCCACTGCCGCCCGTGACATTTTGGTGCGATTGTTGCCCGCCCATTGCTCTCGTGTTGGCAGCACCCCCAAAAACTTGGGCACATGAAAGTCCAGCTCCTCCAATTCTTTGAGCAAAACTAGGGTGCTCAAGGCCCCCATCACCCCCTTTTGGGTACATTCGGTGGGCACCACCAGGAGATCGGCACTGAGAATGCTGTTGTAGGTGAGCAAGCCCTTCGAGGGAGGGCTATCGATGACCAAAAAGTCATAATCGGACAAGATGGGCCGTAGGGCGCGCTTCAAAAAGAGTTCCCGCCCCGGTTCCATGACAATCGCATCCATGGCCCGCGACAGACTGTAATCGCTGGGGGCCAGCCAAAGCCGCTCCTGGCGATCCTCATTCAGGGGAGCGCGAATGATTTCAGTGATGTGAACCCGATCCGCCCCTGGCAAAATGGTCTCAGCAATCGTGGCCGACTCCGATAGATTCGTCCAGCCCATCCACTGGCTTAAATTACCCTGAGGGTCGAAATCGATGGCCAAGGTTTTGCCATGATCCGCCAGCATGGTGGCCAAGTTGAGGGCGGCTGTGGTTTTGCCGGATCCCCCACTCAAACAGGCAACGGTGACGACAAGCGCCGTTCTGCTAGACATGAGTTGATCCCCTCCTAGTCCGTTCCATAACACTATAGCTAGCGTTAAGCAATAGTGTTCGCACTTTATATAGGGATTAAGTTGAACCTACAGCCCTTCAACCATCCTAGTTGTCTAGGATAGAGGGTGAACCTGGCTCTAGATACCCTGATAAGCTAATACTCCCCTGATTTCCACTTGAAGATTGTCACAGCCTACCTGACAAAAGCTAATAGAGACCGGACTATCTCTAATTGAGCAGTCTGCATTTGTCAATTGGATAACCCAGTGCTGTTACTGTGCTAGCGAAAGGGCTGTCAGTGGAGTTGCCAAGTCAAGACCGGCCTCTAGAGGGAGCGGACAAACTGGTGTAGCCGTTGCAGGCCTTTTTCGATGGTGGCGCGGTCGGTGGCATAGGAAAGGCGAATGCAGTGATCGGCTCCGAAGGCAACCCCAGGCACAGCAGCCACATGCTGTTCTTTGAGGAGGCGCTGACAAAATTCTACAGAACTTAACCCCGTCTGACGGATATTGGGGAATACATAAAACGCTCCATCCGGTTGTGGGCAGGTTACCCCCGGCAAAGTCTGGATCCCTTGCACCATCAGATCCCGCCGCTGCGAGAATTCTTGGCGCATTTTTTCAATGGAAGCCGCAGACAGAGGGTTGGTCAGGGCCTCTAAAGCTCCGTATTGGGCGAAGGTGCAAACATTGGAGGTGCTGTGGCTTTGCAGGTTGATGGCCGCATCGATGACCGGTTTTGGCCCTGCTAAGTAGCCCATTCGCCAGCCGGTCATAGCATAGGCCTTGGCAAAGCCGCTACTGAGAATCGTGCGCTGGAACAGATCTGGAGACAGGGATCCCAAACTGACATGGCAGGCTCCTCCATAAACCAATTTTTCGTAGATCTCATCGCACACCACGTAGAGATCGGGCACAGAGAGGATCACTTCCGCCAGGGCTTCTAGCTCATGACGACGGTAAACCGCCCCGGTGGGGTTGGCCGGCGAGTTGAGGATGAGCAGTTTACTTCGGGGAGTGAGGGCTTGGCGGAGTTGCTCGGCGGTGAGTTTGAAGCCTTGGGCCTCTTCAGTCTGCACCCGCACGACTTTTGCTCCCGCCAAGGTGACAATCTCGGGATAGCTAACCCAATAGGGAACGGGCAGGATCACCTCGTCGCCGGGATCCAACAGGACTATCGCCAGATTGAACAGAGTTTGTTTGCCCCCATTGCTGATCATGACCTGTTCACGGCTGAAAGGGAGGCCATTGTCCTGCTGCAATTTGTCGGCAACCGCCTGTCGCAGGGCCGGGATCCCAGCAGCAGGGCCATAGCGGGTTTTGCCCTCTTCTAAAGCGCGGATGGCGGCAGCCCGAATGTGGTTGGGGGTTTCAAAGTCTGGCTCACCAGCGCTAAAACTGCAAACATCCATCCCCTCTGCCTGCATGGCTTTGGCGGTGGCGGAGATTGACAAAGTCGCGGAAGGGGATAGATGGGCAACCCGTTGGGACAATCCGGCAGCAGACACCATCAGTCGGGGATCTCTCTTGGTTAAGGTTGGGTTAGTTTTAGGCAGTTAGGCCACAGCTGTCAATAGGCGGCTGCCATCCACCAGCAGCAGTTCGTTGCCATCCCGCTCCGCCAACAGATCCCAAAACTCTCCTACCGAGGCTCCAGGCAAGAACCCCTCCAGACGCAACTGCAACGGTGGGAATTGTTTCTTTCCTTGTGGTTTACGCCGCACCGTTACGGAAATGAAGCCATCGTGGGGTTCGACAATGCCCCGAATGTTAAAACCCTCCTCCACATCCTCAGGAGCGGGCAAAAACGGTTCTTCCTCGAGTTCGGGATCTTGCTCTTCTTCCGGCAGGGCAAGGATACGGATGACGCTCAAACCCAAAGCTCCCCCTGGCCGTGGCTGCGGCTGCACAAAAAACCAGTAGGTATGCCCACTTTCGATGCAGTGGGTGAAGCGGCGGAGGAGATTGGCTCGGCCAGGTGTGGCTGGGTATTCTTCTCCCTCTGGGGTAACCAACATCGCCTGAGCATAGGTATCGGGAATTGGCTGCAGGGATCCCTTAACCAGGCCAAGGGCACGAAACTGGTATGCGTGGGCAGGGGCAGGCAGTGGGGTCATGGGCTAAAAATCGAAAAATACTGTGCGGACAAGGAAGTCTCCAGCAACACCACTACAACAGCAGGCTGCAAATCGAGACTTGCTCTAGGCTACACCCTAGACAGCGGATTTGAAATTGACCCGCAGGCTAGATACAAAACCTGGATACCCCATCCTGAGCCAGATCAACCCAGCTAATCCAACTAATCCAGCAAAAACTGCACCCACTTGGGGGGAGGGGGCAGTGGGCAACGAAAATGCTCCATGACCAAGGCTGCCACCAAATGCACCGTAAACACATAAATCAACGAGTTAAAGGCGATAAACCCCACCACCACCACCTGGATCATCCAGGGCTCCGCCACCCAGTACACCCCCAGCCAGCTCAGAGAGACATCCAGCAACCAGTTGGTCAGGCTGGTCAGTTGAATGGTCACGTAAGTCCAGAGGTTTTCCCCCACCAGCAGCGAGGAGAACAACAGTTGAAAGATCAAGCCAAAAGCGCTGATCAAGGCCCCGCTCAACACCGAGACATACCAGGAAAGGCGACGCTGCCACAGGCGGGCACACCAGTACCCAAGGATGCCATAGGGGATGACATAGAGAACGCTGCGGGTCGGCCCCATCAGCACCGTCAGCAACAGGCTGGAGACCACCAGAGCCATTGCCCCGGTGCGGGGATCCCAGCGCATCACTGCTAGCGCCACAGGAATCGGGAAAAACAAGCGCATAAAAGGGGCCAGCGGCGTGTAGCTCAAGATCCAGATCAAGGCGGAGGTACTGGCCAAAAAGGCCGTTTCCACCAGCTTCAGGGCCTCAGATCGAGGCGGGGGTGGGGGCAGGGGCGGAAAATCATCCTGCAAAGAAGGCTGAGGGGGCAGGGTCACGATACGGGGAAAAACACCTTCCCCAGCTTAGGCCACCGGTTGCAGAGTTGGTCGCAATTGCGGAGCCACCTCTTGAATCACCAACTGCATGGAACGCCGCACATCTTCTTCTGCCAAACCAGGGATATGCACCATCACATTGAGAAAATCCAAGCCGACGGTATCGCAGTAGCTTTGCAGCTTTTGGGCCACCGTCTGCGGGGATCCCACCAAATAATCCAGGCGATCCAACATTTCCGTCAGGTACTCGGGAGGGGTGGCCGGGATCCGCCCTTCGGCGATGGCCTCTTGGTAATAGACCCCTTTGGAGTAGAGGTTGAAATAGAGGGTAGCCCCCGCTTCCACCTGGCGGAGGGCTTCGGCATCGGTTTCCGCCACATGCACCAGTCGGCAGCCACAGACTTTGCCGCCCTGGCTGCTGGATCCTATCGTGCCAGCGTTCCGTAGGAATAGCGGCCCCTGTTGGCGATAGTGCTGCACGTATTCGGCTTGTTTCACAGGAGCTTCCGCCTGACCCACCAGCAGATTCAGCCCTTGCTGAGCGATGAGGCTAACGGTTTCGGCATCGCGGGAGGCAACCCAAAGTTTATCCACCAATCCAGGGCTAGGAGGAGGGGTCAGACAAGGTTTGTCGGCCTCAGGGCCGGTATTCAAATACTCGATCACCTGCATCAGGTTGGCGCGGAACTGTGCCCGTTTGTCAATGCCCGCAAAGCCCGCCTGTTGAATATCGCCACCGCTGCCTTGCCCCACCCCGAACACCACCCGACCTTGGGTGAGGAGATTGAGAGTGGTGATCGATTCGGCAAAACGCATCGGATGGGCCACCGTCAGGATTTTCACCCCAGTGCCCAACTTGATCTGGCTTGTTTCTCCCGCTAGGCGGGCCACCATCAATTCTGGAATCGGTACCCGACCGTAGAAAGGGGTGTTGCGCACCAAATGGTGCTCCCCCATCCAGAAGGAATCGAACCCCAATTCATCCGCCCAACGCACATCGGTAATGGCTTGCGCGAAGAACTCCGCATCGGAAAGGGCCGCATGGGCCCACATCTGGTGAAAGAGTCCGATCTTCATGAAATTCCCAGGCCTTTGGCAAGTTTACCGATATCCAATCAGAGATTCAGGCCGCCAGCGGTAGTGTCTGCTACGGGATCCTGTGCAGCAAAAGGTGAATGGGGGAGTCTCTTGTGTCTTGTGTAAATGGGCTAATTCCTGTGCTCATAGCTGTACCTGACAAAGAGTCTTCTGCACGGGCTGATGCTCCAGCACTTAGGGCTAGCCTAGAACAGCCCCCCATGCTGGTTTTATGTCTGCTGTTGCTCAACAGGTTCCCCTCTGGTCTTTAGCCCTGGCTAAACCCGGTCGAGAATTTGGCCCAACCGAACTGATCCTCCTGTCTGGGTCAATCCCACCCGGATTACAAGGATCCCTGTATCGCAATGGGCCGGGTCGCTTACAGCGAGGAGACCAGCGGGTGGGCCACTGGTTTGATGGGGATGGTGCCATTTTGGCGGTTCATTTCCGATCCGGTCAGGCGACGGGGCTATACCGCTATGTGCAAACCGCTGGCTACCAGGCGGAAGAACAGGCGGGGCGTTATCTATTCGGGGGATATGGAATGCGGGCCAAACGGCTGGGACAAGCCCCCAAAAATGCTGCCAATACCTCAGTACTGGCTTTGCCGGATCGGTTGCTAGCCCTGTGGGAAGCTGGAGCCCCCCACCAACTGGATCCGACCACCTTAACCACCCGAGGTTTGGATAGTCTGGGGCAAACGAGAGCCCTACCCTCCTACTCCGCCCATCCCAAACGGGATCCCCTAACAGGAGACATTTACAACTTTGGGGTGGAATTGGGCCAAAAAGGGATCCTGCACCTTTATCGCAGCAATGCCCAGGGTCAGTTGCAAGCCCATACTCGTCATCCCTTGCCAGGGCTGCCTTTTATTCACGATTTTGTTTTGGCGGGGCGCTATCTTGTCTTTCTGGTGCCGCCTGTACGCCTCAACCCCTGGCCTGTGCTCGCTACCCTGAAGAGCTACAGCGATAGCCTGCGTTGGGATCCCAACCAACCCAGCCAAGTGTGGATCTTCGACCGCGAAACATTGCAATTTGTGAGCCGCAACGAGACGGATCCCGCCTTTCAGTGGCATTTCGGCAATGGTTACGAAGATCAGGATGGGTCAGTGATATTCACCCAAGTTCGCTACCCAGACTTTGCCACCAACCGCTATTTGGCAGAAGTGGTGAGCGGGCAAACCCAAACAGCCGCAATAGCCTTCCTCTGGCAAATGCGTGTGGATCCGCTAACAGGCCAAGTGTTGCAGTCAGAACCTCTGCTAGAGCGGGGCTGTGAGTTCCCTATCGTGGATCCAGCAGTAGTGGGTCAGCCTCATCGCCATCTCTATCTGCTCCTTCACCGGCATGGCGTGGATCCCGCCCGTGAACTGTTCAGCGGTGTTGGCCGTGTGGATGTGCAAACGGGATCCCTGCTTGAGGCAGATCTGGGAGCAGGACGTTACCCTAGCGAACCTCTCTATGCCCCTGATGCTGAGGATCCCGGTCGCGGTTGGCTGTTGAGCTTAGTCTTCGATGGCCATCAGAACCGCTCGCAGGTGTGGATTTGGGATGCTGCCGAACTGGATGGGGATCCCTGCTGTCGATTGGAACTGCCCGAGCCGATCCCGTTGGGGTTCCATGGTACCTGGCGGGCTTACCCCCCTGGTTAGGCGGCCGACCCATCCTTTACCCATCAAATTATCTTGAAATGAATTGGCCATTCTGGTAAGCTCGGGGCGAGGTTCTGTGCTGAGAACAGGCTCCCTTGTGGGCGCGTGTGCAGGGGGAAAACCGATGACGATACGGGTTGGGATCAACGGTTTTGGTCGGATTGGGCGACTGGTTCTGCGAGCCGCTTGGGGCTGGGAAGAACTGGAGTTCATCCACATCAACGAAATTAAGGGAGGGGCGGCGACGGCTGCCCATCTGCTCAAATTCGACTCCGTGCAGGGCCGCTGGGATATTGATGTAGCAGGATCCGGCGATCGCCTGCGCATTCAAGACAAATTCCTCACCTTCAGCGAGTACAAGTCCCCTGGTGAGGTGCCCTGGGCGGAGTTGGGCGTGGATCTGGTGGTGGAAAGCTCTGGCAAATTTGTGAAAGCGGCGGAGTTGGATCTCTATTTCAAAGCGGGGGTTCGCAAGGTGATCGTGGCCGCGCCGGTCAAGGATGGCAACGCCCTGAATCTCGTCATGGGGGTCAACGATCATCTTTATGATCCGGCCCAACATCATCTGCTCACGGCTGCTTCTTGTACCACCAACTGTCTGGCCCCTTTGGTGAAAGTAATCCACGAAGGCATCGGCATCAGCCACGGGGTGATCACCACCGTCCACGATGTCACCAATACCCAAACCATGGTGGATGCCCCTCACAAAGATCTACGGCGGGCTCGGTCGGCTCTGTTGTCTTTGGTGCCCACCACCACTGGATCTGCTACAGCGATTGGTCTGATTTACCCCGAATTAAACGGCAAATTGAATGGCTTAGCCGTGCGAGTTCCCCTCTTGAATGCCTCTTTAACAGATGCTGTGTTTGAGGTCAAGCGGCCCACCACCGTTGAAGAAGTGAATCAACTGCTGAAAACTTCGGCGGAAGGAGAACTCCAAGGGATCCTCGGCTACGAAGAACTGCCCCTCGTCTCGGTGGATTTCAAAGGGGATCCCCGCTCAAGCATTGTGGATGGCCCCTCAACCCTGGTGGTAGATGGCACGCAGGTGAAAATCCTGGCTTGGTACGACAACGAATGGGGCTATGCCAACCGTATGGCGGAGCTGGCCCGCAAAGTGGCCCTGAGTTTGGAGACCTAGGCTATGCTCTGAGAGTATGCTCTGACTGCCTCCCTATTCCTAGGGTATCGCTCTCAACCTTGATCGAGCTTTTGTCCATACACTCTCTATTACGTCCTCTATTATACTCTCTGTGCATATCTATGCAGAATCTAGACGGAGGATGTTGCTTAATACCCAGTTTTGGTTCGACAAGCGTTCAGAGCGGATTCCATACCTGAAGTCACTTGATGTTGAGATATTTGTTGAGATATTTGATGTTGAGATATTGAGGAGTCTTTCTCGGGAAGTCGGCATCAGTTTACAAAAAAAGTAAGATGATACTCAGCTAACCCTGTCTAATCTAACTCCCATAGAAGTTGCATTAGTTGAGACCTGAGATCTGATTGAGATCTGATTGGGAAGAACTTTGCAATCCCTTTTGAAATCTCTGGAGAACGCACCATGACCACAGCTCCCGCGGCCCAGCAAGCTCCGCTCCGCAACTACGCGCTGATCACCGCCGCCTACTGGGGATTCACCATCACCGATGGGGCGATCCGCATGTTAGTGCTTTTGCACTTCCACAAGTTGGGGTTTACCCCGATTCAAATTGCTACCTTGTTTCTTTTCTACGAAATCTTTGGGGTCGTAACCAACTTTCTGGGCGGTTGGATTGGATCCCTGTTTGGCCTGCGGCTCACTCTTTATGGTGGTATTGCCCTGCAAATTTTTGGCTTGGTCATGCTGGGTGTATTGAATATGCAATGGCCGATTTGGGGTCAGGTTACCTATGTAATGGTGGCCCAGGCTTTTGCCGGGATCGCCAAAGATCTCACCAAGATGAGTTCTAAAAGTGCCATCCGGTTGGTGGTGCCCAAAGAAGCCGAATCACGGCTATTTCGTTGGGTAGCGATGTTGACGGGATCCAAAAATGCCCTCAAGGGGGTAGGGTTCTTCGTGGGGGCAGCGCTATTGCAGGTATTTGGGGAACTGTATGGCGAAATCATGGGGTTTCGCATCGCTAACTTTGTGCAGGCAGGCGCTCTGGCTTTAATCTTTTGTTCCGGGATTTTACTGCCTGCTGATATGGGCAAAGTTAAGGCCAAGATCCCCTTTAAACAACTGTTTTCCAAAAGCAAAGAGATCAACATCCTCTCGGCGGCCCGCTTTTTCCTGTTTGGATCGCGGGATGTGTGGTTTGTGGTGGCCTTGCCCGTATTTCTCTACGACAGCCTCGGCTGGACATTTATGCAGGTAGGCACCTACATGGCCACCTGGGTGATCGGCTATGGCATCGTGCAATTTCTCGCCCCGCAACTGTTGGGGAGCAATCGCCCCGGACGGGCTCCCAAAGCCCGTACCATTCAGATTTGGACTTTTGTGCTGACGGTGGTGCCAGCGATCATCGCCACGGCCTTTATGGCGGGTCTGGCTCCTGAACTGGTGATCACCGGCGGCTTGATCCTGTTCGGGATCGTCTTTGCCTTCAATTCGGCGGTGCATTCCTACCTGGTGCTGGCCTATACAGAAGATGACGATGTGGCCTTGAATGTGGGCTTTTACTACATGGCCAACTCCGGTGGGCGGCTCCTGGGCACGGTGACCTCCGGCTTGATCTTCCAGTTCTATGGCTTGCAGGGCTGCCTTTGGTTTTCCACAATTTTGATCTTGGCAGCAGGGATCTTCTCCCTGAAATTGCCGGATCCGACCAAAGGGCCGGTGAAGTGGGTGGTCAAGCCAGGGGATTGAGAAGAGAACTGCTCAGACAACTCAGACGAGAACTCAGATGAGATAGTGGAGGGGCGAGCAGAATTCCCCGCAACCTATGAGCTTCCGCACCGTTTCCACCACCCCTTTTTCCGGCCAAAAACCAGGCACCTCTGGCCTGCGCAAGCAGGTGAAGGTGTTTCAGCAGCCCCACTACCTGGAAAACTTTGTTCAATCCATTTTTGATGTCTTAGAGGGATCCGCTGGACAAACCTTAGTCGTGGGCGGGGATGGGCGCTACTACAACCGCGAAGCGATTCAGATCCTGCTCAAGATGGCGGCAGCCAATGGCATTGGACGTGTGCTAGTGGGCCAGGGTGGGATCCTCTCCACCCCGGCGGTTTCCTGCATCATTCGCAAATATGGGGCTTACGGGGGGATCATCCTCTCCGCCAGCCACAACCCCGGCGGCCCCGAGGGCGACTTCGGCATTAAGTACAACATCGGCAACGGTGGCCCTGCTCCCGAGAAAGTTACCGAAGCCATCTACGCCCGTACCCAGCAGATCGAGCAGTACCGCATTCTGGAAGCACCAGATGTGGATCTAGATCGCCTAGGGGAGCAAAGCCTGGGATCCCTAAAAGTCAGGGTGATCGACTCGGTCACCGACTACCGCGAGCTGATGGAGCACCTGTTTGATTTCGACCTAATCCACGATTATTTGGCCTCCGGGCTCCGAATTGCCTTCGATGCCATGCACGCCGTGACCGGCCCCTATGCCCGCGCCATTTTACAGGGATCCCTGGGGGCACCGGCGGGGAGCGTCATCCATGGCCAGCCCCTGCCCGACTTTGGCGGTGGCCACCCGGATCCGAACCTAGTTTATGCCCATGAGCTGGTGGAGCTGCTGTTTGGGGAGAATGGCCCCGATTTTGGCGCCGCCTCCGACGGGGATGGGGATCGCAACATGATCTTGGGGCGCAAGTTCTACGTGACCCCCAGCGACAGTTTGGCGGTACTGGCGGCCAATGCCCACTGGGTGCCGGGGTATCGGGAGGGATTGGCCGGGATTGCCCGCTCTATGCCCACCAGTCAGGCAGCAGATCGGGTGGCGGCTAAGCTGGGGATCCCTTGTTATGAAACCCCTACCGGCTGGAAATTCTTCGGCAACCTGCTGGATGCGGGCAAAGCCACCCTCTGTGGCGAAGAAAGTTTTGGCACCGGCTCGAACCATGTGCGGGAAAAAGATGGCCTCTGGGCGGTGCTGTTTTGGCTGAATATCCTGGCGGCGCGGCGACAAACGGTGCAACAGATCGTCCAAGAACACTGGCATACCTACGGGCGCAATGTCTACTCCCGCCACGATTACGAGGGCATTGATGTGGTGGCCGCCCAAGACCTAGTGGAAAACCTGCGTCTCACCTTGCCGGGCTTGGTTGGGAAGCCCTTGGGATCCCAAACCGTTGCCTATGCCGACGATTTCAGCTATACCGACCCTATCGATGGCAGCACCAGCAGCAAACAGGGGATCCGCATTGGCTTTGAAAATGGCTCGCGCATTGTCTATCGTCTTTCGGGAACGGGCACCCAAGGAGCAACGCTACGGGTTTATCTGGAGCAATTTGAGCCGGATCCCGCCAACCATGGGTTGGATCCGCAAACAGCCTTGGCCGAACACATTCAACTGGCGGATCATCTGGCCCAGATCCGGGCCCGCACAGGCCGTCAGCAACCGGATGTTATAACCTGACCCTAACCAACACCCATGACTGGATCCAGCCCAACGATTCCCCCACAAAGCTGAGCAAACTTCACCGTTTGCCATCTGGATAAAGCCGGTTCAATCCTTTGCGGGCGGCAGCATGGGCATCAAGAGGGGCATCCATTTTCAGGATCTTGCGGTAAACCTGCTCAGCGCGGGCCACTTCCCCATCTTGTTCCAACTTCGCTCCCAACTTGAGCAAATTTTGTACCGAGAGATCTGCCGTCGGATCCTGAATTTGCCGCAGCTCCTCCAGACGCTCCTGCACCATCGGTCGCAGCAGCAGCGATTGATCCCGATCCAACACCTCGCGGTAATAGCGTTGTGCCTCTTTGAGGTTGTTCTGCTCGTCGTAGGCTTCCGCCAGCTGCAGGGCCAGCTCAGCCGTGGGTTCATCCTTGAATTGCCGATGCAGTTGGTTCAGTCGCCGCGCAAAAGGGGATCCCTGCTGCGGGTTGTTTAGATCCGGAGCATGTTGAACCGGTAAATAGGTTGATCCCTCGCCGGATTTCTCAGGGGAAACAGCAGACTCTGTTTTTTGAGGGCGCAGCGGGGTCTGTCGGCTGATGCTTTTGGGGTCGATAGGGGTGGGTTTATACACCCAGATCGGCTGGTCCGAGGGGGTAGGTGGGGGAGTAGGGCGAGGGATCGGCTGCGGCAGGGGAATAGTTTTGCGATCCGGCGGCTCGGCGGGCAGTTGCTTGAGCTGCTCAAGAGTGCTAGGGGGCTTAGGTGCTTGAAACTGAATCTCTTTGCGCTCCTGGGATAACTCCCGGTACAGAGAAGCCAATTGGGTGTACCCAGCCTCCTCATAGGCGGTGGCTAGCCAACGGGCATTTTCTGCGCTGGGATCCCCGCGGTAGGCACGTCGGAGCAGCTGTAAGGCGGTGCCATAATTGCGTTCTCGGATAGCCGCCTGCCCCAAACTAGCCGAGCTGGCTCCGGTGGTATCGCTAGCCATATTTCCCCGTAATGCCTTCTGTGCGCTGATGATAGATCAGTTCTTCCAAGCCAGCTACTTGGAGCATCATTTGTAACTGGATCCCTAGCAGTAGCATAACCTTGCTACCCTGGGCATTGCGAATTGGATAAATTGGATAAACAGAACATATACCTTCTGTCCTCCTTGAGACTCTCTAATTGAAACTCTCTAGAGGATGCCCAGAGAAGTCCTGTTCAACTTCTCTTCTCAAGCGGTTATTCTTCGGGTTAGGTTGTAGCCAATGCAGTTGCCGATTTGCAGACTTTGACACGGTTCCTCTACTGGCACAGACATGATTCAACACTTTCGAGATCGATACCCCATGGGCAGTTTGCTCACGGATCTGTTGCGTGTGGAAGAGGGGATTTACATCGTCAAGGCGCAGGTGATGGTGAACAACACAGTGTTGGGCAGTGGTATCGCTGGATCCAATACGGTTGAAGAAGCTGAAGATGCCGCGATCAAACGTGCTTTGAACCACGCGGGTTTGGGTCGCCCCTCAACGCCCCTGGGTTTGGGAATAGAGCCATCTGGAAGAGCTGCTTATCTGCCAAATCCCGATTTAGCCAACGGACACACAAGCTCCCTGCCGATTCCCCCTGAGCCCATTCCAGCCCCTATTCAAACAACCCCTACTCCCTCCTCAAGACTGCCGGGGTTGATGGAATCTGGAACAGATATGGATGATCTTTCCGATATCATTGCCCAAACAGATGTGGAACTGCAGCGCATCGGCTGGAGTGCCAAAGAAGGGCGAGAATTCTTGGAAAAGCGCTTTCACAAAAAATCCCGCCACCAATTAACCGATGCGGAGCTTAGGGAGTTTCTCCGCCACCTGAAGCAGCAACCGCCTCGCCTGAACAGTGAATCTAACTTTTAGTCCGGGATCCCGCTCAATCACAATAAATTCACAATAAATTCGTAATAAAAAACTCGCAATAAAAAAGGCCAAACCCCAGAGAAGGAATCCGACCTTCTAACGGCACTTCCAATGGTACAAAGTTATGACAAACAAGTTCGGCTTAGGGGGCACCGACAATCACCGTCGTATCTTCCATCGTCTTCACCACGTTTTCTCCCCCCTCTGAGAGTACCACCCGGCGCTCCCGGGCCGAGACACCTGCCACATTGGCCGTTTGATAATCCTGTCCAGCCTGTACCACGGAAGGCACAGTACCCGGGCCGGAGATGAGGGCAAACGATTCTCCCCCGATTTGCAGAATGCCAGAAACCTGCACACTGCGAGCAAATGCAGCCGGATCCGGAGTAGGGGTGGGAACCGGAGTGGCCACAGCGACTGGTGCGCCATTGCCATTGCCATCTCCAAGGGGAGGCAAAACCGGGGGTGGCGGCAAAGGCGGCAGGGCAATTTCCGGTTCAGGGGTGCGAATATTTTGGGGCACAAAGGGATCCACACGACCCGCTCCACTCAAGGCCCGCTGGGTTTCTTGCTCTCGATCCACAGGTGGAATCAAGCTAGAAGCAGCTTGGGTGGTTTGCAACAGAGAGGGCACCGGGGGAGGAGCAGGCTGATCCGGCGCGGTCTGGCCAAAACCAGCAGGCAAATTCATCGTTTGTTGCTGAGCCAGAGTTTGCATTTGGCTGGCTCCACGGGCCAAGGTGGCGCTCATATCCTGTTCCCAAGTGCCTGAGGCATTCAGCCGCATGATCACGGGGCTGGCTCCACCGCGAGATTCCACCCAAATCTCGGCTTCTCTTTCCCTCAATCGGCGGGAGCTTATTAGACGGGATCCCTGGGGCAAAAGGGGCTGAATCGCCAGTTCGGCTTCGGGAACCGCCCGTTCGTTGGCCAAAGCCAGGGGCAAACGAGGAACCAAAAACAACATCCCTCCTGCCGACAGTAGGCCGATAGCAAGACAGGACAGTTGGCGAGTCGGTAAAGATTTCAGCATAAAGACCATCGGGAAAGAGCCTCGTGCCTTGTGCCCTTGAGCTTAGGGCACCTTCTCTACCTAAAATACCCAAAATCCCTCTGACGGGGCTAAGGTGTGGCCCTTTTTCCACAACTGGAATAAGCCCTAGATTGGTCTCAAGAATAAGGGATAGGAATCCCTCTGTCCCCATACCCAGCCAAGCCAAACGGAAATCTGTCATACTGAGAGGGTGTAAACAATTATTAAGATTATGCCTGCATCTGCCTTGGATCCCGTCAACCCGGCGCGCTTGCAACAGATTGCCCAGCAACTGCGCAGCCAACGGCCTGCTGACCGCATGGTGGCACTGGCCCATTTGCGAGAGGTTCCCGATGAAGATGCGGTGCCTCTGATTTTGCAGGTGGTGGATGATGAAAATCTCCAGGTACGCTCTTTTGCGGTTTTTGCCCTAGGGGTGAAGCAGACAGAAGCCTCGCTGCCTAAGCTACTGGAAATTTTGACTCAGGATCCGGACTACGGGATCCGCGCCGATGCTGCGGGTGCCCTTGGATATTTGGAGGATCCGCGGGCTTTTGAGGCTTTGGTGCGGGCTTTTTATGAAGATGTGGAATGGCTGGTACGCTTTAGTGCAGCAGTGGCCTTGGGCAACCTGAAGGATCCCCGCGCTTATGAAGTGTTGGTGCGAGCTTTGGATGCCCCAGAGGTGTTGCTGCAGCAGGCGGCTATCGCTGCGTTAGGGGAGGTGGGGGATTTGCGGGCATTGGATCGGATTCTAGAATTTGCCCAATCCGAAGATTGGCTGGTACGGCAACGGCTGGCACAAGCTTTAGGGAATTTACCCTCTGCCAAGAGCCTCTCTGCCCTCAACTACCTCTCCAAAGATCCGCATGATAGTGTGGCAGCCGCAGCTCTAGACTCTTTACGCCGCTTGCAAAATAAAGGCTCACTGGACTGAAGACCAATTGGCTTTCACAGTTCTGCATCGGGAAAGGGATCCCTGGCTCTGGCTAGGCTGGGAAAAAGTTGGAGTGAGGCTGGAATGTCGGAGGCGGGTGTGACTCGTGCCGCTTTGATGGTGGCGGCTTTGGTAGTTTCCACGGTACTAGGGCCACGGGTAGCATTGCCTTGGGTGGCTGGGGTGGCGCTGCTGATCCTGGAGCAGGTGGCTTTGGGTGGGCGGCTGTCTGGTCTATTGGGAGCTTGGCTGGATTGGGCTTCGCCGCAATATCGGCAACGGGTCATTCGTCACGAGGCGGGGCATATGGTGGTGGCTTATCTGCTTGGGATCCCGTTGGTGGGGTATGTGCTCAACCCGTGGCAAGCCTTTCGTCGGGGGATCCCTGGCTATGGCGGGGTGGAGTTGGATCAGGCTCCTATCCGATGCTGGCAGGCTCAAGGGGGGATCCCTTGGGGAGATGTGGATCGCTACGGCACCTTCTGGATGGCGGGGGCAGCCGCAGAAACGTTGCATTATGGCCATGCCGATGGGGATGCTCAGGATCGGCAGCAGGTGATTCGGCTGTTGTCAGGGATCCCCTCCGCTCACCCTTGGGTCACCTCCGCAAAATTGAAAGCCCAACTGAATCGATTTCTGCGCCAGAGCCAAGCGCTGTTACAAGCCCATCCTGAAACCTATGCAATTGTGGTTCAACACCTAGAGCAGGGATCCCCTTGGCAAGACTGCATGGCTGCTCTGGCCGCGAGCCTGGAACAGGAAGCTAACCAAGAGGTCTAACGCTTACTCAGATAGGCTTAGCAGGATCCCGTTACCGCTTGCTGATACACTGTGACATACGAAAAAACAGAAGCTTGGGATCCGCGTCATTCCACTGCCACTGCTTTTTGTTTGTTGGTGGGATCCCTTTTCTTCACTGTCCCCTACGGAGGATCCCCTCTTGCGCCCCATCCTCATCGCTGGCAACTGGAAAATGCACAAGACTCAGGCTCAGGCCCGTGAGTTTCTCCGAGAGTTTGGAGTAGCCCTACAGTCGTCGCCCTCCGTCCCGCCGACGCGAACAGTATCAGAGCGACAGGTGATTCTGTGTGTGCCATTTACAGACCTAGCTTTGGTGGTGGAGCAAACCCAGAGATCCGGCATAGCGGTGGGTGCGCAAAACCTCCATTGGGAAGATCAGGGGGCCTTCACGGGGGAAATTTCTGGCCCAATGCTAGTGGAATTAGGGGTGAAGTATGTGATCGTCGGCCACAGTGAACGGCGGCAGTATTTTGGTGAGAGCGATGCAACCGTGAACCAACGTCTAATGGCAGCGCAACGGCACGGCCTCATTCCCATCTTGTGTGTAGGGGAAAGCAAGCAACAACGGGATCAAGGGCTAACGGAATCCTGGATTTTTGGGCAATTGGATCGCGGCTTAGTCGGTATTGATCTAGAGCGTTTGGTCATCGCTTACGAGCCGATTTGGGCGATTGGCACCGGAGAGACCTGTGCAGCTCAGGAGGCTAACCGTGTGATTGGGTTGATTCGGCAACACGTGGGCCAAGCGCAACTACCCATTCAGTATGGGGGCTCTGTAAAAGCCAGCAACATCGACGAGATCATGGCTCAACCGCAGATTGACGGGGTTTTGGTGGGGGGAGCCAGCCTGGAGCCGAAAGAGTTTGCCCGGATTGCCAACTACCAAGCCTTAGCCACAGCTTAGAGCAATTCAATTGCGATGTCAGGAGCAGGATCCCCAGATCCTCAAGTTTTTTGAACAGCAGGATGCCAGCTTTCTAGCCCTCAAAACGTGACCACGGTACGAATGGATTCGCCTTTGTGCATGTAGTCGAAGGCATCGTTGATGTGCTCTAGAGGCACCACATGGGTGATCATCTCGTCGATGGCAATTTTGCCGTTCATGTACCAATCCACAATTTTGGGCACATCGCGGCGTCCTTTGGCCCCACCAAAGGCTGTTCCTTTCCAAACTCGCCCAGTCACCAACTGAAACGGTCGGGTACTGATTTCTTGCCCAGCCCCAGCCACACCGATGATTACACTCACCCCCCAACCCTTGTGGCAACATTCCAGCGCCTGGCGCATTACCTGCACATTGCCAATACACTCAAAACTGTAGTAGTCAGCACCGCCATCGGTTAGTTCCACCAAATGGGCCACTAAATCCCCTTCCACCGCTTTCGGGTTGACGAAGTGGGTCATGCCGAATTTCTCCGCCAGAGGCTTTTTGCTGGGGTTGAGATCCACACCGATGATCTGGTTGGCACCGACCATACGGGCAGCCTGGATGACATTCAGTCCGATCCCCCCCAAACCGAATACCACGACATTGGATCCCGGCTCCACTTTGGCCTTATTGATCACCGCTCCGATGCCGGTTGTGACCCCACAGCCGATCAAACATACCTTTTCAAAAGGGGCATCCTCTCGAATTTTGGCGACCGCGATCTCCGGCAAAACAGTAAAGTTGGCGAAGGTGGAGGTGCCCATATAGTGGTGTAGTATTTTGCCCTGATGAGAAAAGCGGCTACTTCCATCTGGCATCAGCCCCTTACCTTGGGTGATGCGAATCGCTTGACAAAGGTTGGTCTTACCACTCAAGCAAAACTTGCACTGGCGGCATTCCGGTGTATACAGCGGGATTACATGGTCACCGGGCTGCAGGCTCTGCACCTCTGGCCCTACCTCAACCACTACACCTGCTCCTTCATGGCCCAAAATGGCCGGAAACAGCCCCTCGGGATCCGCCCCAGATAAGGTTATACGCATCGGTGTGACATACACCTGTGGCTTTGATCTCAACCAAAACTTCGCCCGCCTTTGGGCCTTCTAGGTGCACGATCTCAAGGCTAAGAGGATCCCCGGCTTTCCAAGCCACTGCCGCCCGTACCTCCATTGAATGGGATCCCCCTTGAGTACTGATGCTGGATAATCTTACGGGGTTCTATGGGCTAAATTAAAAGTTTGCGGGATGTTTTAATAATTAGTCGTATTGGCCTTATCAGAAGTGATAGTGTTCCCGATATCCAAAAGATAGATTTTTGATTTAAAAATTTTATTTCCCTAAACCAAGACTTATCAAGTTCGTTAGGTAGTATTCTCTTCTCTAGCCAGCGCCGAAACGGGTATACATGTCCACGTATACAGCAAAATAACAGATTCTCTAAAAGGCCAGGTGGCTGACTTGAGTCAGAAAAGAAACGACTTATGATACAGCAAGTCAGATGCTTCTGTAAAAGGCTGAAAAGATTGGATCTAGACCCAAGCATCTTTGGAATCAAGTCAGATGATCCAAAAACTTCCTCGCAAAGGTTTAAACCTAAATCTAGAGCCCGAGAAGTCCGAAAGTCATTGGTTAGTTCATGGATATAGCTCCAGTTTAGCTCCGGGAAACTTGTCAGCAGTTGGGAGATGTCACAAATCCACTTTAATTGCTGCCAATTATCCTTGGTGCCATGAATACAAAGTAAAATAAGAAGTGTCTCTGGTGTTAAGGCTAATACAGAGTTACCCTGAAGATCAATCCAAATTAATTCTTTCCATAGCTTTGTATAATCAATTGGAATCGGGTAGTAACTTGGAGTCAGGGCTGAATGTAGATCGATAGAATATCTCCTGGTTGGATCTACGAAATAGCGGTCTCCATTTTCGATAAATTCTGTAATCTGTCGTGCCTGATATCCCCAGGTTTGTAGTAATTCAGTCAATCGATTCAGGTTTTTTTCTTCTACTAAGATGTCAAGATCACAATAGCTACGTTTCGCAACATCCCCAAAAAGTTGATGTGCCAAGATGGGGCCTTTGAAGCCAAGGATCGGGATCCCTTCCTTTTGGCATCGATATTGCAGTTGGAGGAATTCCCCAAGCAAGCTAAGATTCTGAAGCCTTTTCCGGTTTAGAAATGCTCTCAGATTTATCCGCCATTCGGGCAGATCGTCAGTTTGCCACCCAACCTCAAGGAGCGCTTCTACTCCGTTTCTGATTGCCAGATTGAGCAGGTGTTCGGAATTATAATTACCCACCTGGTCAAGTTGATGCTCTACCTGCTGTTGATGTGGCCAATTTAATGTCTTACGTAATGCTGAAAGCAATAGCCTTGCTTCTGGGCTCAATTGGTAATTGCCAGAGATTAACATTTATTGGATCCCTAAATGGCAATAGGTTGATGTTGCAATTGTGCTTTCCAGGAGTGCGCATAGGATCCTGAGCTAGCTAATAGTTCGTTGTGGGATCCTGACTCTAAAATTTTCCCCTTACGCATCACATAGATTAAATCTGCATGACGAGCCAGATTTAGCCTGTGTGTAATCAGTAGCGATGTCTTTCCCTCACTAACTTTGCGGAAACGACTTACCCACTCCAATTCAGCCCAGGGATCCAATGCACTAGTCGGCTCATCTAAAAGTATGATTGGGGCCTGTCGGTAAAACGCTCTTGCTAGGGCAATCCGTTGCCACTCACCGCCGCTGAGATCTGTTCCTTTAACAAAAGCAGTTCCTAAAAGAGTATCGTATCCCTGATGCAACCGATGAATGATTTCCTCTGCTCCTGCCATGACAGCAGCCCCACGAACTCTTTCTTCCTCAACAGGACTATTGAGATCTCCCATGACAATGTTTTCTGTAGCTGTGGCCTGATAGTTAACTGGCCATTGGAATAAAACAGTAATCATTCTTCGAATCTCTTCAATAGAAAATTCTTCCAATTCAAATTTGTCTAGCAGAATGTGACCTTTCTCAGGTTGATAGAATCGACAAAGCAATTTAATAAGTGTAGTTTTGCCTGCGCCATTATCTCCAACTATTGCTGTAAATCTTCCCGCTGGCAGAAATAAGTCAAGATTTTCTAGTGCCCAAATTTCAGTTCCAGGATAACGGAAGTAAACTCCTTTAAGCTCAATGCCCACTTCTAATTTTGGCGGTATTGATTTCGGCTTTTCAGGATCTTGTAATTGAGGTTTCAATTGTAGAAAAGCAAAGAGATTCTCTAAAAATAGTCCACTCTGATGTATTTCGCTGAGGCTGCCGAGTAAAGACCGCATCAACGTCTGTCCGCGATTAAATGCCTGGTAAAACAGGGCTAAATCCCCAAGACTAGCCAAGCCTTGTAAGCTGCGCCAAAACATCCATGTCATCGCAGTTCCAGAAACACCTAACCCTAAAGCAGAAGCCCCCAGACGACCCAAACTTTGATTGCGTAGTAAGCGCAGCCTTTGTTGCCTAAGTGTTTTGCGAATGGACTGGTAAATATTGGTGAAATGCTCCCCGAGATTAAAAATTCGAATTTCAGCAGCCACAACCTTCTGAGTGAGCATCAGATCATAGTATTCAGTCCATCGCCGCGCAGGTGTCGTCTCTTTCCACCAACGATAGTGCTGACGATTAAACACCAGTAGAACGTAGAAGGCCGGGAGTGTTCCAATCAGTAGCAACATCGGCAACCAAAGCGCGTAGGTGCTGAGCACAACAAACATGCTTAAGAAACTCATCCCATTCTGTAACAGTTGTCCCCAGCTTTCTAAAAGAGCCAATGACCTCTGGCTAGCCTCACCTCGAGCTTGATGCAGTTGATCGTGATAGTCGGGGGTCTCGTAGAAGCCAAGATCCAGGTGGGTCGATTGGCGATGAATGAGTAGGTTGATATAGTCCTTGACCCGTTCCGCTTGATAAGCCCTCACCCAACCTAATGCTGATTGCCCTAATTCCCCAAGTAGCAACAGGCTCGCCATTCCTGCTACTGGCTCTATCAGTAAAGGGATCCCTTGAGTTCCCAAAGGCAATGCAACTACCAAGCCATCCACTAGTGCCTTCGTTAAATAAACAGTACCAACCGGGAGAAGCCCTTGCCAGAGCAATAACCCCAGCCAAACCCAAGTCCACTTGCCTGCTGCTGCGGTTAAGATTTGGAATGCCTGGAGGAGCCTTTTTAGTCGGGCCATGAATTCACTCACTCTTTCACCAACAATAATTTTGCGCTCAAACTGACATTATAGAAAGATTTGTCTGGAACTCTGTCAAATTGGATGTCGCAGCTTTCTGGGTTGTAGAAAGTCCTGCCTCCACTTCCAAATCAGAGATTAAGTTAGGTAAATACTCCAACGAACGATGACGATGTAGACGAGCGATCCTAACCTGCTTTGCTAAACGGGTACATTGTTCAAGATGAGTTCGTAAGTTCTCCGGATCCCGAAGTAAGTGGCTAGCCCTTGTGTACTGAATTAGATCTATAACTGCTGCCTGATGACTGAGAGGTTCAATCCACGTTTTCGAGACAAAGTCGTGATCAAAACTATAGATTTTACCCACGGGAACACAACGCTGAGCAAAACCCTCCTGCAAGGCTTTATTGCGTTTCAATGCAAAGGAGTGAATCCGTGGTAGATCTTCAAAACTATAACCCAAATGCTTCGCTGAATCTGGCAACAGGCGAACATATGGATAACCTGCCGTTACTTGCCAGTTTGCTTTAACAGGATCCCAGTGTATCGCCGTTACATCATCTGTAATTAGAGGGTATCCTTGCTGATTCAAAGCTGTTACTAAAGTAGATTTGCCTGCTCCTGAGTGGCCCATGAATACAAAGGCCGATTCTCCCAAGAGAACACTACTAGCATGAAGTACCAAAAAACCTCGCTGACGTAGCAAGGCTGAAATCAATGGCCCCATAATAATTGGGCGAATGAACTCTAACTCAATTCCGGGCAGAGGCTGAACTCGAATCAACTTCCCTCCACTTACCCAAAAGTCACCCAGAGGGATCCCATCCTTAAGTATTCCACAGATAGACTGAGAGCAATTTTCCTGATCTTTTTTCACTTTCTCCCAGTCTATTTCTCCAAATTCAATGCAAACATCAGGAGCCAGAGCATCAATGTCATTCAGCTCGCCATTAGCCAGTTCAGGAAAAGGAATATCGGACTTGATTCGCAGTCCGTAAGCAACATAGATAGCCATTCACATCACCACTAATAAATACACTTAAATACACTCTTTAACGGGAATTAACCTATTCCCAACAAGACATGCATCATTGGACAAGTTACCTACAGCGATAAGGATGGAGTCTGGGCCAAGCAATAAATCACTTGTACCTCTCGGATTTAAGGCCTGAGTTAAGTTAGACAAGGATCCAAATTTTCCAAGAACAGGGGTTTTCCACATTTTTCTCATTAGGCATAACTTACTTTCTTTTGGATGGTTATTCAGAGAAAGGGGCAAGATTTCTTGCCCCTGATCCAGGACCCTCCAGAGATCTCTAAGGCTAACCCAACTACCTAGATACAAACTCCCTTGATCTGGGCACAGGCACTAATAGAATTATCACCATTAGCTACTACAACGCCCCCAGGACCAGTCAAGACATCAGAGCCTGCATTGCCAAAAAGCTGGGTTAGCTCAGAGAAGGAACCATGCTTCAAAAAAGAAGGGGAAACCCATTCTTGCTTCATAAATGACCTCCAAAAAGGCGAAACTTACGGTTCTAATTTAACATTAATAAGATATAAATTCAACAGTATTTATCATATTTCAATGTCTCAAATATATCTTTTCCTGCTTATTCTATGCCAAGCTAGAAGATTGCTGATCTTCCATGTTACCAATGTCTCGGATGGATTAAGGGATCCATCCTTTCTTCTTAGAATGTCAAGCAAAGTTGGAATGAAAGATGAGCTGAGTTGCTCAGGTTGATCAGTGGCTTTGCTGGTGAGAATCTCAACTAGCTCCTTGCGGTTGACCTGGCATAACCCATAGGTAAAGGATGGCTCCATATTTGACTTGCTGCGCCTTAGCCTCACCTTTTCCGGCAATATGCCATGCATTGATCGTCTAAGAATACGGCGCGTCCAACCCTGATTAAGTTTCTGTTGGGGTGGAAGTGCCAAGCAAAACTCGACTAAGCGACGATCAAAAAATGGATGCCGAGCTTCCAAGGAGCAAGCAGCAGCTGATAGATCGATGATCTCCAACATAGAAGGAACTAAACCTGTAGTAAGCATATGAGCATGTTGTTGGCGCTCGCTTACGGCTGGGAGAGCTTCTTTCTGCCTAAGTTTTTCGAGTTGTCGACCTAGGTATTTGTTATTGATACGCACTGAGTTAAAAAGTTGATGATCCCACCAGCGGTCTGAATGCTCGCCTGTCCGCCAGTAAAGCCATTGCTCTTTTGCAAAATCGGGTAATAAAGGCTTTAAGCCACAACGCAGCCACAATCCGACTAGCGAAACCGATAGGAGCTTGGAGATATATTGTGCATGACTTGAAAAACTACGCCAATGATTGTTTCGTGCCAATTCTTGCAAGTGTGGAGCACCAAAGGTTTGAAAAAGCTGGCACTGACCTTTGGATCCACTCGCTAGAGCCGAGACTTCTTTTGCAAAAGGTTCCCATTCCCCCTGATGAGCCAATTCGTGCAACCACCCTGTGCCATGGGAAAGGACTGTATCTCCATCAAAGCCATCCAAAATAACGCGGATCCCTGTTTGCTGAACAGCTCGGTTCAAACCCCACACCAAAAAATGAGTTGGCCCATAGTAAGCTTCGTCATGAAAAGAGTAGATGGACTCTGAGTCGGAAAGTGGCCCCAGTTGATCGGCAACTACAAAGTGAGGTGTGTAATCGCTTGCCTCCAAAACCGCCTGAATGTACGTCCTTTCATCACACACATGTACGGATTCAAACACGTTGGAGAAGGTATGTAGTTCGAACTTTGGCTGTATCTTCTTGGCCATGCATGTCACGGACGACGAATCTAAACCTCCGCTCAGATGGGATCCAACGGGGCCCGTGCTGCGTAAGCGACAAGCGACTGCCTCCTGGAAAAGGTTGCGAAAAGCATCCACATAGTCACTGTCGCTGGGCAGGTGCAATTCTCGACTAGGATCAAGGCTCCAATAAGTGACTTGTCGGAGGCCAACCTGGACATTCACTAACATCGATGTTGCCGGAGGCAATCGGTACACGTCCTGGTAAAAGGTGTGCTCCTTATCCTCGAATTCTGCCAGTAGGTAATCGGTGATACGCTCCTCGTTAAGATGCGTTGTAACCCAAGGTAAAATCAGCAGCGATTTGATTTCAGACGCAATGGCAAAGCCACAGCCAGGCTTGTAACTGTAGTAGAAAGGCTTAACCCCCATAGGGTCGCGGGCGCAGAAGAGCCGTCGTTGCGGTTCATCCCAAATGGCAAAGGCAAAATCTCCCAGCAGGTATTCTGGACAACGGGATCCCCACTTGAGGTAAGACTGCAGAATGAGGTAACCATCTCCTTCTTCGCGTTCAGAACCCGTTAACCCCAACAGTGAATAGAGTTCCTCTCGGTTGTCGATCCGAGCATCCGCCGTAATTGCAAACTGACCCATGGGATCCTGAAGGGGCATCACCTCATGTAATGACTCCGGCGTTGTCCAAAGCGCACAGTGGCCAAAGCCGATCCCATCCTTCCACCAAATATCGAAGCCATCTGGCCCTCGATGGGCAAGCCGATCCAGCATGGCCCACAGTTGTCGCGGTTCAATTTGTCCGCGTTCAAAATCCCAAAGACCCACCATGCCGCTCATAGAAAGATCCCCTCCTGTAAGGGCAGAAGGTTGTACCGCTCTAGATCGACCAACTTCCCGATCACCACGTTTCCGCTACAGACCACCCAGGCATGGGCAACAAATCCACGTGCAGGTTCAAACTTCACCCCCAATTGCAGTGCCGGAGCAAATCCATAGCGCTGCAGAAGGATTCCTGTGGTCAACGCCCTAGCCAGACACTTCACCCCCAGCATGAACCGGCTTGATTGCTCGACAGCCCGGATAACCTGAGAAACTTCCACTTGCTTACATCTTTCCTTCGTTTTGTTTGGATTGACTGGGGGATTGACCGGAGTTGTAGTCAGTTTCAGTAGCAAGGAGCGCCAGATTCGGAAAGGGAGTAGCTTGAGCAAACAACGAACCCCTACCAAAAGAAATAACGCCTGCAAGAAGAGTCCTTGCTCGGTTGCAGAGAGAGATTGCCACTTGGCAACCTTAGAAATGAAGTGTTGAGGAAGCCCACGAACCATCTCTACCCCACAGCACAGACATAACAGATGCGAAAGAAGCCATCACAAGCTCGACCCTGAATTCGCCAAAGTCAAAGCAACCCGTCTAATCCTCTGAACCCGCCATAGCCCTGTCGGACTTTACCAAATTGGAGAAGGGCAACTAAGCCAGTTGCGCTTAACCGCAGACACCAGTGACCTAGCCCGTAATCCTACGCAAGCTGACGAGCCTTTTATAACTCAATCAGAATTATGTCCCATCTTTCTTAATTATTTCTTTAGAATTGTCTAAATTTATTGTTAAGATACTAGCTGTACCGTCAGATTACGTGGCAATACAGATGTTTAATGAATGGGCTGTTGCTGTTCCCACTAAACTTGAATACAGATGCAAAAAGTAGCAAGCCTTACACATTTAACTTGTCCGTATTTTTACTGAGCTAGCTTGAACTGGGATATTGCTCTTCTCGGACTGTTGTTGAGGGATGAATTGTGGCCTACTGATTTACTGACGAGGCTTACCTCTGTTAGGTTCTGAGTCGCCTTCGCACACAGTTGAGGTTTTAAGTTCATGTCTAGGCTGGAGCCACCTGTTTTTCTGTTCTCTCTTCTCTAAGTATTCATGCTCTTGAGAATTTATGCGCTCTCCTAAGCAAACCAAAGCCCCTCTCAAGCTTCTAGCAACAGTAGAGGTACTCCCTGGCCTTTCTACTTCCTCACAAGAAGTTGCCCAAGAGGTGTCCTCTAGCCTATACGAGCTAGACCAGCTTTCTGCCATGGTCGCGCTAGGGATCCCTTTGCTGGAGTTCAGCAACAGCCTGCTCCAAGTCCTCCAAACCCGGATCCCTTCTGTCTTGGGAGCGTTGATCCTGGAAGATGAGAATGGAAGCGAGGGGGGAACGCTAAATCCTATTCCCTCGCCACATCTGCCCCCTAGTTACCAGCGTGCACTTCGCCAATCTCTTCAGGTGTCCTGTAACAACATTTTCTGGACTGTCTACAGGAACGGTGAACCGATCATCCAAATGGACATCCCACAGGGAGAACAGACCTGGAGCCATTGGGACTGGGCCATCTCCTCAGGATTATCTACTTGCTGGGTTTTTCCAATCTTTGCTTTGGATGAGGATGGGGCTGTCGTTGGGCTTTTGGCTTTGTTCAGCAGTTCCAAGGAGGCTCCCGACTCAGAAAATTGGCAACTGATCGAAGAGATCATTCAATTGGCTAGCGTCGGTATCCAGCGACATCGCTGTGAGACTCAGCTGCAAAGGCTACAAGAGAGCTACGGCCAGCTGCTCAATAGCTTGCCAGGGATCCTATGGGAAGCAGATGGGCGAACTCTGATGCTGAACAGTATCAGTGAATCCATAGAGTCTCTGCTGGGGTACCCTATGCAGCACTACTTGACCAGTCATCTTTTTTGGAATGAAGCTGTTCATCCCGAAGATCGGCAAAGGGTGCATCAAGCCAGGCTGGGTGTTCTGAAAGGCCAGAGAAATCTAGAAGCGACTGATTACCGAAGTGAGTCTTTGCGATATCGACTGGTCAGCTCGACCGGGCAAGCCATTTTGGTGCAAGAATACTTGACCGCCTATCGAGATTCTTCGGAAAAATCAGTTCTCAGAGGGCACGTTACGGTACTTGAAGTTGCCGTTCCCTTGAATGAAATGCCGATAGTGAGTTCCGAGGAAGAGCTATTTTCTAATTCATCTTCTCCGTCGCCTAATGGTGTGCGCCACAGCTCCCCAGGTTCTGATAATAATCTCTCGCTAGTAGAACAAATGCCCCTAAAGCAGAAGCAGAATTCTACAAAAATTGAATTCATCAATCCTCCTGAATTAGAGGATGACGAAGTTCTGGAGCTTAGAGAGGCAATCCATCGACAAGAATTAAAGGTGTATTACCACGGCATTCTCTCACTAGATTCAGAGAAGCTGATTGGCTTTGAAGCCCTGCTGAGATGGGAACATCCACGACTGGGTCTTCTTTCTCCCCGTCAGTTCTGGCGAATTGCCGAACATTCTGGCTTGGCTTTAGAGATTGGCTGGTGGGTTCTGGAAACAGCTTGTCAAAAGGTGTTGCAGTGGCAGGATGTTTTCATGCCCTCCTCTCCCTTGTCGCTGTGCGTGAATTTGTCTCCTCTACAACTGGAACAGGAGGATTTCGTCCAACGACTAACCTCAATTTTAGACATGATGCATTTCCCCGCTAACCAACTGATGTTGGAGATCACCGAAGATACGATGATGATGTTTAGCAAAATGACACAACTTAGACTGGCGAAGCTTAAATCCAAGCAAATAACCTTTAATGTTGATAACTTTGGCTCTGGCTTTTGCTCCTTACATCAGCTCAACCAACTCCCCATTTCTGCTCTTAAGATAGATCCTTTCTTCATTCAGGAGCTGAACGGTGACCAACAAAGTCAGGAGCTGATTCAAGCCATTATTAACCTTGCTCACGATTTAAATCTACAGGTGATTGCAGAAGGGGTGGAAACCTCGGAGCAATATGCTTGCCTTAAGGAATTAGGCTGCAAATTTGCCCAAGGTTACCTTTTTCATCAGCCCCTACCCAGTGATCTGGTGCGGCACCTTTTTGTTCAGCCCTCTCCCCCTCCTCCTCGGAAGCAGAAGCGACGCTCCCGTAAAACTGCTTGAGAGGGATGGTGCAAGGCTAGGCGGATTCTCCGTCAGCTCCAGCTGCATGGACTGTAGATATCTCTTGAGGCAAGAAACGCAGGCAGGGCTTTTTGCTAAGACGGCGACGGCGGTTGAGTTCTAACCCAAATGCCTCATAGGACTCGGAAGACTGCCACAGGCGAAAGGTGTTGAACCTAACTGACCGAGTGCCATCCAGGCTGGAAATGGTCGAGTTGGGGTCTTCAGGATCCCCTCCCAGCGCCCGAAAAGCATCGGCTGTACTCAGCCACTTTTCAGACAGATCAGAAAGAACTGCCTCTGTACCCTCAGAACCCGAGTTGCGAGGGGAACTTTGCTTGCAAGGGAACTTTTCTCTCGGGGGGGAAATGAGAGCAGATGAGGTAGCTGGTTGGGACGAACACAAGGCTGCCTCTTCAAGTTGAGCTACACGCTGATTGAGTGCTTCGACGGTCTGCCTGAGAATGGCGAGCTCATGAACCAAACTCAGGCTGGCGCTTTTCCCAAGCCATCACCCCGATGATAGGGATCCTCAGCCAAAACCTGTTGGATCAGATGACTGACAACAGTAGCAAGAGCCTCCTGCGCAATTGGCTCTTCAGAAGAAAGAACAAGCCCCTGCTCTTTGGCCCACTGACTGAGTTGGCTACAGACACTTTCTTTCAGGGTGATAGCCAAAGATATTACTTTCTCCATAAACAAATGCAATTTTTACCGTTCAGTTTTATTCTAAGCATTATTCATGACGTTGGCTCTGAAAACCTCTGGGATGGAGACAAACCAGTAATAATGACTACTGCCAATTCCAGTCAGAAGTATCAACAAGGTCTGTGCCACTCCGCGAAAAACAGTAGTAATGCCAATTTTCTCGCCGCAAACTTCACAGTATTAGCTGCTCTTTATGGAAACATAGTAATCCTTTAGACTCTTATTTAAGTTTTGTTAAGATTATTAAATCATGTTTTCCGGGTTGATGCATTGCAGTCTTCGATGAACAAGGTTTTCTGCTCCCGTAAGTTTTTTCAGATCGCGAAAGCTAGGGTCAACCCTCTGTTTGCGGCATTCACCCCGAAAACAGGCTCAACTCCAGATGGGGTTGCCACAGATCCGCCAAGTGTTCTAGCAGTTGCTCCCGTTGCTGAGAGTAATGGCCTTCCAGTTCTGGCAAGGGATCCCAATTTTTTTGTCGTCTGAGTTGGTTGAGCCATTGCCGTCGCCAAAGGTGGTTGTCGAAGAGGCCGTGTAGGTAGCTGCCCCAAACCCGACCGGACGGATCCCGCCAACCTAAGTTCTCTCGCTCGAACAGAGATAGACAGCCAGCAGGATGTGCCTGAGTGGATCCCTGGTGAATTTCGTAACCCAGGATGGGAGCCTGGGTAGGCCATTGAATATGGGTCTGGATCTGCTGTGTAACTTTGATGGGTTCGAGGATCGTTGTCAGGGGGAGAAACCCCAGCCCAGGATAGGTACCCGCAACTCCTTCTATTCCCTCGGGATCCGTGATCTTTTCCCCCAACATCTGTAGACCGCCGCAAATGCCGACAATCTGCCCGGAGTACTGACGCAGTTGGTCGGCCAAGCCTGTCTTTGCGAGGGTGAATAGATCTGCAAGGGTGGTTTTGCTGCCGGGTAGAATGACGACATCCGGGGATCCCAATGCCTCACCGGGGTGCACCCAACGCAGACGAACACTTGGCTCCGCCACTAGAGGGTCAAAATCCGAGAAATTGGCGATCTTGGGCAAACGAATCACGGCGATCTCCAACTGGGATCCGCTCAAAGCCCTCTGACTGACACTTTCTCGCCGATCTTCTAAGAGTTGTGGCTGGGCCCGACTCATGGCTTCGATCCCCAGGGAATCTTCCTGGGGCAGAGCCAAATCTAGCCAAGGTAAGACCCCAACCACAGGGATCCCTGTGTAGTTTTCTAGCCAATCCAGCCCCGGCTGCAAGAGTTCTCGGGAACCCCGAAATTTGTTGATCACAATGCCCCGGATCAAAGCGCGTTCTTTTGGCTCCAGCAGTTGGAGTGTACCCACCACATGGGCTAAGGCCCCGCCGCGGTCGATATCTGCTACCAACCAAGTGGGGGATCCCAGATGCAAGGCGACTCGCATGTTCACCAGATCCCGATGTTTGAGGTTGACTTCTGCCGGACTACCTGCTCCCTCACAGATAATCCAGTCGTAATAGTGTTGTAGGTGGGCCAGGGCTGCGGTCACAGCTTGCCAGCCGGGTTCAAACCAGCGTTCGTAATATTCTCCGGCTCGGTAGGTGCCTGTTGCTACCCCATTCAAGATCACTTGGGAAGTGAGGTTCCCCTGTGGTTTGAGGAGGATCGGGTTCATTTCCACCGCAGGCGGGATCCCAGATGCCCAGGCTTGCAGGGCCTGCGCGTAGGCGATCTCTTTGCCCTCGGCAGTCACGTAGGCATTGAGAGACATATTTTGAGCCTTGAAGGGGGCAACCCTTTTCCCCGCTCTTTTGAGAATGCGGCACAGAGCCGTCACCAGCAGTGTCTTGCCCACATGGGAGGAAGTTCCTACCACCATTAAGGACTGGCCTAGGGCCTGCTGATGTGGATGGGCCACCAAGGATCCCTCACACACATTCATTCAGCCTTTGCGCCCCGAAAGGGGTAGATCAGCTTCCTCAGACTCCTGAGAACCAGGACTGACTGCAGGGATCTCTTCAAATCCAGCTCCTTGGACATCCTGTTCCGAGACCAGATGACCATTACCGGCTGAGGCTGGCGGGGCAGAGGCATACGGATGGGAGGGATCCGGATGCAATTTCGCTTGGGTTTCTGCCTCCTGCTTAGGCTTCAGGTAGAGATTTTCTAGCAGCACTGCCGCACCCGCCACCCAAGGAGGAACAATCACCGCCCCGATGATACCCAATAACTGCGTACCCCCTAACACCGCCAACAACTGGTACAGGGGTTTCACCCGCACAGAGGATCCCACCAACAGGGGATCCAATACGTAGGTTTCCAGGTTTTGGATGGCTACATAGAGGATCAGCACCCACAAGAAGGTCCAGCCTCCTTGCACAATCGCCACCACCAGAGCAGGCAGGGATCCCAGCACTGGCCCAATGAAGGGGATGAGGTTGGTAAATCCGGCAATTACCCCCAAGGCGATAGCAAACTCCGACAGGCCCAAAAAGCGCAACGAGACGGTGATCATCACCCCCAAAATGGCGGAAACCAGCACGCGACCCTGGATATAGCCCCCCATCCGCTGGGCCATCGGGTGCACCTGTTGGGCCAACCGCTCATTCCAAGGGTACGGAAACAGCTCCACCAAACCCTGAATCAGGCCAGAACCGCTCACCAACATGTAGCCAGAGATAAAAATCGTCAGCAAGGTGGTCAGCAACGCCCCCAGTAAGCCCCGCGTGAAGTCATAGGATTGCACCAACAACTGTTGCCCAGAGCGAATCGCCCACGCTGTGATGGATTGTGGGTTGAGTACCTGATTCAAATAGTCGATCACCGCCGGATCCACCCCTGCCAGATCCGTAATCCAGGTATCCACCAGCAACTGCAACCGCTCTAGATAAGAGGGCAATTTCACCAGCAACCGTTCGGTCTGGGTCACTACCGTCGGGCCGATCAACAGAGCCAACCCTGTGATCCCGGCAATCAGGCTCAGATACACTACCACCACCGCTAGCCAGCGAGGGATCCGCATCCGCTCCGCCATATCCACCAGGGGAGCCAGCGCCGCGGCCACCACCACTGCGATCATCACTGTCAGCACCAGGCTTCGCAGTTGCCACAACAACAGAAGCAGCATCCCCGTCGCCACCACTAGGGCCACTGAAGACACAGAGATCGTCAATTGTCGTCGGCTCATCATTCCGCTTGGCTCTGAAGAATCCTGCTGCAGTAGTAGGCACTCATAACATCCTGGCTTTGTACGGGTCGACTTGCCAATTGCCCCCAGCAAGTCAAGATCCCCCATTCGGAGTAGAGACCCCTCAGAGGACCGCTCAGTCTTCCATCCCTCTTCTATACCTGTTTCTGTACCTGCCGAATGTTCTCGAAACCAGACCCCAAAACACTGGGCAAGTTATTGACGCAGCTGCTGCAAAAGTTCCATCCTGACCGCTTCTGCGTGTTCCAGCCGCGCTGGGGATCCCGTGCCCGAAGCCCGCCACAACATCAAAGCACTGCCCAGATCCGCCGCCGCGCACCGAGGCTCAGAGCCCAAATAGGCCCCCGCAATCCCGCGATAGTAATAGGGATCCCCGCGATGGGGCAGCAGATCGATGGCTCGGCTAAAGTCCTGCATGGCTAAGCTCAAATCACAAACGCTACCCCACATCAAGCCCCGATGGACGTAGGCCTCAAACAGATCCGCTTTGTTCTGGCTTTGTTGTGCCAGCTCAATGGCCAGGTGAGAGACATCAAAGGCGGATTCCAAATGCCCTTGTTCAGCCCAAATGCGGGAGCGCATCAGGTGCAGTTGCGGGTTGCGATAGGCGAAGCGATCCAGAGGGGACAGTGTCACCAGGGCTTGCTCGGGTTCCCGCAAGCGCTCGTATTGAATTTTGGCCTTGAGCAGATAGGCTTCACTGAGATAAGGATCCAAGGCAATCGCAATGTTTAGATCCCGTAGAGCAGAGCGCATCAAATGGGCGATGGCAGAAGCCTGCTCCGGTTGAGGCACAGCAAAGGGATCCTCCTGGGATTGATGCCAGAAGTGTTGCGCTCGTTGCAGATAAAGCCGGGCATTTCCCGGTTCCTGCTCAATCTGGCGGGTTAGCCGCGCCAGGTAATTGGGGGCAGCCGGTTGAGAAGCGGCTTGAGAAAGGGTGGGATCCTGACGGCGAGGCCGTGCCGATGAGGTAAGGGTTGGGTTGGAGCGGGCGGCAATGGGCGTTTGGTGAGGGATCCCGCGGCGTGGATGAGAAAGTAATTGATGGGCTTGCTGTTGGTGCGATTGGGAGCGTTGTTCCAGCTCTTGCACCCGTTCCTGTAGTTGGGCTTGGTGAGTCAACAGTGGTGTGGGATCCGGCTCATCTTCAAAGAGCCAAAAGGCCCCATCGGACGGGCCAGCCGATTCTGCTAAAGCTTGTAAAGGAACCTGCGTCAGCGAGCGTTGCCGCCATGCCACCCAGCTACACTCACCACCCATCAGCAACAGCGACAACATCCCCAACAGGGCCGATCCGGAGAACAGAAAACTGGGTCTGAGCATGGATCCCACCACATGAAACAGCTTGGGACGAGAAGAATTGCCTCTAGGCTAGTTCGCTACAGCGGTACTGTCCAGATTTTCTGGCCATACCGCCACAGATCGGTTGCCGCAGAGTGTTATCGAAAAACCCGTTTTCCGGTAGCTCAATTGAAGTCAGGTTCAGTACAGCCTTTTCCGACTTCACGCAGGCCCTTGAGCTAGGCAAAAAACCTTATAGAGCAAGGGATTGACCTGAATCTGCCATATCAGATAACGCTGGAAAAGGCTGTATCGTAGTCGAAGGTTGTGGGGAGAGAAAGCATGGAGATCCTGACAAACAACAAACGGCTCTGGGCAGGATTGGCTACCGGTGTATTGATGACGGGATCCGCCCTGGGTGGGGCCATCTGGGGATCCTGGCAAGCGGATGGAGATTACCGCTCTCAAGCAGGGCCTCTGGAAGTGGCTTCCAGTCCTCTAGATGCCAGCCAACTCCCCGTATCTTCCACCACTGCCTTTTTGCAAGCCTATGCTGCTCTGCAAGCCGGCCAAGCCGAATCTGCTCTACGACACTTAGAGGGGTTAGAAGACAGCCTGCCGGTTCTCACTGATGAAATTTGGAAACTGCGGGCTCAAGCCTACGAAACATTACGAGATAAAGAAACAGCCCAAGGGGTTTGGTGGCCCAAGGTTCTAGAGGAATACCCCAATAGCCCTGTCGCTGCCTATGCCCTCTGGGGCATGGGACGTGCGGATGAACTACGGCAGCAATTTCCCACCCACCCGGTCACTGGACGTGCCCTCAAGTATTTGCTGGGTCTCAGCCCAGAACGCTATGACCTGCTGCGGGATTTGGCCCAACATCATCCGCAAACCTCTGGGTTAACGCCCCTGTTGGATCGCTGGCGGCAAGCTCAGGAGGGATCCCTTTCATCTGCGGATTGGCAGATCATTGCCGATGCCTATTGGGAACAGCGGGAATACGGCAAAGCGGCCCGTGCCTACGGTCGTGCCCCGGCTACTTCTCAAAATCTCTACCGCTGGGGCCGTAGCCACCAGATCTCGCGGGAATTCCCTCAGGCGATAGCCGCCTACCAAGCCCTGCTGGCGCAGTTTCCCGATGGGCCAGATGCCTCTCTCACCCGTCGCCGCCTAGCGGATCTGAGCGACCTGCCCACAGCCATTGAGTTGCTCAAACAGGTGGGATCTGGTTCTGATAAAGAAGCCCCGGAAGCCCTGCTCAGCCTCAGCCAACTGTACGATCGCAACGCCAGCCCCCAATCGGCCCAAGCCACTCGCCAAGCCCTCTGGGATCGTTTTCCCCACAGCGAAGCCGCCGCCAACGCCGCCTGGACAATAGCTTGGAACCAAGCCCAAGCGGGCAACCTCAACTCAGCCATTGCCATCGCCCAACAGGTGGGATCCGGCCAACGGGATACGGAAATGGGGGCTCAACTGCTCTACTGGGCGGGCAAATGGCGAGAACAACAGGGGGATGCAGAAGCGGCCCGACAAACCTATCAGTTGGTGTTGAACCAGTTTCCCCATACCTACTACGGCTGGCGGTCGGCGGTACAACTGGGCTGGCCTGTGGGGGATTTTGGTAGTGGTCGCAAGGCGGTAGAGGTGGATTTTGAGCCGGTGCGTCTACCGCTGCCGGACGTTTCCGATGCCACTCAAACCCTACATCTGATTGGGGCGAGGCAACTGGCCTGGGAACGCTGGCAGGGAGAAACCCCCGTCCAACGAGATCCCCGACAAATGAGCATTACAGAACGCTTTGTCACGGGTATTTTGCGCAACAGTGCCGGGGAGCATCTGCGGGGCATTAACCAAGTGACAGCTCTGCGCTTCAGCGAGGATCCGGATCCTATGTTGGATACGTTGAAGCAACGGCAGGATTTCTGGCAAGCCATTTATCCACTGCACTACTACGCCAACCCAGACAATTCTTGGGGCGGGGATCCCTACACCCAATCCGGCATGGCCCGCTGGTCCCGGCAATTTAACCTCAACCCGTTGATGGTGGCTTCTCTGATCCGGCAGGAATCACGGTTTGAACCAGAGATCGTCTCAGTATCTGGGGCTTTGGGCTTAATGCAGGTGATGCCCGCCACGGGGCAATGGATTGCTCAGCAGATTGGCCTAGCCCAATATAGCCTCACCAACCCCGCCGATAACCTCTACTTGGGATCCTGGTATTTGGACTACACCCATCGCACCTACCAAGACAACACCATGCTGGCTTTGGCCAGTTATAATGGCGGCCCCGGCAATGTCGGCAGATGGTTGAATCAGTACGGCCTCACGGATCCCGACCTGTTTGTGGAGCAGATCCCGTTTGCTGAGACCCGGGGTTACGTCAAGTCGGTGTTTGGCAACTACTGGAACTATTGGCAACTCTACACCCAGGAGGGGCGTACTCTGGTAAGCCAACGCCTCTAGCAGGGGTAGCTCTAGAAAGGGTAGCGGCAAGCCCGGCAGCGTGCATTGCTGTTGGGAATAGATTATGGCAGCAAGGGAGTTACTTTGCAGGGTTCCTTGGTTCCCTAGCTGCCGCAGCAACCTCACCTCAAGGGCAGTATTCTGAGAGAGCTGAGCTTTGAGTGGGTCAATGGTTTCTGAGGTCGAGCACAGCGATGAGCACCACAATGCAGCGGAGATAAAAAATTCGCTAGAGGCTCTTTCTGTAGATTTCATTCGCCACGGCATTGCCGAAGAACCTCAGGCGGAGATGGAAGATGCTTTTCGGGCACTGACAGACGAGGGCCGCAAACGCTGTCGCAAGATTGCCCGCCAACTCAAGGAGATGGGCTGGAAGTGGAACCTGATTCTGACTAGCCCCCTGGTGCGAGCCCGACAAACGGCTGAGATCTTCTCAGATGAAGGACTTACCAAAAGCGTAGAAGTGTTTGAACCCCTGGCTCCAGGAGGAAGTTTCGCCGATCTGGTGCGCTGGCAAACCCAGCAGGATCCCCTCACCTCCTTGGCCTCGGTCGGTCACCAGCCGGATTTGAGCCTGTGGGTGCAGGCGGCCATCGGGCTATGCCCCACCAACAGCCACACTCAAGCCATCACCCTCAAAAAAGCCGGTCTGGCCCAGGTACGGTTTTTAGAAGGCCGGATTGACTACCGACAGGGATCCCTGACGTTGTTGTTATCCCCGAAAGTGTTGCTGCGTTGAGTGGCTACAGGCAAGCCCATTTCATCACCCTTCGGAAGGATTGGTCTTCTCACCCACAATTCGCCATCGAAGGGGATCCCCTGTGGACTCAGGTATTGTTGCAAACATGGCAGCTTTAGTTAACTTTTGTTAAGGTTGCTTTAGAAAGGCGCAACATTATGGAGCATCCAACCATGGCCAAGATCTTCACCCCTGAATTCAACCAGTTTGAGACCATCAACGCGACTCAAGCTTGGTCTTTGTTCTTTACCATCAGCGCTTCTGATCAGCTCTTGGGTCAAAAGCCTGCTGTCGGTCGTTACATTACTCTGGCCTTGTTCAGCGGCATTCTGACCGGGATCTTGAATGTGCTGGTGGCTTCTGTGTAGTTTGCTGGTACGGATCCATTAGGCCTTTTTGGGGATCCGCCGTTCGACCTGGAGGAGAGGGTGTCCTTTCTTTCAGGTTCTTTGTTTTTGCATGACGAAGGGATCCCTGCCGCCGAGCAAGTGCTCTAGAAACCTGGGGGGTCAAAACAGAAACGGCTGCCCAACAGACAAGTTAGGATCTCAGCGGCACATGTCCTGCACACTGCCGTGGTCATCCCAGCACCAACCTTCACCCTTTCATGAGTGCTTCTGTAGAAACTGCCTCTTCTTTAAGGGCCTCTGCCCAGCTTGGTGGGCTTCCTCTTCTTTTGGCTCCAGCTGGAGATTGGGACTGTGCCAAGGCGGCTGTGGAGAATGGAGCCGATGCCATTTACTTTGGGCTGGAACGGTTCAACGCGCGTATGCGGGCCCGCAACTTTACGGAGGCTGACCTACCGGAGTTGATGGCCTGGCTGCACCAACGAGGGGTACGGGGCTATGTAACCTTCAATACTTTGGTCTTTCCTTCTGAACTGACTGAGGCGGAGGGCTATATTCGCTCGATTGTGGCAGCGGGGGTGGATGCGGCGATTGTGCAGGATATCGGCATGGTGCGTCTGATTCGTCATCTCTCGCCGGATTTTCCCGTTCATGCCTCTACGCAAATGACCATTACAAGCGGGGTGGGAGCGGAGTTCGCTGAGCAACTGGGCTGTGAGCTAGTGGTATTGGCCCGCGAATGTTCCCTGAAGGAGATCGATAAAATTCGCACTCACCTAGCTCAGAAGGGATCCGCCCTCCCTCTGGAGGTGTTCGTGCATGGGGCTTTGTGTGTGGCTTATTCTGGGCAATGTTTGACCAGCGAATCGTTGGGGGGCCGCTCCGCCAATCGGGGGGAATGTGCCCAGGCTTGTCGCATGCCCTATGACTTGGTGGTAGATGGGATCCGCCGTGACTTGGGGGAAAAACGCTACCTGCTCAGCCCACAGGATTTGGCGGGGCTTGAGGTGTTGCCAGAGTTGGTTAAAGCTGGGATCCACTGTTTGAAGATCGAGGGGCGGCTCAAATCGCCAGAGTATGTAGCCAATGTAACGCGGGTGTATCGGCAAGCTTTGGATGCCCTGGGGGCGGAGCAACCGTGGCGGCTTTCTCGTCAGGATCGTTATGAGCTGGAGATGAGCTTTTCACGGGGGCTGTATACGGGCTGGTTTCGGGGCATCAACAACCAGGAGCTAGTGCACGCCCGCTTCGGGAAAAAACGAGGTGTTTATTTGGGGCAGGTGCTCGGGATCCTCCCTAACCAAGTGGAGATTCGCCTGGAAGCGCCTCTCAAGGCTGGGGATGGGGTGGTGTTCGACCAAGGGCAGCCGGATTGGCCGGAACAGGGGGGGCGGGTTTACCGCATCGAACAGAGGCAGGGACGGGCCTTCCTCAGTTTTGGACAGGGGGATATCGATCTCAAACGCATCCAAGTTGGGGATCACCTCTGGAAAACCAGTGATCCGGAATTGGAGAAACGCCTTCGCCAAAGTTATGCCGGGGAGCACCCCCACTTTCAGCGGCCTATCCATATCGAAGTTCACGGCCAAGCCGGATCCCTCCTCACCCTGATCCTGCGGGATGAGCAGGGCCATACTGTGCAAGTGGATTCGCCGATGCCGCTGGTGCCCGCCCATCGCCAACCTCTCTCCACTGAAAAACTACGAGAGCAACTAGGCCGCCTTGGAGCCACCCCCTTCCAGTTGGGATCCCTGCACAATTGCCTGGAGGGAGCGGTGATGTTGCCCGTGAGTGCCCTCAACCAAATGCGCCGCGAAGCCGTAGAACAATTGCAAGTCTTGCGGGCTCAACCCCAGCGCTGGCAACTGAAACCTGAGGCCCATTGGCAAGATCTCCTGCCGACTCTGGCCAGCAGGACGGACGCCCTGGAAGGTTCAGAAATGGGATCCCCAGAATTGTCGGTTTTGGTGCGGGATCCGGCTCAACTGCAAGCGGTGCTCGAAAGCGGCATCCAACAGATCTACCTCGAATTTGAGGATCCACGCCGGTATCGAGAGGTGATCTCCGCAAGCAAAACTTTGCATCCTGAGCTGCACCTTTGGGTGGCTCCACCCCGTATCACCAAACCAGGAGAAACCTGGATTTTGAAACAGGTGCTGGCTGCAGGGGCAGATGGCTATTTGGTAAGAAATTATGATCACCTGGAGTTTTTTAAGGATAAACAGTGTATTGGGGATTTTTCTTTGAATGTGGCCAATCCCATCACCGCCAATTATCTAAAAGCCCGGTATAATCTTGAGCGCTTAACCGCTTCTTATGATCTTAACCATGAGCAACTGGGATCCCTATTGAAAGCTGGCCCTGCCCACTGGTATGAGGTAACCATCCATCAGCATGTGCCCATGTTCCATATGGAACATTGTGTCTTTTGTGCTTTTTTGTCAGAGGGAACCGACTATACCAATTGTGGTCGCCCTTGTGAAAAGCATGAAGTGAAGCTACGAGATCGCGCCAACGTTGAACATATTTTGAAAGCGGATGCGGGCTGCCGCAATACCCTCTACAATGGTAAAGCCCAAACAGGGGCAGATCATGTGCATAAATTGCTCGATCTGGGCCTGCGCTATGTGCGGGTGGAGTTTTTGAATGAAGCACCGGCACAAGTGAAACAAACTCTGCGCAGTTATCAACAGCTCTTACAAGGGAAATTAAGCGGATCCCAGCTCTGGCGAGTGCTGAAGCTACAGAGTCAACTGGGGGTCACTCGCGGATCTTTGGAGGATTGAATAAAACTCTGAATATGCCTCTTCTGTCATGGGAGAAAGACTTGATTTCTCGTCGGCTGAAATGATGTATAGTAGTTTCATTTAAGAATGATTTAAGAATGAGACATTTATGCTCCCTCTCCCGTTCCAGGAGAGAAGTTTGGAGTGAGGGGGAATGTTGCAAATTGTAATTGCAATGACGTAAACCTATCAAAATTTTTGAAAGTGACGAAAGAGGCGTATATACAATTCAAATCTCAAAAGCCATACGAAAAAAGTCATACTAAATGGGTAGGGCTGAGTAGGAATCTCTTACCATGGCTACCTCGAAGCGGGTGCAGTTCAAAAGTGGCCCTTGGCTGTTGGTGGGGGATTTGTACCTGCCGGAAGAGGATCTGTCTTCTCCCAAAGCAGGGCTGGTGTTCAGCGGCCCTTTTACCGGAGTGAAGGAACAAGTGACGGGGCTATATGCTCGTCGGTTGGCAGAACAGGGATGGGTTTGTTTGGCTTTTGACCATCGCCACTTTGGAGAAAGTGAAGGGGAGCCACGCCAACACGAAGATTCTGCTGGAAAGCTCACTGACTTGGCTGCTGCCGTCAGTTTTTTGCGTCAGCAAGCGGAAGTGGATCCCGAACGGATTGGGGCTTGTGGAATTTGCCTGGGCACCAGTTATGTCCTTAAGTTTGCCGCTTTTGATCCACGGGTCAAGGCGATTGCCCTGATAGCGGGTGCCTACAATTCCCCACACACCATGCGCCGCCTCATGGGATCCGAGCGCTACCGGGAGCGCCTGGCGCACTTTGCCCACACGCGCGAACAGTATTGGCAGACGGGTGAGTTGCCCTATATTCCTGCGGTTGCCGAAACCGGAGCTGCAGCCATGCCTGGGGCAGAACCCTACGAATACTACGGTACGGCTCGCTCTGCCAGTCCCCACTGGGTGAACCAGGTTACGACCCTTTCCACCTATGAGTTGATCACCCTTGAGGCAGCAGCAGCGGCAGATTTCATCGCCCCAACTCCGATGTTGATGGTGCACGGACAGGTGGATGCCTACTGTTCCCCTGAAAGTGCCCAAGCTACCTATGAACGAGCCGGGGAGCCGAAGAAACTGGTTTGGCTGCCCACCCACAACCACATCGATCTGTACGATGTCGAGGATTACGTTGGCCCTGCGGTTGCCGAAACCGCCCATTGGTTTCAGACCTACTTGGGCTGAAATCTGAGCATTTATTTCATTTATTTAAGGCAACCAAGGAAACCGGCGAAAATCGGGAGGGCGCTTTTCCAAAAAGGCTCGTTTGCCCTCGGCGGCTTCTTCGGTCATGTAAAACAGCAGCGTCGCATCTCCTGCCAGCTCCTGTAGCCCCGCCTGCCCATCACAATCGGCGTTAAAGGCAGCCTTGAGGCAGCGAATCGCCAGCGGACTTTTTTGCAGAATTTCCTGTGCCCAGCGGATCCCTTCTGCCTCCAGTTCTTCCACCGGCACCACCGCATTCACCAGGCCCATCTCTAAGGCTTGTGCCGCTGTATATTGACGACAGAGAAACCAAATTTCTCGCGCTTTTTTTTGACCCACCACCCGTGCCAAGTAGCTGGCCCCGAAGCCCCCATCAAAGCTGCCCACCTTGGGGCCGGTCTGGCCAAAAATGGCGTTGTCTGCGGCAAGAGTGAGATCGCAAATTAGATGCAACACATGACCGCCCCCAATGGCATAGCCCGCCACCAACGCGATCACCACCTTGGGCAAGGAGCGGATCAGCCGCTGCAAATCCAACACATTCAAGCGAGGGATCCCCGCCTCATCCAAATAGCCTGCCTCGCTGCGCACGCTCTGATCCCCGCCGGCACAAAAGGCATATTGGCCATCGCTATGGGGCCCCGCTCCGGTAAATAGCACCACCCCAATGCGGGGATCCTCCCGCACATTGGAAAAGGCATCGATTAATTCCTGAATGGTTTTGGGGCGAAAGGCATTGCGCTTATGGGGGCGGTTGATGGTGATTTTGGCGATGCCATCGCTTTTTTCATAGCGGATATCTTCGTAGGTTTTGGCACTGTGCCACATGGCCGGGGATCCTCTGACGGATCCGTATTATCCAACGGTTCCGGTAGTCTGGAGCGGTTGCGCCTGCTGGATCATGGCTTCCACCAGCCCCTCTAGAGTGTATTCTGCTGCCTCAATATCCACTCGGCCCAACTCTGCGCGGCAGGTTTCTGCAGTTTTGGGGCCAATGGCGGCAATCTGCACCGGTGGATCCCAAACCTCGGGATCCAACCCTGCCTGCCGGATCAACTGGGCGAAATGCTGCACCGTCTTGGAGCTGGCAAAGCTGAGAAGATCCACCTGATGAGCCTTTAGGGCGGCGATCACCTGGGGATCCGGCTGTTTCGGACAGGCGGATTGATAGGCGGCTACCTCCAGCACCTGCGCCCCTCGCTGCCGCAACCCCTGCACCAACACATCTCGCCCGCCCGACTCGACCCGTGGGAACAGCACCCGTTGCCCCATCACGGGCTCGGGCCAAACCTCCAGCAACGCATCGGCAACAAACTCCGGCGGCACCAAATTGGGATGAATACCATAGTGAGCCAATATCGCCGCTGTTTTGGATCCCACCACCGCCACCCTGAGGGCATGCAGGGCACGGCTGTCTTGCTTGTGATGGTGCAACCGCGCAAAGAAATGGGTGACGGCATTGGCAGAGGTGAGTAGTAGCCAGTCGAATTGCTCAAGCTGTTGAATAGCCTGATCCAAGCGATCCCAGCTTGCGGGGGGTTGAATCACCAGGGTGGGCATCTCCAGCACCCGTGCCCCTTGGGCCTGGAGCAGCTCCCGAAAGGTTTCCGCTTGCCCTTCCGAACGGGTCACCAACACGGTTTTACCCGCCAAGGGGGCTTGTTCTGGTAGCCTGGGGATCCCGGACAAGAAGTCCTGTCGCAATTTCACCACCTCCCCGATCACCAACACTCCCGGCCCAGACTGGGTCTGTTCACAGGATCGGTTTTCTGCTGCGGCCCACTCTGCCAGACAGCCCACCCACACCGTTTGTTCCGCTTGGCCCGCTGACCGAATGAGGGCCACAGGTCGCTCCGCAGGGCAACCCGCCTCCATGAGCTTGGCGGCAATCTGGTCTCGTTGCCGGGAGCCCATCAAGATCACCAGCGTATCCAATTGGGCCAGCCCTGGCCAGGGCAAGGTTTCCAGCTGGTGTGCTGTCAGAACCGCAAAAGCGCGGCTGAGATATTTATCCGTCAAAGGGATCCCTGCCCACAGGGGGCCAGCCAAGGCAGAAGACAACCCCGGCAGGATCTCAAAGGGGCAGCCCGCCTTAACCAGTGCTTCCACCTCTTCACGGGTACGGCCAAAAATCAGCGGATCCCCAGATTTGAGGTGAACCACCTGTTGGCCCTCACGGCAGCGTTGGATCAGCCAAAGGACTCCCTCCTGCACAGAAGACTCCCCAGACCGTCGCCATAGCTGCGCCTGACCCGGCAATTCTGCCAGCAATCGGTCATCCACCAATTCATCGATCCAAACTGCCTCTGCCTGCCGCAATACCTGAAGCGCCCGCACCGTCAGGCCCTCCCGTCCCCCCAACCCCGCCCCCACCAAATACACCTTGCCCATGCCGGATCCCCTGCACTATGTTTCGATCCTGCCGCAAATGGGGGATCCTCAACAGTCACCGGCAACGGCATTCCAGACTAGGCTAAAGAAAAACCCTTTTGCACTCAGGATCCCGTGTGTATGACTGGGGAGCGTTGGTTCCGACGAGATTTTGTGGTGAATGGGGCCGCCCTATTGGCTGTGGGATGGGGATCCAAACCCAAGAAAAAGGAACAGGGAGAACCCCTTCGCTTAGCCACCAACTGGTATGCGCAAGCAGAGCACGGTGGATTTTACCAAGCCGTCGCCACTGGCATTTACGCCCGCTATGGTCTGGAGGTGCAAATCCACATGGGGGGAACAGGGGTGAATGTGTTGCAACTGTTGGCGGGAGGGGCGGCAGATTTTGTGCTCGGCTCCAGCCCGGATGCACTTTCTGCTCTGCAAGCCGGGATCCCGTTGGTGACGGTGGCAGCCTTTTTCCAGAAGGATCCCCAATGTTTGCTGGCTCATCCCGGGGTGGGCCATGACCATCTAGAAAACCTGCGGGGCAAGCCGATTTGGGTCTCTCCGGGAGCGAATCTCACCTATTGGCCTTTTTTGCGCGCCAAATTTGGCTTCAGCGACGAACAAAAGCGCCCCTACAATTTCAGCCTTGGGCCCTTTTTGCTGGACAAACAGTCGGCACAGCAAGGGTATGTTACCGCCGAGCCTTTTCGGGTGCGTCAAGAGGGGGGCTTCGATCCGGTGGTGTTTCCCCTAGCAGACTATGGATACTCTCCCTATGCCACAACCCTGGAAACCACACGTCACTTCGCGGAACGGCAGCCGGAACTGGTTCAAAAATTTGTCGCTGCTTCCAGTGAAGGTTGGCAGAGCTACCTAGAGGATCCCCGCCCCGGCAACCGCCTGATCCAACAGGATAACCCCAACATGAGCGAGGCCCTTTTGGCCTATAGCCACCAAGCCCTGAAAGACTATGGCCTGCTGACCTCTGGAGATGCCGCCACCTTAGGGATCGGGGCGATGACCGATGAACGTTGGCACCGCTACTTTGAGGACATGGTGGCTCTCCAGATCATAGAGTCGAAGCTAGATGTTAGACAGGCTTACTTGCTCAATTTTTTGCCCAATCGGAGCACTGGAGTCAGACCCACTTGAGCGGGACTTGACTGGGCTAGAGGGTATACAGGAGGAGAGTCACACCTGATTCCATCAGATATCCTCACAGCCTTTTCCGACTTCATGGACGACACAAGGTCAAGAAGAAATTCTTGTCAGACAAAAGGTTGGCCTGCATCGGCTGTAGGATGTAGCGCTGGAAAAAGCTGTACCGGCCGAATGGGGCGTACAGGGATCGAACCTGTGTAAGGCAAATTATGAGTTTGCTGCCTAAACCGCTCGGCCAACGCCCCTCAGTCTCTCTACTTTAACGCCCTCATCAGGGCTTGGATGGCATGAAGTGGAGTCAACAGACAGGATAAGCTGCATGTCAGTGGTTACCCAAAACGGCAAACAACATGGCGTCGCCGCGTTCTTGGAAAGGTCAGATGGTTCTGGGACTGGGACTGGCCTTGGTCTCTTTGTCCATTTGCCTAGGTTTTTTGGCCTTTGGGCATCAGTATCTGGAATGGCATCCGGGATCCACCTCTCCACTGGCGGAGGTGGCTTTGGATACATCGTCTTCCCCTGAGATAGCTTTTGAGAGTGCATCCACGCCGACTGAGGTTGCTGCTGCCAATAGCCCTGTAGAGGGATCCAGGCCACAACTTTGGTTCATGACCTTTATGACGGTGTTCGTGGCAGAAATGGGGGATAAGACCCAACTGGCAACATTGTTGATGAGTGCCCAATCAAGATCCCCTTGGGCAATCTTTTTCGGTTCTGCTAGTGCGTTGGTGACGGCCAGTTTGCTCAGTGTTGTGTTGGGGGGCGGTCTGGGTCAGGTCATTCCGTCAGACTGGCTACAATGGTTAGCCGGCGCAGGCTTCCTAGTGATTGGGGGCTATGTGCTTTGGCAAGAGTGGCGGGGAGATGTCCTTCGGGAGGGCTAGTGGTTTTGGGAAACCCATGCGAGCAAACAAGACAAAGCGGGGAGCAGCAGAGGAACGTGTTGATCGACAAGGACGATAGCCCAAATTCATCTTCCTTAGGCCAAACAGCCTGGCGGGTTATCCTAGTCAGTTTTGGCTCGATTCTGCTGGCAGAAATGGGAGATAAAACCCAACTTGCAACATTGCTCCTGAGTGCACGCGCTCAAAACCCTGTGGTGATCTTTTTCGGAGCCGCCGCCGCCTTGATCAGCACCAGCTTAATCGGGGTGTGGGCCGGGGCCTGGGTGGCACGATGGTTCCCGCCTCGCTGGATTAAAACTGCGGCCGGTTTAGGTTTTGTGTTGATCGGGCTAACGCTGCTGTGGGGATCCCTGCCAATAGCCAGTTGAGTGCAGGGATTCAGAATGGGTCAGCCGAAGCGTGCTAGGATTGGAAACGCTTGATTTTCGCACCTGAATCGGGTGCTACATAACTTTATACCGGATCGCCGGTCAGGAAAACCAGCATGGCCAAAAAACGCAACTTGAAGCGAGAAAAAGCCGAGCGGAACCGCGAATATGCCAGACAGTTTCAGAAAAGCCGCGCTCGCAATGGCCGCCGCTTCCGTTCTGCTCCTCGAGACAATGATGCCAGCGCCACCGAAGAACCCTAGCCTGCTGGGATCCTTTGGCCAGATCTGAACGGGGCTAGCTCAACAAACCTGCTATTGTATGCAGGGGTGGGCTGGATCGGGTGAGCATGAAATATCGACGGATTTTACTGAAACTGAGCGGTGAAGCCCTGATGGGGGAACGTTCCTATGGAATTGACCCCGAGATTTTGCAATCGATTGCCAGTGAAGTCGGCTCCGTGGTGCGGGCCGATGTGCAAGTAGCGATTGTGGTGGGGGGCGGGAATATCTGGCGGGGCCGTAAAGAGGCGGCGGCCCAAGGCATGGATCGGGCTTCTGCCGACTATGTGGGCATGTTGGCCACGGTTATCAACGCCCTCACCTTACAGGATGCTATCGAGCGCGCCGGGATCCCCACCCGCGTCCAGACCGCCATTGCCATGCAGGAAGTGGCAGAACCCTACATTCGTCGTCGCGCCATCCGTCATTTAGAAAAGGGGCGGGTGGTGATCTTTGGAGCCGGTTCAGGAAATCCGTTTTTCACCACCGACACCACTGCAGCTTTGCGGGCAGCTGAGATCGATGCAGAGGTGATCTTCAAGGCTACGAAGGTAGATGGGGTTTACGATGCCGATCCCAAGACCCACCCCCAAGCCCGCCGTTATGATGTCCTTAGCTACCAGGATGTGCTCACCCACGATTTGCGGGTGATGGACAGTACTGCCATTGCCCTGTGTAAAGAGAATCAACTGCCTATTGTCGTCTTTGACCTGACAACCCCCGGCAATATCTATCGAGTGGTGACGGGAGAACCGATCGGGACGGTGATCAGGCAGCATCCCGGGGAGAACAAGGGGATCCCAGTCACTGTGGCTCAGGAGAGCTGATCCCAAATAGGACTGAAGCTAAAATTGGGCCGGGATCACCCTAGCAAGCCTTCCGCTGGATTGCAGAGTAGCCTGACAGAAGGATGTGCTCAGATGATTGTGGAGGGGTAACTGATGGCAGAAGATCTGCAGCTTCCGGCTCAACAGGATACTCGTTTGCCCAAACGCTCAGCTGTGCCTCCCCACTCCAGCACTCGTCGCTGGGCTAGGCGTTGTCTTCAGGGTATTGTGCTTCTGCTGGCGGTGGCTGTCGGTTTGGCCTACTGGCAGTGGCAACGTTGGCTACAACCCGTGGGCGGTTCAGAACCCATCCAGGTGGTGATCGAGCAGGGGAGCAGTAGCCGTTCAATCGGGCAAAAGCTTTACCAGGCGGGTGTGATTCGCTCCGATGTAGCCTGGAGGCTATGGAGTCGTACCCTAGCACGGGATTGGGTATTTCAGGCAGGTACTTACTTGCTGGATCCCAGTCAAGACATGTTGGCGGTGGCCCAGCAACTGCGCCAGGGTAACGTCCTACAAACGCGGCTGACAATCCCGGAAGGTTGGCGGATCGACCAGATGGCGGCTGCGTTGGCCCAACGAAATTGGCTTGGGGCCGATACGTTCATCGCCATGGCTCAGGTGATTCCACCCCTAGATTGGCTGCCCCAGGATCTCAAGTCTCTGGAAGGGTATCTGTTCCCGGATACCTACCTGTTTCCGGTGGAACAAGTAGAGGGATCCCTACCGGATCACGAGAAGGCCCAAACGGTGGTCAATGCCATGTTGCAGCGGTTTGTCTCAGTGGCTTTGCCTCTGTTTCAACAACATTCCACCCCCTTATCCCTCCACGAGTGGGTCACCTTGGCCAGCATTGTGGAGCGGGAGGCAGTGGTGCCGGAGGAGCGAGCCTTAATTGCGGGTGTCTTTTTGAACCGGCTCAGGCAAGGGATCCCGTTGGGGGCGGATCCGACGGTGGAATATGCTCTCAATATCCGTCAAACACCGGATCGCCGCCTCACCCTGGCAGAAGTGCGTACCCCCTCCCCCTACAACACTTACCTCAATCCAGGCTTACCTCCTGGCCCGATTGCCAGTCCTGGATTGGCTAGCTTAGCAGCCGTTTTAGAACCGGAGGAGACGGATTTCCTCTATTTTGTCGCCCGCTACGACGGCACCCATGTTTTCAGCAAAACACTAGCAGAGCATGAGGCGGCTCAACTCCAAATTATCCGGGAGCGGCAAGCAGGGCAGACCTCACCGGGAGCGGCAACAAGTCCTTAACCGAGCATAGGATGGTACACAAACCTTGGTTCAAACTCCTTCAGCCGGATTTGGTGGTGGCAGGCACCGTCTTGCGGCTACAGCCGGAAGCGCTGTTGGAATGGAGGGTACGAGGCATTATCTTCGATGTGGACGGTACGCTGTTGCCGATTCAACAGGCTGAGGTGGATCCCGCCGTGGTGGCTTGGCTGGAGCAGTTGCGCCCCCAATTCCAAATTTGGCTGGTGAGCAACAACATCAACCGCAACCGGATTCGGCAAATCGGAGAAAGCCTGGATCTGCCCCACATTCACCGCGCTGGGAAACCTTCACGGCGGGCTTTGCGGCGGGCAGTAACCCAGATGGGCTTGCCAGTGGAGGCGGTAGCCATGGTGGGGGATCGGCTGTTAACGGATATTTTGGCAGGTAACCGACTGGGTTTGGTGACGGTGCTGGTCAACTCCCTCTTGGCGGGAGTGGTGGAAGAGAAACCTGCTGCGATTTTGGATCCCCGCTCGTAGGGCAATCCAAATTGCCGGATCCGGTGCGGCATCTGCCCTCGGATCAACTTTGTAATTTTGGTCAATGCCTGAAGATGAAGGAAAAACAGAGAACACAAACCGCTCACACAACAGGAGCAGAGTCGGGATCCGGGGCAATGAAGATAGAAGATAAGTGAACCTAGTGTAGCTAGTAAACTATCCTTGAGACTCAACCGGATCCGGCGGTTGCCATTTCAGCACCAGGGTGGAGAGTTGCGGCAGGCAAAGATCTAGGGAATAGGGCAGACTGTGGCAGGCCCAGTCATCCGTCCATTTGCCCCCCAAATTGCCCACCCCGCTGCCCCAAAACTCGACAGCATCACTATTGAACAGCTCTCGATAGAAACCTCGTGCCGGCACGCCAATGCGGTAGTTGGGCCAAACTACCGGCGTGAAATTACACACCACCACCACCCACTCGTTGGGATCCTCCCCGTAGCGAATGAAGGAGACAACGCCACGATGATCGCTACAGTCAATCCAGCGGAACCCCTCCGGTTTGATGTCTTGGGTGTAGAGAGCGGGTTCCAAGCGCAACAATCGATTCAAACTGGCCACGTAATCGTGCAACTTGGCATGGGGTTCAAACTGCAATAGATCCCAATCCAAGTCAGCCCAAACATTCCATTCGTTCCACTGGCCAAACTCCATGCTCATGAACAGGGTTTTCTTGCCGGGGTGGGTGAACATATAGCCGTACAAAGCCCGCAGACTGGCAAATTTGTGCCAATGATCCCCAGGCATTTTGCCCAGCATGTGGCTCTTGCCATGTACCACCTCATCGTGAGAGAAGGCCAGCATATAGTTTTCACTAAAGGCGTACATGAGGCTAAAGGTGACCAAATTGGGATGGAACTGGCGGAACCAGGGATCCATGTGGAAATAATCCAGCATGTCGTGCATCCAGCCCATATTCCACTTCAGGTTGAAGCCCAACCCGCCCACATGCGTTGGCCAGGTCACCATCGGCCAAGCGGTGGATTCTTCCGCAATGGAAAGAGCACCGGGGTTGTATTTGAAAATCAGGGTATTGAGTTGGCGGAAAAAGTCAATGGCTTCGATATGTTCCCTTCCGCCGTAGGGATTGGGCAGCCATTCTTTGCGGTCGTAATCCAGATACAGCATGGAAGCTACCGCATCCACCCGGATCCCGTCGATGTGGTATTTCTCGAACCAAAAGAGGGCGTTGGCCACCAGATAATTGCGCACTTCGTTGCGGCCATAGTTAAAGACCAACGTGCCCCAACCCTTGTGTTCCCCTTTGCGAGAATCGCCATACTCGTACAAATGAGTGCCGTCGAAAAAGGCCAACCCATGCCCATCTTTAGGAAAATGTCCCGGCACCCAATCGACAATCACCCCGATCCCGGCTTGGTGGGCTTGGTCAACAAAATACATGAAGTCTTGCGGGGATCCATGGCGGGATGTGGCGGCATAGTGACCGATCACCTGATAGCCCCAAGAGCCATCGAAGGGGTGCTCTGCTATCGGCAAAAGCTCAATGTGGGTAAAGCCTAGCTCCTTCACATAGGGGATCAATTTGTCCGCTAGCTCCCGATAGGTGAAGAAGCGAGTATTGGGCTTTTGATCCACCAACACACTTTGCCCTGTGGCCGGGGGATCCTCAGCCGAGCCGTGCATCCAGGATCCCAGATGTACTTCATAGACGGAGACAGGAGAGCGTAAGGGTTCGGTAGCGGCTCGCTGTTCCAGCCAGGCTTGATCCTCCCAGGTATAGCTGCTCAAATCCGTGACAACGGAGCCGGTCTTGGGTCGTACCTCCTGCTGGAAGCCATAGGGATCCGATTTTTCGTAAATATCGCCCCAGGGGGTTTTCACCTCATATTTGTAGATCGCCCCCACAGGCACACCGGGAATGAACACAGCCCAAATGCCGCTTTCTCCCAGCATCTTCATCTGGTGTTGGCGGCCATCCCAGTGGTTAAAATCGCCGATAACGCTGACATTACGAGCATTAGGGGCCCAAACGGCAAAGTGAACTCCGGCTACCCCCTCGACAGTGATGGCATGAGCGCCCAGCTTGTCGTAGATGCGGTGGTGGTTGCCTTCGCCAAACAAGTAGCGATCCACTTCCCCCACATGATTCACCTGCTCTAGGGGAAACCGATAGGGATCCTCCCACTCTTCCAACTGTCGCCCTTCGGGATCCCAGGTGCGCTGTGATCTTAAAAAATAGTCCGGCAAGGGATCCCCAGAGGGCCAGCGCAGTTCAAACAGGGTCTCTGGGTGTAGCGGCTGCATCAGATGAGCTTGCCCGGTGGCCCGTTCCACCAGCCAAACCTGCTTGGCATTGGGGATAAGGGCACGCACCAGCCAAAAGGACTCACCGGCCTCTTCTATCTGCTGTGGCCCCAAAACGGCAAAGGGATCCCGCCATTGGTTAGAGACAAACTGACCCACTTGTTCGGCAGACAGAAGAAATGCCATCGGGAACCCTCAACAGACAACTGATCTCAGTGTAACGGTGGCTGACTTCCCGTTTGGCGGTTTAACTCCAGGCCCGCCTCCAAGCGAAGAACCTCTGCAGAAGGTTTTGCAGGCGGGTGTTGGCGGCAAATTTTTGTTTCTTGTGCTGTAGGGCGGCTTTGGCGTTCACTTCTGAGAGGGTGGGGTAAACGTGGATCCCCGTCAGGGCCGAGACGGGCAATTGGTGGCTCATGGCCAAGACCACCTCATGAATTAGCTCTCCCGCATGGGATCCGACAAGGTGGGCTCCCAAAATCTGGCCGTTGCGCCGACAGATCAATTTGGCAAAGCCCAGCGTAGCCGCTTCCGCTTGGGCGCGATCCACTTCGGCAAACTCGTGCTTGAGCACCATCACATCTTGGCCGTATCTCTGTTGGGCTTCGCTTTCGGTAAGACCAACCCGGGCCAGTTCCGGCTCGGTGAAGGTAGCCCAGGGAATAACCCGGTAACTGGCCTTACTGATGGGTAAAAACAGGGCATTGACCAGAGCCACTGCCGCTTCGTACCCGGCCACATGGGTGAATTGGTGCCCCCCAATCACATCGCCGCAGCCATAGATCCGGGGGTTGCTGGTTTGCAGTTTGGCGTTCACCTGGATCCCTTGAGCGCTGTACTGTACACCGGCAGCCTCCAAGCCTAGCCCTTCCAGGTTCGGGATCCGACCTGCGGCTACCAAAATCTCTTCTACGCGGATCACCTTGCCGCCATTGCCGTTTTTCGCCCCGACGTAGAGGAGCTTTTCGCCGTTCTCTAGGCTGACTTTTTGGGCACGGGTTTGGGTCAAAATGTGGATCCCGTCTTGAGCCAACTGATGCTGCACCGCCTGGGCAGCTTCGGGATCCTCCTTGGGCAGGATCCGATCCCGGCTGGCAATCAAGCTCACTTCGGAGCCGAGGCGGGCTAGCGCTTGTCCCAATTCACAACCAATTGGCCCCGCCCCGATAACCGCCACCGATTTGGGCAATCGCGTCAGATCAAACACCGATTCATTGGTCAGGCAGCCCACCTCCGCCAAACCCGGCAGGGGAGGGATCAACGGGCGGGATCCGGTGGCCACCACGAAAGCCCGCGCCTGTACCCGCCGCCCCCCCACCTCGAAGGTGCGTTCATCCACAAAGCGGCCCTTTTCAAAAACGATCTCCACCCCCAGGTTGCGAAAGCGATCCGGCGAGTCGGCATGGTTGGCAATGAACTCCTGAGCAGAGCGGATATGTTGGTACACCTTGAGGTAATCCACCTGGATCCCTGTCCCGTTTAGCGAAGAAACCAAACCAGAAGCAGCCGCCTGGTGAATTTGGTGAACCGTATGGGCAACGTGGATTAAGGATTTGCTCGGTACACAGCCGTACCAAAGGCAATCTCCGCCGATGCGATCGCTGCCTTCCACCAGCAGGACTTTCGCCTTCAGTTGAGAGGCTGCACTGGCCACCACAAGACCTGCTGAACCAGCACCAATGACGACAACATCATAGGGAACAGTCATGGCTCTTTTCTGGGTAAGGTGAAGGGGGAAACCGCAAAAATCCCCAATTGGCAGGGACACGACAATCCTACCTGCCCGATCCTGAATAGGCTGTGGGTGGGGTATGAGAAAATCCTGAGAAGGGTTGAACCCTGGGATCCCTTTCTGAACAAGAGAAGATCTTGCTAGAGTGAGACGGACTGGCAACTGCTAACTTTTTTGTTTTTCGGGTCTTGGGGATTTATGACTATTCTGCTACCGAGTGAACCTGTTCTGGCCGTGGGGATTTTCGGCATGGGTCTGCCGGAACTGGCGGTGATTGGGGTGATTGCGGTGGTCGTGTTTGGCCCCAAGAAGTTACCGGAGTTGGGCAGTGCTGTGGGCAAAGCTCTGCGCGGCTTCAAACAGGAGATGAACAATCCCAGCAGCGATGAAGAGTCTGCCAGCACCGAAAGCTCTGAGAAGGTGGCAGAGAAGGATGCTGCCTGAGGAAAGGTTTCTTCGGGGATAGACATTCGATAGTCGATAGACATGCAATGTATGGGGTTAGCCCACAGCAGAATAAGTAGAGGTAGTGTATAGTCTGGGGAAACCCCTGCATCTAACGCTACTAGCTAGGCTTCATCGGCCTGGATGAAACGGAGTCTTATGGCGGAGCTGACCGATTCCGAGCTGATGCGCCAGATCCAATCGCGGGATCGGCGCAGCCACTTTCTCCTGAAGGATCGCTATCAAAAGCGGCTACTCGATATTGCCTTGGCCACCCTCAAGCAACCCCACCAAGCAGAAGAAGTGGTGCGCCAGGTATTCGAGTTTTGCTGGAAGCGGGCGGATGTATTCGATATAGAACGGGATCGCTCGGTAGCCTTGTGGCTGTACGAACTGACGGCCTTTCAAGCAAGAGAACGGTTGCGGCGCTGGGCCTGGTTGCCGGCTCCCACCGCGATTCAAACGACAGCTTCTGTTTGGCCTCGACGCATTCTGTTGGTCGGTCTGGGGGTTTTGGGACTCTATGCGACAGGAATGACGGTAGAATACTGGCGCTTGCGCTGGCAGTGGGGATCCCTCTTGCCTGAGGATCAGATGGCAATCCAGCGGCTTTACCAAGAGTGGCAACAGCAGCCGGATATTCAACGGATAACCCTACGGGATCCCAGCCTGGGGAACCCGCTGCTGGTACAGGCCTTGTGGTCACCCCGTGCCAAGCAGGTGTTGCTGTTGGCTTCAGAAATGGCTCCTGCCCCCCAGGGAAGCACCTATCAGTTGTGGTTGCAGTCGGATTTGGAGGGAGGCGCGCAAATGCTAGAAAGTGCCGGCACCTTTACCGTCAATGGAGAGGGATCCCTGCAATGGCTGAGTCGGCCTACGCTTTCTGCGCAACCCACTCGCCTATTGATCACCCTCGAACCGATAGGAGGGAGCGAGTCTCCTACAGGAGCGCCGTTGTTGCAAAGTCATGTTTTGACTCCGGCTGCCCAGCTGTGATGGGTCACCGACAACAGAACCCCAGGAAAGAACGCTAAGAAGCTCGTACAGCTCCAGAACGCCGCTTCCCACGGGATCCCCGCAAACGCACCTTGAGGCGGTAGCGCACCGTTTCGTGCACCACCTTATAGGAGGCATCCACCCCGTGGTTTTCCCGCAGCCAGTCGCGAATGTCGCTGTAGGTGCGGAACCGACCGGGTTGATGCAGCTCTTGTTTGAGACTTTCCAAAATTGGAGTGGGGATGAGGGGTTTGCGCCCTTGATTGCGGGGCACCGTCAACAGGCCTTCTAGGCCTGCGGTTTTGTAGCGTTGAAACCACCGGAAAATGGTTGAGATATCCCGGCCCAAAATTTCAGCCAAACCCGTAATCGTCTTGACTTTTCCAATCTTGAGAAGATAAAGAGCTTGAACCCGCTCTTTGCCCATCGGGGTAGCCTGCTTGCCGAGTAGCAATTTTAACTCTTCGACCGATTCTTGAATGTCTAACTTAAGAACTCCAGCCATGGTGAGATGCCGTGGGATCAATTCGTGAATTCGTGAATAGGTAGAGGAGACAAAAGCTCCGCGGAGGGAACAAGTTCAAGCCCAGAGGCCGACTACCGACTTATTAGCAAGCAGAAGAGACCCTCCTTCAAATCAGCAGGAACCCCTGCCCTAGCGAGCCAATCGAGCAGGAAAGACCCTAAACTCGCGCAGAATGGAGTTGAAACTAATGCTTGAAGGAGAGTGTAACATGGACGCTTTAGTTTCTGGAAGTTGCTTCTGAAGTTTTTATGGGGATCCCTTGACGTTTGCCGAATGGCAATCTGAAAAATCTCTAACAGAAGCTGTTTTTGTTTCAGCCCCTAATCTTTCAGGAGTTTATAATCTCTGAGACGTACTGCTCAAAGGAGCCGACTGGGTACTCCAGAGAGAGAGGATTAGGGCTGTAGGATTGAGAGGCAAACTTGCGGATCCCGCGCTATGGTCAGTCAGCCTAGGTCTTGGGAGGCGTTGCGTTGGTTCCGGCTGGCCCTACAGCTACAAGGATCGGTGGTGCCAGCGGTGCTTCCCCGCACCCTCATTTGTGGGTTGTTCGGGGTGTTGATCTCGATCCTTTACGAGTTGGGGTTGCCGCTGGATCTGCCGGCGTTGGTGGTGTTTGTGCCGAATATCGTATTGGGGTTGATGCTGGTGTTTCGCACCAACACAGCCTACGAACGGTTTTGGGAGGGTCGCAAAGCCTGGGGCGCTTTGGTGAATGATGTGCGAAATTTAGCACGACTGATTTGGGTGGTGATTGAAGAACAGCAGCTGGGCGACCGGGAAGAAAAAATCGAAACCCTATATCTACTGCCCGCTTTCGCGGTGGCCATGAAGCAGCACCTGCGCCAAGAATTCCTGCCGGAAGAGATTCAACCGTTGGTTAGCCCGGAAAAACTACAGCGTCTCAAAAGCCTGAATCATCCCCCTTTGCAGATTGCCTTTTGGATCGGGGATTACTTGCAGCAGCAGTATGAAACCCAGCGGGTCGAGGTGTATCAGCTAACGATTATGGTGGAACGGCTCAACAGCATGGTAGATGCATTGGGAGCTTGCGAGCGAATTTTGATGACGCCGATGCCTTTGGCCTACGCCCTACATTTAAAGCAGTTGTTGTTGCTCTATTGCTTGTCTTTGCCATTTCAGATGGTGCAGGGATTGGGCTGGATGACCGGGGCAATCACAGGGTTGGTGAGCTTTATGTTGTTTGGTATCGAAGAGATTGGCATTGAAATTGAGAACCCCTTTGGCCGGGATCCCAATGATTTGCCGTTGGATGCGATTTGCGGAAAAATGTGGCACAACATCACAGATTTAATTCATTCGAACCGATTAACTTAGCCAGAAGAACCTCACCTTGGGGCTCATTCAACAGCGTCTACCGGTAGGGGGCAAGAAGGGAGCAAAGTCCTAAATTTGGGGGACGGGATCCCTATATCTGGGCAGGCAGCAGAATCCAGTCTGCTAAACTGTGGGCAATTTGCTCAGGATCAGATGGGATTTGCTGTCATGGCCCGATCAACCTGCACCTTTCTGCATCTGGCTGATGTTCACCTGGGTTATGACCGTTATGACAGCCCGGAACGGAGTAAGGATTTCTTTTTGGCTTTTCGGGATGTGGTGCAGCGTTATGCTATTCAGAATCGGGTCGATTTTGTGGTTATTGCCGGAGACCTGTTTGAGCATCGGCAAATTCAGCCGGGGGTACTCAATCAGGCCCAGATCGTTTTACGGGCACTGAAACAGGCGGAAATTCCCGTGCTGGCCATCGAAGGCAATCATGACAATCGACCTTTTGGGGTAAAAACCAGTTGGCTGCGCTACCTAGCGGATCATGGGGAGCTGATTTTGCTAGAGCCCAGCGAAGGGGAGCAGGGGATTCATCTGCAGCCTTGGTCAGAGCAAACTCGCAGAGGAGCCTATTGGGATTTGCCCTGCGGGGTTAGGGTGATCGGATCCCAGTGGTACGGGTCAGCAGCCCCCAAATCGATCGAGCAGTTGTCGGCGGCGATTCGTCAGTTGCCTCCTGGCCCAGAACGAGTGGTGCTGATGTTTCATCACGGCTTGGAAGGGCAAATCGCGCGGTATCAGGGGGCTTTGCGCTACAGCGAATTGTTGCCCCTCAAGGAAGCGGGGGTGGGCTACTTGGCTTTGGGACACATTCACAAGAGCTACTCTGAGGGGGGCTGGGTGTTTAATCCGGGATCCCTGGAGGCCAACAGCACCGCCGAATGGGACTTTGAGCGCGGCGCCTACCGGGTGCAATGGGGAGATGGCGGGCCCCAAGCTGAATTGGTGCGGGACTACTATCAGCGGCCCTGTCAACGGTTACGTCTGGAGATCAAGGGGAAAGAAACCCCAGAGCAAGTCGCTGCTGCCCTGCTGACCTTGGCAGAGGGCTCCCGTCCCCAGGAGGAGAGTCCTGAGCCGATTGTGGAAGTTCGTCTGGTGGGGCAGGTGGGCTTTGCCAAACACGACCTGGATAGCCGCGCCCTCCAGAGACAACTGCAACAAGTGACCGGAGCCTTAATCTTGTTGTTTCGCTTCGAGGCGACCCCTTTAGAACTGGGATCCGCCGCAATCACCTTAGAAGAAGAAGGTCAACGGCTACAAATTGAGGAGAAAATCTACACCGATCTGTTGAGTGGTCATGCTCATTATCGTAAGCGCAGCATTGAACTGGCTCATCTATTGCTAGATCTCAAAGAAAAAGTGTTGGATGGTCAAGAAGAATCGGAAGTGTACTCCCATTTGAGCAGCACTTTTCTGGAGGAGGAAGACTAACATGCGCATCCTCTCTTTAGCACTGCAAAACTTTAAGTCTCATGTGGATACAGTCTTTGAGTTTGAGCCAGGCACCAATGCCATTTGTGGGGAAAATGGAGCTGGAAAAACCAGTATCCTGGAGGCAATTGCTTGGGCTTTATTTGATCACTCGCCATACAGTCAAGAAGAAATGATTCGGGTAGGAGCCAGCGATGCGGTTGTAACTGTGCAATTTGTCTCCCAGGCGGATCAGCGTACCTACACAGTTCGTCGCAGCGTCACTCAGGGGTATCGGCTTTTTGACCCGCAACTGAATCAACGATTGGATTATGAGCGCAAGGTGGATGTGTTGCCTTGGCTGCGACAACACTTGGGAGTGCCCACAGGAACTGATCTGGCTCGTTTATTTGCAACTACGATTGGTGTACCACAAGGAACATTTACAGCCGATTTTCTGAAAACAGGTCGAGATCGAAAAGAGATATTCGACCGAATCTTGAAAGTTGAAGAGTACCAGGCGGTAGCGAAAGACTTGCTTGCGGTGGAAAAACACAGCGAAGCAAAGATTCAAGAAATCAAGCACCAAATAGAGTTATTTAACCAACAACTTCAGGATTGGAATTCCCTTCAATTAGAACAGAAAAAATTGATGCAGGATTTATCCTATTGGCAAGAACAGCTTCAGCAGCAAAACCAGGTCATTCAACAAACTCAGGTGCAACTCGAAAGGCTAGAGAGCCTACTCAGACAAATTCAAATCATAGATCAACAACTACGGGAACGAGAACAGCAGGAAGCTTTACTCAAAGTTAGTCAGGAACAAGCCGAAGCACTTCTCCAACAGGCCCGGCAAGCCCAAGCCCAACGGGATCAATGCCTTCAGGGATCCCAACTGTTTCTGGCAGCAGAAACCCAATTGCGGGATTTAGAAAAGCAACAACAACAGCGGTTTAGTTGGCTCAAGCAGCGGGATCATTTGCTCTCCCAGCAACAGGCCATAGATACAGAACTAACCAGATTACAAGAGAAACTCAGGCAATTAGAGCAATGGAAACAAGAACTCGAGGATCTGAACCCCAAGCTACAAGCTCAACAGGATTTAGAGGCTGAGCAAGTTAGTTTAACTCAACACTTGAATAGACTGTTGGAATGGCAAATGGAATTGGAGCGATTGCGAGGGGAATGGGCAACTCAATCGGAGCGGTGCCAACTTCTCCAGAGCCGGGTGCAGGAGGCTGAAGAGGCGTCAGCCATTTGTCGCCAGCATCAACCTGCCTATACTCGGTACCAGGATCTAGAAACCCAGATTGCCCAGCGAGAAGTTGATCAGCAAACCCGGAATCGCTTGGGCAGCCAGCGAGAGAAAAGATTACAGGAACTCCATCACTTGCAAATTCAGGAGGCTGAATACAAGCAACAGTTGCTTGCCTTTGAACAAATCGAACAAGAAATTCACAGTCTAAATCCTCTTATAAAACAACAGGGATCCCTGGAAAAGCAATTGTTGGAAATAGAGAAGAGACTAACACCATTTCAATCAATTCGTTTAGAACTCAAACAAAAAGAAACAGAGCAAATCCATCTTCAGCAGCAGCTACAACAGTTAGAGGATACACTTCGGCAGAGGAGGGGTTATTTGGAGCAGGTTGCCAGGATACCTGAATTGGAAGCCCAGCAAGAACGCATTCAAATTCAACTGAGTCGTATAGCGGCTGCCCAACAATTTCATCAGGAAATGCAGACCTTATTGGAGCAGGGAACAAATCGTCTCCAACAGCAGCAGCAAAGCATCCAATCCCTGCTTCAAGATCTAGAATTGCAACAGCAACAGTACCCGGAATGGAAAGGAATTTGGGAACGGATCCACGATATGTTCAGCCAGTCTTCGACTCTCAGCCAAGACCTACTTCAATCTATCCATAATATTTTGCGAGATCTAACTTCTCAAACAGACAAAGCCCAACTGAATCAGCAATTTTTAAGCTTACAGGAGGAGCTTAAGACGTTACAACCTCTGCTGGGTCTGACGAGGCAACTCCCTGAGTTGGAATCACACAGGCAAGAGCTTCTGCAAGCACAGATAGAACTGCAAAACAAGATAGATGATATCCATTGGAGTCTTGAAGCAGAACCTACCTTTATTCGTCAACAACAGGAATTGAACGAACAGCTACAAAAACTAGGGGATCCTCGGGCACAGCTCAAACGACTAGAAAAGGAACTCCAAAAAAAAGCTCCTATTCAGCGGCGCTGGCAACAATTAGTTGGAAAAATAGATCCTATTCGTGCAGATATTCAACTTCTGGATCAGCAGCTCCAGCCCTTAGAAGACATAGAAGAAAGAATCTTGTCTCTAAAAGAAGAGCAGAGAACCTGTCGTAATGGCTATGAAAAAGTCATTACCTCGATGGAGACAGCCAAAAGTCTGGCTCAGCGCCAGCGGGAGTTGCAGATGGCCCAAGCAGAGCTAAATCAAATTCAAAACCAAGGACAACAAAAGCAAGCTCAGATACATCAATGGGAACAGGAGCGGGGAACGGCGGAGAAAATCCGAACTCAACTAGAGCAGCTCAGGGATTCCCTAATGGCTCTAGGGGATCCCCGTGGTCAGGCAGAACGTTTACGGCTAGAACTTAAGGCCGAGACTGAATGTTTACGCAGTCAAGCGGATTATCTACAGCAGCGGCAACAGATTCAAGCAGAACTAGAAAAGCTGCAAAAATCTTTACTAGCCAGTGAGCATCTAGAGCAAGAAATGGGATCCCTGCAACAACAACGGGATCAGTATCGCTCCACCCACGAGAACTATCTTCAGGCTGAGCCAGTTGCCCAACTCCTACCTGAGCGAGAAAAAGCTCTTGAGAATCTGAAAACGCAATGGCACATGCTCCAAACCCAGATGGCCCAGCTCCGAGCACAAAGGGATCCACTGATCTGCCAATTTCAACTAGAAGACTACGAAAGTCACAAAGCTCTACTACAAACAGTGAAAATAAAAGAAGCTGAAGCCAAAGCTCACCTAGAAAGTATTGCTCCTCAACTCATGAAGATACAGGAAAGGGTACAACAGCTAGAACAAGTAAAAGATAGCCTTAAAAAAGTGGAAACAGAACGATCTGAAAAGGAGCGATTGCATCGGTTTATCAAGTTTAGTCGAGAGGTTTACAAAAAAGCTGGCCCGCAAATTACCCAACATTATCTACAACAAATCAATCACACCGCCGATCAACTGTTTCGAGAAATACTTAACCGTCCAAATGTCAGCTTAACTTGGGAACCAGACTATGAGATTCGAGTGCAAGAAGGCAGCAGCACCAAACGACGCTTTGCCAGCCTTTCAGGAGGAGAGCAAATGTGTGCAGCTTTGGCTGTACGACTGGCTTTGTTAAAGGTTTTGGGACAATTGGATATTGCCTTCTTTGACGAACCCACCACTAATATGGATATGCAGCGACGGCGACGACTAGCAGAAGCAATTACCAACCTGCGCTCCTTCCAACAACTGTTTGTCATTAGCCACGACGATACTTTTGAGCAAGTGACGGAGAATATTATCCGGGTAGAAAGGAGCTTTGGCCTAACTACAGAAAGGAGGGATCCCTTTTATGGTGCTTAGAACGGATCGGATCCTAGCTGTTCTGGATCAGAAACGCGAAGCTTTTACCACGTTTGATAGAGGTCTGTCGGAACGACGAGAATTGTACAAGCAGGCGATGGAGCAATTGTGTAAATGGTCAGGGTTAGAGATCGCAGAAAAAACGGCCCTATTGATGTTTCCAGGGGCTTTACCTACCGCTGAGTGGGATATACATCAAAGTTGGAAGGTGCCTTTTGCACATGAGTGGGCAAACTATGAAGAAAGCTGCGAATGGGTTAAGTCAGTCATTCAAGATATTCCTACCTTTGCCGTGGATGGATCCCAGATTTATCCAAGCAAGGAACTTTCTATCCCAATCGCTTTAGTCCAGATCGGCTGGTATGAAAATCATCACTGTGCTGAAGGCAGTTACGAAAAAGATATTCAAGTAGATGTGCTGACTCCAACTGATTTGGGAGCTAATAGCAGTGGGGAGCCGAAAGAACGAGTTGTCAATCAACGTCGTTTTCAAATGGAGACTGAAAGGCTGCACGAGTATATTCAACGGTCGGAGCAGGGATCCCGGAAGTTAGCCTTTTTGGATGGGGCTTTGGTGGCTACGTTTGCTGAAGCCTTCGAGCCAGAGACCCAAGATTTTTATGTGCAGTGCCTATTGCCGCTACTGCGAGCTAGTCAACAGAACCGGATCCCGTTGGTAGCTTACATTGACACAACTTATACCTCTGATCTAGTTAAGTTGCTTAAATACTGCTTTGATTTACCTGATGCCCCACAACTTCACGATGCTCAATTGCTCAGCTCCTGGCTGGACTGGGGAGATCGCACACCCTTCTTTATCTGTGCCCGTGGAGGTAGTCTCAGTCCACAAGAGGGGATCCTCAATCGCTACCAAGAAATGCGCGAGCGAGTTGGGTTTGTTTATCTGCGCACCAGTGATAATTTTCCGGCGAGGCTAGAGATTCCAGTTTGGGTTTATGAAGCTGGCTTGCTGGATTGGCTGGTGGATATTGTCCGCAGTGAGGTGGTGATTGGTCGAGGTTATCCCTATGTCATCGAAACAGCCGATCAAACAGCCGTGATTAGCAGTGAAGATCGCAACTTGTTTTTGCGTCTGATGCAAGATTGGGCAGCCCGTGAGAAACTCAACCTAAGATTATCTCGTAAAACTGTGAGTAAACTTCAGCGGAGGCGGATCCGATGAGATTGGGAAAAGTGGTTCGCTCCAACAATCACTGTGACTATGTGGTGCAGGTGGATGATGTTTTGGAGGTGAAAAATCCTCCCACTCATGATGACTACGGCTTTGGGAGCTTTGTCAAGTTAGAAAGCGATCGACGGCACTGGGCCGTCGGCTTAGTCTACAATACGCAGCTTTTGAACCCGATGTTTCTCAACTCTGGGCCGCGTCTGTCCAGTGAACCGGATCCCTATTTCTCGCCCGATTTGCAAAATGAGGTGCGCACGCTATTGTCCGTGGTTTTAATCGGAGCATTAGATGAACAACATGGCTATGGTAACCAAGGGATCCCGCGGGTGGTCGTGCCTGTGAATACGCCCGTTTTTCGCATGAGCCAAGAGGAAGTTTTACGCTTTCATCAGGATCCCAGAGGGCAAACCCAATTTTCCTACTACGGTTTGCTGCTGAATAGTGGCGGTAACTTTGCCGATCATCTGATCTATCAAGTTTTAAATGATATTACCCCGATGTTTGCAGATCCAGCTCAACAACGAGCTTTACAGATCCTCAGCAAAGAATTGTCCTGGAAAATGACTATGGGAGCGATGCGCTAATGTCAAAAAAATCCACAGGGATCCCTCAACAATCCAGCAATGGCCATCACCAGGAGACCTCCCTTTCTTTGGCCAACAACGCTCCAGAAGTGATAGGCACCGTCAAAGGTCCCGGAGAAAGTTCCAATCAATATGTGTTTATTACCTCCAATACTCAGGCAGTAAAAGTTGGAGAGTTTGTTTACTACGAAGTTCGGGATCCGCAATCACGGTTACTACAAATCCTGGGGAAAATTGGCCAAGTGCAACTGTTGGATCACATCCCCGATCGTATTTTTGCCGACACCGAAATTGACCCAAGTGCGATTGTAGCTTTGGTGGGTTTTACCCATCCCAATCCAGAAATCTATGCCGTCACTGTGGAAGTAATCGGCTATTTCCATCGGGCCATGGGCTTTATCAACCCCCGTCGCGCTCCGGATCCCGGTGCCAAGGTGTTTCTGGCTTCCGATCAGCTGTTGAAATCTGTCTTGAACAAGCGGGATGAATTGGCGATTGGGGGTGCTCATTTAGGTAGTTTACTGTTGCGCGACGAGGGATCCGTGCCGGTGGTACTGGATGTCAAGGAGATGGTCAGCACCCACCTGGCGATTCTTGCAGGGACGGGATCCGGCAAATCCTACACAGCAGGAGTGTTGATCGAAGAGTTGTTGTTGCCCAAGAATCGGGCGGCTGTCCTCATTTTTGATCCTCATGGGGAGTACAATACCCTGGCAGAAATGCAATCTCATCATCAGTTTTTGGGTGAAGATGGCTATCGTCCCAAGGTTAAAGTTTTGTCTCCGCAAGAGATTAAAATCCGAATTTCCTCACTCAATTTCTTCGATATTCTCACGCTGCTGCCGGAAATGACAGATCGACAGAAATCATTTCTGGAAAAAGCCTTCCGTAATACAACTCATTTCAACCCGGTGCGTTGGACAATCCAGGATCTGATCGATGCTGTGAATGAAGTGGATTCTTCAGAAGATGGATCCCAGGGATCCTCAGCAGCAGCCCTAGAGTGGAAACTGGAGCAAATTGATCGCTCTCCCTATTTCAGCAATCTGGAACATCTGGCCCCCAAAGATTTGTTTGAGCCAGGCCAAGTAACCATCCTACAGATGAACGAGATCAGCCAAGAAGAGCAACAGGTAATCGCCGCCGCGATTTTGCGTCAAGCCAACCATGCCCGCATGAATACCCACAAGGGAAAGATCGATCCAGGGGATGAAAATTACTTACCCTATCCGGTATTTATCTTGTTAGAAGAAGCGCATCGCTTTGCCCCTGCTCATGATCCTTCCCGATGCAAACAAGTATTGCGGACGATCCTTAGCGAAGGGCGTAAATTTGGTTTGGGAGTAGGGCTGATTACGCAGCGCCCTGGCAAATTAGATTCCGATATTCTTTCCCAATGCATGAGCCAGTTTTTGATGCGGATCGTCAATCCTTCTGATCAAGAGAATCTGCGCCACAGCGTCGAGGCCGCCGGACGGGATTTGATGCAGGAATTACCCGCTTTGAGTAAAGGACAGGTGATCATTTCTGGGGTATGTGTCAATACACCTGTATTGTGTAAAGTACGGCAACGCTACACCCGGCATGGGGGGGAAACCTTGGATATTCTTGGCCTTTGGCAAAACCACTTTCAAGCCCACCGCGAACGGGAGCGGCTGGCTCAATCGGCCCCTTTGAAACCGCGTGCTCAAGCTCAGAGGGTGGAAGGCTTGAGTATCGATTAGAGGGTTAAGTTAGGATCCTGAAGAGGATTTGGGGTGAAACGGGTGAAACAGCGGCAACTTCCCTTTGCGAGCATCACCTTGGGGATCCTCCTCAGCTTGGCTTGGGGGGCCTGGCCTGTACAGGCTCAGTTGCGCTTGATCCCGGATGCGGCTCGGCAGGTATACAGCCTTTTGCCGGATTTTCCCCTCGAGAATACCTATACCCCCGCATCTCCAGATGGCACCGGCCCTACTCCTGAAGAAGACACCTTGGTGCGGCGGATGATGGTGTATCACCTGCAGGTGGCGGGCCGTTCCCCCACGGATCGGTTGGATTGGCAGCTAACGATAGCGGATTATTTCGATGCTAACGAGCCGATCATTGCCCAGCGCTATCCCGGTGCCGATCGCCTCACGGTCAACCCTTACGCTCAAGACAAAGCTGTAGTGCAATCCCTGAACCGGCAACAGCGACAAGCTCTCCTCGAGGCTATTTTGTTGGCTTTTGGCGGGGATCCCAACCCAACAGCATTGTATATTCCCAGCGATATCGATGCTGCCCCGACTCGCCCCACGCCCGAGCCGGTGGAGCGCTTGCTGATTCCTGGCCAGGGAGCCGCCGATTTGCTGAGCCCCTGACAGGGATGGCGGGCAAATCACTTCACTAATTTTTACTAATTGATAATTGCTAATTTAATTTATTTATAAGTGCAGCGCTATGAGTGGCCCGATTGTAACGGGCAAGCGTCACTGCAATGCCCAAAGCGATGATGCCAGCCATTAACAAAGTTGTGGGAGATGCTCCTAAGTTTTCAAAATACTGAGTATAAAAATGGATCGCCCCAAAGACAGACAAAGCATTGACCGCCCAGCGTCGGTTTTGCCGTGCTGCCCAAATCATCGTTCCAATCAGGGCAATGGCCCAGGCCCAGGCAAAAAACCAAGCGGGGATAATACTGCGGCTATCGAGGCTCCAGCTATCGTTTCCAAGCCAGAGGGAGTCGCCCCAAAGTGACCCGACCCAAAAGCCAAAGTTGACCAAAAATAAGGAAGTACGGGAAACGGCGATCGCCAGGTGGGAGTAATCTACGGACAGTCTGAGGGAGAAAAAATAAGCACCCCAACCCAAGGCACTAAACAGGATCACCGTAATCAGGGGTTGGCGAATCACAAGAAAATAGCTGGCATAGCCATACATTGCCATGGCCCCTACCGTCGCCGAGAGTGCCAAGGTCGCAAGGATAATGAGTAGGGTTCGTTTCGTCAAAATCCCCCCGACTGCGCAAAACACCATCACCAGCAAAAAGCCGACAACACCACCCTGGGTAATGGCTAAGATGCCGCCACTCACCATTAATGTGCCCACAAGCAATAAAATTGTGCCCAACACACCCCAATTTTTGGCATATTTAGTTTGAAAGTAAACACCAACGCCTGATAATATCAAGCCCAAAGTGAGCGCTGTCTCGGCAGATGGCAGCAAAGCCATGGCTCCTAACGTTGCCGCAATCACACCAAAGCTAATCAAAATATTAAATGCCAGAGAGCCGGTATCCTCAGCTGCAAATGCCAAAGATTTGAGACGAGTGTATTCGTCCTGGTCAATGCGACCTTCTGCCAACAACTTATCGATATCAATCGTAATCTTCATAACATATTTTATCCAAATTGATTACCCTTAGATACCTAGAGGTTCACAACTTAATGCCTGCTCAATGCTCACTTAATGTCCGCGATCACGAGGGAAACAATCGGCTAACTCTGCAAAAAACTATTCCAAAAATAATATATCCGAAACCCTGAAAAAGATCACCAACAACAAACACCTGTAACTTAGAGCAAAGCAATTTGTGACAAGAAGAAAATCTAAGGGTCTCAATCGCCAGCCCCACGGGGCTCCCTTACGGTTGCTGGGGGAGGTGACAAATACAGTGGCCCTAACTAGACCTCTCCCCAGCCAGGATCTAGATTTTGCTTTAGGGGGCGATACAGCTTGAAATAGGCGATGGATCCCGCCTGACGCAGGAGCGCTTTGCCAGATGTGTCTGCACCCATACAGCGTTGACAAACGGCGTTGTTCACCTGAAACCGATTAAACCCTTGTCGCAAGGCACAGGCTGGCTGGCCCGCCAAAATGTCCAGCAGGGATCCCCCTAACTTCACCTGTCCCAACGGGATCCGACCTTCATAATCTTTGCAGCAGGGCACCACGGTGCCATCGTAGAGAACCCCTGCCTGCCCAGAGGCCCCATTACAGTACCCCCAACGGGCCGGGATCACCCGCTCTGTCTCGACATTGCCCCAGCTATCTAGGGGGAAAGTTTCCAAAACCAAGCGGGGGTGAAGGCGAATCTGTTGCCAACGTCCGGGCCGATAGGTCGCGATTTGGGATCCCACCCAATCGGGATCCGGGGCATCAGGGATCCCTTGTAAAATCCGCGTGGCCCAGGCGGAGAGTTCTGAGCGCATCTGTTGTGCGGAGTTGATCACCGAGAGAGCTTTGTGGGGCACCAAAAAGGGGTGGGGGCTGGTATCAAGAAATTTCAGGTGTACCTGGGTGGGGCTAGAGGCCTCCGGCCCGCTGGCGCGATCGGAGCGCAAATGAGCCTGTAAAAATTGGGTAATGCCCGCAAAGTAGCGCTCCGGAGTCAGACGAGGAGGTGCTCCGCGAATGATGAACGTAACCGGATCCGGCGTTTGCAGCGAGATTGTCAGTTTGGGCAAACGGCTGTAGATAAGCCTGTCAATGTGCTCCGGCCAGAGGGCGAAGGTACTGCCATTACTGGTCAGGTGCAGATCCAGACCTCGTGCTACCGCCATGTGAATACCCTGGAAGATGTGCGGGTAGATCAGCGGCTCCCCCATTAGGTGAAAGGCGACCACTCGGGCCAATTGCGTTGTGGCCACTTCATCCAAAATCTGCTCCAACAGGGCGGGATCCATATGCCCCCGTCGCCGGGCCATAATCGCATCTGGACAAAACTCACACTTAAAGTTGCAAACGTTGGTCACCTCGATGTGGAGGCGCTCCAGTTGCGGCATGGATAGTGGTTTGGGCATGGGGAATCCAACTCCCTAACAAGAGGGCCGATCCTGCTCATACTAGATCTTCACTCTTAATTTCATGGGAATCTCATCTTTGCCGGGGGATCCCTCGGTTAGGCTAGCCATAGACCCTAACCCCTGCACAAACATGGCCTACCAACCGATTGAGAACTACGGCATCATCGGCAATATGCAAAGTGTGGCGCTGGTGGGCATGAATGGCTCAATTGATTGGCTATGCTTGCCCCGCTTCGATTCCCCCAGTATTTTCGGCGCGATTTTAGACGATAAAAAAGGGGGAAGATTTCAAATTACGGCCGTGGGAGAAAATGTTAAAAGTCAGCAATTCTATTGGCCGGATACGAATGTTTTGGTGACGCGCTTTGTCTCCGAATCTGGCATTGGCGATGTGGTGGATTATATGACCGTTGGTCTGCGACCGGATGAACCAGGCTATCACTGGCTGATCCGGCGGGTACGGGCGGTGCGGGGCAGCATGACCTTTAAGCTGATCTGTCAGCCTGCGTTTAACTACGGACGGGATCCCCACGATACCAAGTTGATCGGCTGTGGGGCCAATTTCATCAGCAAAGATCTGGCTCTGGAAATGACCGCCCGCCTACCCCTAGAAATTGATGGGGATGGGGTGGTTTCGGAATTTACCCTGCAAGAAGAACAAACCACCTTCGTAGTACTGCAACAGGATCGGGATCTGAGCAACTGTGACATTGTGGAGCAACAGCGGGCGGATGAGCTGTTTTTGCATACCGTTCAATTTTGGCGGCACTGGGTTTCGCAGTGTACCTACACGGGGCGCTGGCGGGAAATGGTGCACCGGTCAGCCCTCGCCCTCAAGTTGCTCACCTACGAGCCTACTGGGGGGATCATCGCCGCTGCCACCACCAGTTTGCCGGAAGGGATCGGCGGCCAACGCAACTGGGACTACCGTTACACCTGGATTCGGGATGCGGCCTTCACCATCTACGCCCTAATGCGCATTGGCTTCACAGAAGAGGCCGCCCGATTTATGCACTGGATCGAGGAACGCACTCATGATGCCAACCCGGATGGATCTCTGCAGCTAATGTACGGCATTGATGGTCGCAAAGAATTGACGGAACTCACCTTGGATCATCTGGAGGGTTACAAGGGATCCCGTCCAGTACGCATCGGTAATGGGGCTTACAACCAACTGCAACTGGATATCTACGGCGAGTTGATGGACTCGGTCTACTTGTTCAACAAATACGGGATCCCGATCTCCTACGACTTTTGGATCCAACTGCGCCGCTTGGTGGATTGGGTTTGCGACAACTGGAACCAGCCGGATGAAGGGGTATGGGAGGTGCGGGGTGGCCCCCAACACTTTGTCTACTCGCGCCTGATGTGCTGGGTGGCGTTGGATCGGGCCTTGCGGCTGGCCAACAAACGTTCTTTCCCTGCCGATCGCCTGCGCTGGGAACGGATCCGCGACCAAATCTACGAAGAAATCATGGACAAAGGCTGGAACGAGCAGCTGCAAACCTTTGTGCAAGCTTACGGCAGCGAAGCCCTGGATGCTTCCACCCTGATCATGCCTTTGGTGTTGTTTTTGGCTCCCACGGATCCGCGCATGCTCAAAACCCTGGAGGCGATTGGTCGTCCGCTACGACAAGGGGGCCTAATGATGGGGGGCTTGGTTTACCGCTACGATGTGCACAAAACCGACGATGCCCTGACCGGGGAAGAGGGCACCTTCAACATCTGTTCGTTTTGGATGGTAGAAGCCATGACCCGGGCCGGGGCCGCCGATCCAATCTGGCTGGAGCGGGCCCGGCTGATGTTTGAAGAGATGCTGGGGTACTCCAACCACCTCGGCCTCTATGCAGAACAAATTGGCTCTAGTGGCGAGGCGCTGGGCAATTTTCCCCAAGCCTTTACCCATCTGGCCCTGATCAGTGCCGCCTTCAACCTGGATCGGGCCTTAGGCCAACGGGATTAACCGGGATCCCCTCTAGCTGCGGCTAACATAGGCATGACCTCTTTTGTTGAGCAATATGTCGCACCCCTTGTTCCTGAACTGTATTCAGCCCATCCGTGGTCTGCGAGCCTTGCCCGTAAGCCTTGCGGTCGTGTTGGGGATGGGGGGATGGGGATCCCTGGCTTCTGCCCAAGTGTTGATGCATGTGCCCATCCCCAATGGGGGCTTGATGCAGGCGCAAGGGTTACAACTGGCCACCGACTCCTTGCGTTTGGCGCAGTTTGGCCAAGCAGAAGAAGCGCTCCGCCGCCTACAACTGGCGGTTGAGATGGTGCCCAATTCCTCGGAGCTGCACTACGTTCTGGGGAATGTACATCTGGAGCTAGGGGATTATGCTCAGGCCAACCAAGCTCTGCAAAAAGCTCGTGCTCTGGCCCCAGAGGATGCCGCTGTTCTCTACTCGCTGGGGTCTTCCTATCTGCGGCAGGGCAGCTACTTTGCCGCTGTTGAAGCCCTAGAACGGGCTGTCGCCCTGCAGCCGGATAACCCCAACGCCCGCTTCCAATTGGGCAATGCCTATTTGCTGTTGGACAACGGTGACCGTGCCCGCCAGGAATACGAAGAAACCCTGCAACTGGATCCCGCCTACTGGCCGGCCATGAACAACATTGGCTTGGTGGACTACGAGCAGGGAGATCTGGATGCCGCCATCGACCGCTGGGAACGCACCCTGGAGATGATCGACTCTATGGCCGAGCCCTACCTCGCCCTAGCCACCGCCCTCTACATCCAGGGAGAAACCGAACGGGCGGAAGAGCTGGGCGCAAAAGCGATGCGTTTGGATCCCGAGTATGCCCGCCTGCAGGTGCTGCGGGAAAACCTCTGGGGGGAAAACCTCCTGCGCGACGTGCAGATCCTCCTGCGTACCCGCCCTGTAGCAGAAGCCTTGCAACAGGCTGCTGTCGATCAGTTCAACCAGCAAATGGGCCTTTCAGAGTAGATTTCAGAGTAGATTCATCAACCCACATATCAACCCCCAACAGGAACTTCACCCACGGATCCGGTTAGGATACGCGCCTGAAACTTCGCCCGGATCCGTTCGGCAATGCCGACACTGTTCAGACCCAACTCAGCCAAGGCTTCCTCGGGGGTGGCGTGCTCTACCCACTGATCCGGCACCCCCAAGCGCAGCAGAGGCACCGTTAGGTCAGCATCCATCAGGGTTTCTGCCACTGCCGATCCAAACCCACCCATGAGGCAGCCTTCTTCAACCGTGACCACCAAACGGCTCTGTTCCGCCAAGGGCAAGATCAATTCTGTATCCAAGGGCTTGGCAAAGCGGGCATTGACGACAGTGGCTGAAATGCCGTGTTCCTTCAAAATCTCGGCAGCCTGCAAGCTAGGATGCACCATCGACCCATAGGCCAGGATCAATACCTCCCCACCACTGCGCAGCACCTCTGCTTTACCAATCGGCAGAGGTTCCCACCCTTCTTCCGCTAGGGGCACCCCCACCCCGGATCCGCGCGGGTAGCGCATGGCAATCGGCCCAGCGGTGTAGTTCACCCCTGTTACCAACATCCGTTGCAACTCGGCCTCATCTTTGGGAGCCATTACCACCATGCTGGGAATGCAACGCAGGTAAGCGATATCGTACATCCCCTGGTGGGTCGGCCCATCCGCCCCAACAATGCCGGCCCGATCCAAACAGAAAAAGACCGGTAGCTTTTGGATGCAGACATCGTGGATGATCTGGTCGTAGGCCCGTTGCAGGAAGGTTGAGTAGATGGCCACCACCGGGCGCAACCCCTCACAGGCCATCCCTGCGGCCAAAGTCACCGCATGTTGCTCGGCAATCCCCACATCCACAAACTGATCGGGCAATTTTTCCTTCAGCTTGGTCAGGCCAGTACCCGTATCCATGGCTGCCGTGATGCCGATAATGCGCGGATCCTGCTCGGCCAATTTACAAAGGGCATGGCCAAATACTTTGCTGTAGCCAGGGGGCTTGGGTTTGGTGGAAGGATAGGGCTTGCCGGTGGCCAGATCAAAGCGGGATTGGGCGTGATACCCCACCTGCTCCGCTTCGGCAGGGGCGTAACCTTTGCCCTTCACAGTTGCCACATGCACCAGCACTGGGCCAGGGATCCCGTGAGCCAACTCGAAAGCATCCAACAATTCTGTCAAGTTATGACCATCCACCGGCCCCACATAGGTAAAGCCCAGTTCCTCGAAGATAATGCCGGTTTTGTTGTTTTGCACCGCCGTGACCAATTTCATGGTTTCTTTCATGCGGTCAATTTCCGGGCTGAGGCTGGATCCCAGCAGGGGCAAATTCTTCAATTGTTCTTCTAGGCTATCGGCCAAAAACTGCACCGGCGGGCTGAGGCGCAGCCGGTTCAAATAGCGAGGGATCGCCCCCACATTGGGGGAGATGGACATGCCATTGTCATTGAGAATGACCATCAGGTTGGTCTTGGGCAAATGGCCGGCGTGGTTAATCGCCTCGTAAGCCATGCCCCCAGTCAAAGCTCCATCACCAATGATGGCCACGACTTTGAAGTTGTCCCCCCGCCGATCCCGGGCGATCGCCATACCCAAAGCTGCCGAAATACTGGTGGAAGCATGCCCCGCCCCGAAGTGGTCAAAGCGACTCTCACTCCGCTTCAGGTATCCAGCAATACCCCCTTTCTGTCGCAGGGTCTCAAAGTTGGCATACCTGCCGGTGAGCATTTTGTGGGCATAGGCTTGGTGCCCCACATCCCAGATCACCTTGTCTCGATCCAAGTCCAGAGTTTTGTAAAGGGCCAAAGTGAGCTCCACCACCCCCAGCCCTGGCCCCAGGTGGCACCCAACGGCAGAATTGGCGGCAGTTTGTAGATGTTTGTCTCGAATCTGGCGGGCTAGACTGCGCAACTGGCTCAGGTTGAGAGTTTGAAGCTGGTTGGGATGAGTGAGATCACTCAGTTGCATAATGGGCTCATCTATTCCGGTGTGATCTCAATCTAAATCATTTTTCGGAACGCTTTTGTTGCCGACACGGCGAAAACTTCACCGAACGTAGGGATCTGCTTAACCTGAATCCACTTGAACCAAAATGAACCCAAGGACTGCGGAACCCTCTGCAAGGGAGATCTTGAGAGAATCGCATCAGGGATCCCTTGGGGAGGGTTAGCATCGGACAAGGTCCTGAATGGCTCCTGAGTTCCGGTTTTCTCCTTTTCTCCACCCATGAAAATCGCCGCCAACATTACCCAGCTCATCGGTCGCACCCCGCTTGTGCAGTTGAACCGGATCCCGCAGGCGGAAGGATGTCGGGCGCGGATCCTGGTGAAACTGGAAAGTTTTAACCCTGCTGCTTCGGTAAAAGATCGCATCGCCGTCAGCATGATCGAGGCAGCCGAACAGGCGGGCTTGATTACCCCGGGCAAAACCATCCTGGTGGAGCCCACCTCCGGCAATACCGGCATTGGCCTAGCCATGGCCGCAGCGGCCAAAGGCTATCGGCTGATCATCACCATGCCCGAGAGCATGAGCCTGGAGCGGCGCTTGCTGTTGAAGGCCTACGGAGCGGAGGTGCACCTGGCTAGCGGCACAGGCGGCATGGGAGAAGCCATCTGGAAAGCAGAAGAGATCGTGCGGCGTACCCCCAACGCTTTTATGCTGGGCCAATTTACCAACCCGGCTAACCCCCAAATTCATGCCAAAACCACCGGTCCGGAAATTTGGGAGGATACAGAGGGCCATATCGACATCCTGGTGGCCGGGGTGGGCACGGGTGGCACCATTACCGGGGCAGGGGAGTTCCTGAAGGGGCAAAATCCAGCAATTCAACTGGTGGCCATTGAACCCCAAGCCAGCGCTGTGCTAAGTGGGAAAAGACCGGGCTTCCACCGCATTGAAGGGATCGGGGCCGGGTTTGTGCCGGATGTGTTGCGGCGGGATCTGCTGGATGAGGTGATCCCTGTAGAAGACGAAGAGAGCATGGCCTATAGCCGTCGTCTGGCCAAAGAAGAAGGGATCCTCTCTGGCATTTCTACGGGAGCGGCTTTGGCCGGGGCAATTCGGGTGGGGCGACGACCAGAAAATGCTGACAAGATGATCGTGATGATCCAGCCGAGCTTTGGAGAACGGTATCTAAGCACTCCTCTATTTCGAGATTTGGAGCGGGAGTCGGAGAACGGGATCCCGGAATTGATGAGCTAAAAACTCAAAAGGTTCCTGCTAAAGCCGCCACACAGCGCTCACACAATTCTGGATGCTCGGCAGCTTCTCCCACACGAATGGAATGGTTCCAGCAGCGCACACATTTTCTGCCCTCGGCAGGCTGAACGGAAATCTCCAATCCCTCAGTCGATTTGGCCAATTCTACCTGTGAGGCAATCAAAAGGTAACGCAACTCCGAAGCATGGTCGTCCAGGATCGGATAAAGAGCGGGATCCCCTACCCTTAGGGTCACTTTGGCTTCGGTGGAAGCCCCGATCACCTTCTCGGTGCGGGCTTGCTCGAGGGCTTTGTTGACCTCCTGTCGCACAGAGCGCAACTGCTCCCAAGTGGCAGACAACTGCGGATCCGACCAAGTCTCGGGCAAGCTCATCCAGCCTGCTTCAAACACCGATGGGGTGGTTTTGGTATAAGGAAGGTGCATCCAAATTTCCTCCGCCATATGGGAGAGCACCGGGGCAATCGCTTTGGCAATGTTTTCTAGCAACAGGGCCAACACCGTTTGACATTGCCGTCGCCGCCGACTGTGGGCGTGGCTAATGTAGAGGCGATCTTTGCTGATATCCAGATAAAAGTTGGAGAGATCCACCACACAAAAGTTCTGAATGGCCTGGAAAAAGTGATAGAATTGGTAGCTTTCGAAAGACTCAGTCATTTCGGATCCCACCTCTTTCATGCGATGGAGAATGTAGCGATCCAAGTCCGATAGATCAGCAAATGGAACGGCATCTTGGGCAGGATCAAAGTCGTAGAGGTTACTCAGCAAAAAGCGGGCTGTATTGCGGATCTTGCGATACACATCCGCCATCTGGCCAAGGATGGTTTTACCCAGCGGCACATCGCCAGAATAGTCTACACTAGAAACCCAAAGTCGCAGTACGTCAGCTCCATAGGCGGGATCCGTTTGCAAATTTTTTCCGCCGTTAATCAGCAGCATCGGGTCGATAACATTGCCTAAGGATTTGCTCATTTTCTGGCCTTTTTCATCCAGCACAAACCCGTGGGTTAACACCGACTTATAAGGGGCGTGGCCATTCACCGCCACGGACGTAAGCAAGCTGGATTGAAACCAACCCCGGTGTTGATCGGATCCTTCCAAGTACATATCCACGGGATAACCCAGTCCCTGCGCTTTGGCTACCGCCGCCCAAGAAGAACCGGAGTCAAACCAGACATCCATGGTGTCCATACCTTTGCGGTAGATACGGCCATTGTGGCGGTACTTTTCCGGCAGCAATGCTTCTACCGAGTAAGTCCACCAGGCATCGGATCCCTCTTGGGCAAAGATGGTTTTGATGTGGTCAAGCGTTTCGGCTGTGAGTAAGGGATCCCCGGTTTCTTCGTCGTAAAACACCGGGATTGGTACCCCCCAAGCCCGTTGCCGGGAAATACACCAATCGGAACGCTCTGCAACCATCGGGGTAATGCGATTTTCGCCGATGGCCGGGATCCATTTCACTTCTTTGATCGCCTTCAGGGCTAGATCCCGGAATCCAGCAACGGAGGCAAACCACTGCTCGGTGGCCCGGAAAATCGTCGGCTCTTTGGTGCGCCAATCGTAGGGATATTTGTGGTTGTAGGGTTCTTCTTTGAGGAGGGCGCCAGCTGCCTGTAAAGCCTTAATCACTGCCGCGTTGCCACTGGTTTCGGGCTTTTTGGAGAGTACATCCAGCCCAACAAAATCGGCTCCGGCCTCAGCCGTAAATTTCCCCTGATCATCCACAGGACTAAGGATGGGCAGGCTATATTTCTGCCCGGTTTTGAAGTCATCTTCTCCGTGGCCTGGGGCGGTATGGACAATGCCGGTTCCTGATTCGGTGGTGACGTATTCTCCCAAAACACAAAGACTGCTGCGGTCGTAGAGGGGGTGCTGCCCTTGCGAGTGTTCTAGGGCGGATCCCGGGAGAGTCGCTTTTACCTCTAGTGAGGTTTCTAAGACTTTTTCCAGTCGTTCCCGCAAATCGGCAGCAATCAGTAGATCTCCAAATTTTGCGGATCCCACCACGGCATAGGTGAGTTTGGGGTTGAAGCAGAGGGCCAAATTGGCTGGGATCGTCCAGGGGGTAGTGGTCCAAATGGCCACCCGCAAACCCGGCAAATAGGGATCCAATACCCCTTGGGCGGCTGGGCTGAGGCTTGTGAGGGGAAAGGCCACATAGATGCTGGGGGAACTGTGGTTGTCGGGATATTCCAGCTCTGCTTCGGCCAAGGCCGTCTGGGAACTGGGGCTCCAATGGACGGGCTTGAGGCCGCGGTAGATATATCCCTTCAGAGCCATTTGCCCAAATACCTCGATCTGGGCGGCTTCATATTCCGGCTTCAAGGTCATGTAGGGATGATCCCAGTCTCCCCACACCCCCAGGCGTTTGAAGCTGGCGCGCTGGGTATCAATGTAGCCTAGGGCATAGGCTTTGGCCTTTTGCCGCAGTTGCAAAGGGGTGAGGCTTTCCCGTTCTTGGGCGGGCAGGCTTTGCAGCACCTTCAGTTCAATCGGCAGGCCATGGCAATCCCAGCCGGGCACGTAACGTACCTTGCGCCCTCTCAGGATCTGGTACTTGTTGACAATATCCTTGAGAATCTTGTTCAGGGTGGTGCCCATATGAATGTCGCCATTGGCGTAGGGCGGCCCATCGTGCAGCACAAAGGGATCCCCGCCGTTGTTCTCGGATAAGCGCTGGTAAATTTGCTGCTCCTGCCAAAACGCTTGGATGGCGGGTTCTTTCTTGGCGGCCTCTGCCCGCATGGAAAACTGAGTTTGGGGCAGGTTGAGGGTGCTTTTGTAATCCACGGCGATTTAAGCAAGTTAAGTAAAGGTTCTTTCCCTAAGAAGCGACTATGCTCGGCAAGCCACATCAGGGACATCACTCTATCCTACGCTGTCTCAGCAAAATGCCCTCTCCGTAGGGATTTATGCTAGCCTCAGTGTGTCGTCTAGTAAGGGAGGTTCCTGCCCATGCCAGATAGTAGTAGTTGTAAGGGTCATCAAGTTGGAGTCAGCCGGCTGTGCGCCGGGGCTGTTCTCTGACGATCTGAACTCAGATCCTTCAGCCTGCTGAAGAGTCTTCACGTTCTCGCTCGCTTGGGGTTCCTCCCGGCAGTCAGGTTCCAGTTGAAGGCCCGCTAGACCGCTCTTCTCTACTGCCAGTGATTCCGTTTGGCGTGGGGGAGAGCGGATAGTTTTAATGCTTGCATAGCCAGGCTCACAGACCTCAGGTAAGCTTTTTGCGGAAGGAAGACCTCTCCCTACAGGCTTTTCGCCCACGCATTCCGTCCCCGTTGTTTCTGGAGCCAGAGAGCCGCCGCAAACGCCGACACCACCATGGGTAGGCCAGCCCAATTCACCGCCTGCCACCCCCAACGGTTCAACAAGTCACCCGACAATATCGTTGAGGCCGCTACAGCGCCAAACATGAAAAAGTCATGGGCTGCCTGGGTTTTGGCCCGTTCTGCCGGCGTATAGGCTTCCGTGAGCAGCGTTGTGGAGCCCACAAACAAAAAGTTCCAGCCAATACCCAACAGCAATAGGGCGCTCCAATAGTGCATTAGACTGATGCCCAAGAGATTGATCGTGATGCAGATCAGGTTCAGGATCCCACCCGTGAGAATGATATTCAGCAGGCCAAACCGAGCGATCAGTGCCCCCGTAATGAAAGAGGGGGCAAACATGCCCAACACATGCCACTGGATGACAAAGGCGGCCTGCTGAAACGGAAAAGCATGCTCCACCATGGCCAAGGGGGTTGAGGTCATGATCAACACCATTACCCCATAGCCGAGCATACTGCCCAACACCGCCACAATGAACACCGGCTGCCTCATGATGGTCAATAACGGACGGCCCTGCTCCACCTGTTCGGTTTTTTGCCAAGGGGGTAAGGGCACACTGGCCAGCAACGGCAGGGAAATGGCCTGCAGTAGGATGATCGTCACCAGGCAACCGGCGAAGGTAGCTTCCACAAACCAATCCTTCGTCCAAGTGGCCAGTTGAGGTCCCAATATCGCCGCCACTACGCCTCCCGCCACCACCAGTGAGATGGCCATACTGCGAAAGGACTCGCTAGCCAGCTCCGCAGCCGCAAAGCGGTAGTAGCCGACAAAGCCATTGAAACAGCCCAGCAGCATCATGGCCAGACAAAACCCGACAAAGCTGCCTGCGAAAATGGCATAGGCTCCCAATCCAGCCCCGAGCATGCCAATCCCAATGCCAGTGGCAAAGCCCACCTTACGCCCCATACGAGCCATCCACAGTGAAGCTGGGATCGTGGTGAACAGGGTGGCCAAGTGCAGCAGCGCCAGAGGGAGGGTGGCCCAGCTTTTGTCGGTTAACAGGTCAGCCCCGATCAAAGCTGCTACTGTAAACAGGACGGAATTGCCCGTCATCGCCAAAGCCTGACAGCCGGCAAGTTTGAGCACCGATGTTTTGCAGTTCTGCAAAGGCAGATTCGTTTCGGTCAAGGATCCGCTCTCGGAAGGGGACATGGATATCGTTTGAGGGGGTGAAGGTTGGCTAAACAGGCTGTGGGCTGGAGAGTTGGGCATTCAAGAAGGTGAGCAGGCGATCCCAGGCTAGGGTTGCGGCTGCTGCATCGTACACTTCTGGGCGAGTGGCATTCATAAAGGCGTGCTGGGCCTCATACCGATAGAGGGTGAAGGGAACCTGCCCCTGCCGTAGCCGTTCTTCCAACTGCCCGACGAGAGTGGGATTACACCAGTCGTCTTGAGTGGCGAAGTGAGCTTGCAATGAGATGGAAATCTGGCTGGGCTCCACCTGATCTAGGGGCGGAATGCCATAGAAACACACGGCTGCCTCAAACCCCGTCAAGGTACTGGCCGCAGCTAAGGTCAGAGCACCCCCCAGGCAAAACCCGATCACGGCCACCTTCGGCACAGAAGTCTTTAGGTACTGGATGGCCCCAGCAATATCCTGGCACCACATCTTCACGGTTGAGGGATCCCATCAATTGCTGAGCCAATTTGCCCCGGTACAGATCCGGTACCAACGCCCGGTAGCCTGCTTCCGCCAGCCGATCCGCCACCGTCCGAATTTGTGGATTGAGGCCCCACCATTCCTGCAACACCACCACACCACCCAAAGGGGATTCGCTGGGTAAGGACTCCGTCTCACTGTCGTGATCAGCTAGGTAGGCAGGTACAGCAGCCCCATCAGGACGGGAGAAGGAGATCATGCCAGTTATAAGCATCTAAAGTGTGCAAGAAAAAAGTCAGTCTCAGTTCAGTATCGCTCCTTGCGTGGGCCGGACGAATTCCATTTTTGACAAAGCCCGTTTGGACAAGACCCAAGGCTGGGGCTCAAACCAGCTCCAGATGGATCTCCGCTTTCAGCCGCTGCGGCAAGGAAATTTTGAACACATCCCCTTGATTCATTTCGTGGGCCCCTTTCATGCTGGCCAAGGCTTCCACCACTTCGTCGGAGTTGGCCGTTAGCACTACCACCGGGCGCTCACAGGCGATGGGGAAATCGTGCCAGGTGCCCAGGTGCAGGAGCAGCCCATGGCCGGCCGGAAAGCGCAAGGCTTGTACTTTGTCCAGATCGGGAGCTTCGCTGGGGTGGTTGGGGGGAGCCATCACCATGATGAACGGCTCCTGGCCCAGCGCGATGAACAATTGTGTCATGCGCATGTGGCGCTCCAACCAGAGCACGGGTGGGTAACCGGGCAGGATCTTGGCGGTGCGGATGACAGCTTTGCCGGTGTACTCAAAGTCGATGTTCTGCCCTTCCAGAACACGCCCCTGATAAAACGGGATCCCCAAGCCGGGCTTGGCCACATCATCCCCTAACAGTTGGCCGAAGGGTTGCACATTGTCCGGGGTGGCATCCACAATCGGTACCCGGACAACGGCGGGGGCAGTTTGGGTCGTGCTCATGATTGGATCTCTATGGGTCTTTGAGACTAACTTTTCACTGTAAGGGAGCAATGCAGAAGAAACCGTTTTCCTCGTAACGTTTTGTGACCCAGTTTTGAGGGCCTCAAGGGGCAACCCACTGCTCGATGATGGAGCAAATCTGTTGAGCTGCAGTACCATCCCCAAAGGGGTTTTGGGCTTGGGCCATGCGGGCATAGGCTTGGGGATCCGAGAGCAATTCCCGGGCGGCACTGAGGATCCCAGCGGTACCCGTACCGACAAGGCGGGCGGTGCCAGCGGCGATTGCTTCTGGGCGTTCGGTGGTTTGCCGCAATACCAGCACCGGCTTACCCAGGGCTGGGGCTTCTTCTTGAATGCCACCGGAATCGCTCAGGATAAGGGTACAGCGCTGCATGGCCGCCACCCAAAGGTGATACTCCAACGGCTCAGTTAGGAAAACTCGCCCATGGGATCCCAGCAAAGCCTGTAAGGGATCCCGAACCACCGGGTTGCGGTGCAAAGGCAGTAGCAGAGCAGTATCGGGAAATTCCTCCAAAAGTTGCAGCAGCGCTTTGCCAATCGCGACTAAGGGATCCCCCCAATTTTCCCGCCGATGCAACGTGACCAACAGGACACGGTATTGCTGCCAATCCAGGCCAGGGATCGGGCAAGGGATCCCTTGGGCAGCCACCTGCAGTAGGGCATCGATGACGGTGTTGCCGGTGCAATAGAGGGATCCCACCACATCACTTCGCTTTAAGTTTTCTAGAGCCTGGGGGGTAGGGGCAAAATGCAGGCTGGCCAACTGGGAGATCAGGCGGCGATTGGCTTCTTCTGGGAAGGGATTGTAGAGATCGTCGGTGCGCAGGCCCGCTTCCACATGCCCTACCGGGATCCGTTGGTAAAAAGCGGCCAGGGTGGCGGCAAAGGCGGTGGTAGTGTCCCCCTGTACCAGGATCAGATCCGGCTGACTGGCCTTGAAATAGGGTTCCAAACCGCGTAGGGTGGCTTCGGTAATATCCGTCAGGCTTTGGCGCGGGCGCATAATCGCCAGATCCCGATCCGGCTGTAGGCCGAACAGCTGCATCACTTGATCCACCATTTCCCGGTGTTGCCCAGTCAAGATCACTTCAGTGCGCAGGTGGGGACTGGCTTGCAGAGCACGGATTACCGGGGCCAGCTTAATCGCTTCCGGGCGAGTGCCCAGGATCACCGAAACGAGGGGAAGAGCGGTCATGGATTCCATCAGCCTGCAAGAGGCTGAGCGAACAGAGAGTCGGGGAGTAGGGCAGTGGGAAAACTCTCCTTAACTTGGGTCATACACGAACTTGGGTCATACACGCAGAAGCAATGATTGCAGAGTTGGGCTGGGAATCCTGCCTGAGCCAGACCATATGCAAGACCCTATGAGCAAGGTCAAGGTTGGGGTAGAGCAGCAGATACGGGCAACGATCCAGGATGAGAGGGCGGTCGGTTTTGGGGCAGAACAAACCAGAAGGTGGTCAGGCCCGCCTGGCTGGTTACGTCGATCTTACCCCCCAGTTGTTCCACCAATTTTTTTACCAAGGCTAACCCCAGCCCGGTTCCCCCCCGTTTCCAGGGATCCCCGCCCGGTACCCGGTAAAACTTGTCAAACAGATGTGGCAGTTGGTTGACAGGGATCTGAGTAGGATTAGAGATCTCAAAGCGAATGTACGTTTCCTCTGGACGACCCGTAGGCTCAACAAGCTGTGAAGTCATCGACAGGCGAATCTCTCCCCCTGGAGCGGTGTACTTGCAGGCGTTGTTGATCAGCTCCCCCAGAATGCGCGAGAGACGTTGGGTGTCCGTCCAAAGTTGGGGCTCAGCAGCCTCTAGAGCCGGATCCCATTCCACCTGTAGAGTTTGCCGATAATGGGCGATACGGGCCTCGAACGAGCGCAATTGAGCCGGCAGCCAACAAGCCAAATCCACCGGTTCTGAAAGGGGTAGATCCACCCCGGCTTCCAGCCGTTGCAGATCTAGCAAATCGTTAATCAGATCGATCTCGCGGCTACATTCGGTTTCTAAAATATCCAGATAGCGCTGTCGCCGCTCCTCATCCTGGGTTTTGCGGATCATGTAGAGGGACATCTTGATATTGGACATGGGGGTGCGCAACTCGTGGGAGATCGTATTCAGAAAGTCATCCTTGAGTTGATGCAACGACTGCAACTGCTCTACTTGGCTCTGCAAAGCTCTGTATAAGTGTGCTTGCCGCAGTCCGATCGCACATTGAGTGGCCACCTGCTGCACCAGCCGGATCTCGGGCTCGCTAAACTCTTTGTTGATGGGTTTGAACAGCCACAGATCCCCAAAAATCGCCAGCTCGGGGGAAGCGCCATCGGAAACCGTGAAGCGATTGGGCTGTGTTTGCTCACCGAGTTGCAGAGATTTCGGGCTACTTAAGCGGTCGAAGATAGGACAGGCCAGACACAAGAGCGGTTCTTTGAGATCCCGGACTTGGGTGGGGGGAAGTTGACACAGTAAAACCAGATCCCCAGCCAAGAGGCGCCTGTACAGGCCACTTTGGGCTTCGATCGGCACGGTAGGTTTCAAGTTGGGGGGCAAATCGGCTTCAGATTCACAGACGATCCGACTCACCCCCATCTTCAGGTCGTAGAGGCTGGCATCGCAGCCCAGCACCTCCAGCCGGGTGGCCAACTCCTGTACTACTGTCTGTAATATTTGGTCTTCTTCCAGGCTGTCGCGAACTTTGTCGGTGATATGTTTGAGAGTGGCTTCGTAGTTGAGGGCCTGGCGCAGCTGGGCCGTTTGCTGTTGCACCTGTTGTTCTAGGGCGGCGTTGAGGTGTTGCGGGCTCAGGGATCCTCTGGTTCGGCCCTGCTTATCCAATTCATTTGGAGAAGGCTGCCAGCGACTGAGCACCTGTTGATCGACCAAGATCAGCAGCCAAGTCGAAGATCCGAGGCTGATCCCCAATAGCACCAGATAGAACCAGACCCACTCTTCGTAGAGGTTTACACTGTAAGTTCTGACTTCTGGGGCCGTGATCCGCACCGATTCCGCCCGAAAAGGGGATCCCCAATGCAGCAACAATCCGGTCAGGCTTACAACTCCGCAAAAGAGGGAGGATCCCATGAGCCAGAGAATTTTTTGGCGGAGCTTCATGCAGAGCAATGGGCTTGGAATCGCGTGACAACGTGAAGAATAAGTGAAAACGCAATAGGTACAGAAGGCTCAAGCTGCCCCTAATATACCCGCATTAGGCCAGAAAACCCTCTACTCTACCCTACAAGTTCACCTCTACTCTACATACAAAGGAAGCATGAAGAGATCTGGAGTCTACAGGCTTACATCGCTCACAGATCCTTTTGCTTCAGCAGTCCCGTCAACTTATGTTGAAGATTATGTTGACGGCCATAGGTACTTTACACCTGAGCATGGCAGACTCGCCGAGTGGCCCTTTGGTTAAGCATCTAGCCCGGGTATAGGTCAGCTAGTCCACCGATTCATCCTAACTATAGGCCGGGGCTTTGTTGAGCTTAGATCTTGCTGGAACACTGGAGTTAAATGTTATACTTTACCCCCAGATCCGACTCAAGGAGGGGGTATGTCGAGCTGGCTCAGTCGAACGGTTGGCGGGATATTGGCGGGTATGCTGGCTTGGGTCGGGATCCCATCCATCAGTTTGGCGCAAGCGATCGAGGACGCAGGGGATTTGGTTCTCACCTACGAAGCAACCGAAGATGCGGAACTGGAGGCGGTGCGCCTGATCCTGGAAAGTAATGGCACCTTTGATGAGCTGATCGCCGGCTTGAATGAGGAGTTTGCCTTCCCTCAAGATATCCAGGTGGTTTTTACTGAGTGTGGCACGGTCAACGCTTTTTACGACCCAGAGGCCGTGCAGATCTCGATGTGCTACGAGCTAATCGCCTACTATGCAGCCCTTTTTGCGGATGAGAACACATCCCCGGAAGACCTGGAAGCCCATGTGATCAACTCCGGCCTGTTTACCTTTTTCCACGAGCTAGGCCATGCCTTGGTGGATCAGTACGAGCTGCCGATCACCGGGCGGGAAGAGGATGTGGTGGATGAGTTTGCCGTCTTGTCTTTGCTGGAATACGGCTTGGAAGGAGAATGGGCTGCTATTGTTGGTATGGCTCAATTTGCCTTTGATGCTGCTCAAGAGGCGGAAATGGAGAACCTAACCTACTGGGGAGAACACGCCCTCAGCGCCCAGCGGTTTTACAGCATGGCCTGTCTGATCTACGGCAGCAACCCAGACCAATTTGCCGATTTGGTCGGAGAGGACGGGTTGCCGGAAGAACGCGCCGACCAGTGCCCCTATGAATACGAGCAAAAGTACAACAGCTGGACGGTACTACTGGATCCTTATTTCAAGTGAAGGGTAAAGGGATCCCCTAGCCCAAGCCCTCAACCCAGCCAGATGGGGATCCCTTCCTTCAGACCCAGATTGGCTATCGGAGGTAAAACCAATGGAGCCTAATTCCCTAAATCCAGCCCATCTCATCTAGGACGAGGGCAAATACCGTCGCGCAACTGGCTACCAACAAAGACACGTGAGCCGGCTGACCATGGGCAATGCAGACAGCAGCTGCTACTGAAGCCCCTACAGCAGCAGAAAAGGTGCGGCCAGCCCAGTTGCCTTTAGAAGGTTTGTCGGAGGGGTTGAATTTGTTAAACATTTTTAAGCAAGAAATGACGTTACAAAAAGGGATGAATCCATTAGGAAACCGCCTCAGACTACCACCCTCCGCTAGGTGGCAAGGCCATTCTCAATATTTCTTCGCTTAGGCTTCAATCTTTCGTAAAATTGCGCTGAGATGCTCGTAATCATCCCGCAATAGCGAACTCAGGTGGCGCCCGGCTCGTAACAGCCAGTCCCGATCCCGGTTCAAGATCCGGTAGCTCTGGCGGATCACGGCCGCCACCAACTCATCGGCAGGGATCCCGTTCACCTGCAGCAGGGTGCGCAAAAACTCGAAAGAGCGGCAAAACTCCGCCACCTCTGCCTCAGAACAGCGGTAAACCGGCTGGTGAATTTGGGGAGGCCGCGGCGGTAGGTACTGATAGACGCGCCCTTCGCTAACAAACCCGACGATGGCCGAGCGGAAGTCGGTACGCAACATGGCAAAAATTTGCGGTTGTTGTTCCCGTAGCTCTTGGGCAGACAGCCCCAGGGCTCTGGCGCGGTGCACTGTATCAATGGGGGTAATGGCCGCATGACAAACTACCCCGTAGACAAGGTTGCCGGTCTCTTCATCTTGGGAGCGTGTCCAACTGCCAAGGGCCGGCATGGCAGGGAAGGTCAACCGTTCCGGCTCAAAGCATTGGGCCACAAAGGTTGTTGTACTCGCCTCCACCACTTCTCCAAGAGCAGAACGGGGCTGGAAAGAAAGAGGAGTGGAGGTGGCTCGCATGTTTTGAGTGGGTGCTCAGGTGGAAGAATGAAAAAGCAACCGCCCCGCAGGTCAGTGGATAGATATGACCATCGGCAGATGCTTAAGCTTAAGAATTATGAAGCAAGGGCCAATCGACTTGCCTGATATTTTGCCACTTTTACGAAGTTTTTCTTTCACTTTCTGAAAAAATCCAGTATTTCTGCAAAGCAATTCAGCGGTTTTTGGGGCCTGGAGCCTGCAATTGCTAAGAAAGTTAGCCGCCGTTGCGTGCTAGTGCGTAATATATTTTTTCACACGCTCTTGAAGACATTCGCCATCCTAAATATAGGTAGTCGGCGAGTGGAGGGAGCGCAAATGAACGCCCAGCAACGTGGTCAAATCATCGCTTCTGAGTGGATGATCGACAGTCAAAATCCAGTACACTCCATTTCTCGGCTCAAGCGGCGAGCTACCTATTCTGATGTGACCCTGTGGTGGTTGGTGGTGCAGTTGAATCTGATGGAACAAAGCTCCATGCGTTCAGAGCACCACTGAAGTCCCTGCCAAACTTGGGCTTGAAGGGATCCCTCTCACCCAAAATCTCGGTCTCTAAAGCAATCCTTAAAACGGGAGAAGAGCTGAAATCTGAGCCTGAAGGCGACTCAAACCACAGCTCTCCTGCTGAGAAAGTAAAGGATTGTACCTATCGAATCTCTTAATCTTCCAAGGGGAGAGCCGCCACCTGAGCCGGTTGAATCGGGAAGGGGAAAAACGGTTGCTGCACAATTTCGGTGGGCAATACGCTGCGCACCTGTGAAGCCACCGCCACTGCCGTCACATCGTAGGTTTGGGTAGCCAGCCGTGGGTAAAGGCCAATACCGATGATTGGCAAAAGCAAACAGAGGGCAACAGCCATTTCCCGTGGGCGCACATCGCCAAGGTAGCTTTCCACCACCAAGCCCGGATCTTGAGCCCCGTAGAACACCTGCCGCAGCATGGAGAGCAAATAAATCGGGGTAAGGATGATCCCGACCGCCGCTAGCAGGGCGATCCCAGCTTTGAAAGCGGGCGTGTAGGCATCGCTGGTGGTCAGGCCCAAGAACACCGTCAGCTCACCAACAAAGCCACTCATCCCGGGCAGGGCCAAAGAGGCCAGGGATCCCGCTGTAAACAGGGCGAAGGCTTTCGGCATCTGCTTGGCCAGGCCCCCCAATTTATCCAGGAAAAGGGTGTGGGTACGCTCGTAGGTAATCCCCGTCAGGAAAAATAGGGCCGCCGCAATCAAGCCATGGGAGATCATCTGCAACAGCGCCCCATTGATGCCCAGCTCCGTGAAAGCTGAGATGCCGATTAACACGAAGCCCATGTGCGCGATGGAAGAGTAGGCCAAGCGCCGCTTTAGGTGACTTTGCCCAAAGGCGGCCAGCGCCCCATAGATGATGTTCACCACCCCCAACACTGCCAGCACCGGGGCAAAATACACATGCGCTTCCGACAACATGCCCACATTCATACGAATCAGGCCATAGCCCCCCATCTTGAGTAGTACCCCAGCCAGGATCATGGAAATTGGAGCAGAAGCTTCACTGTGGGCATCCGGCAGCCAAGTATGCATTGGGAAGATCGGCAGCTTCACCCCGAAAGCGATGAGCAAACCGGCATACACGAACAATTCCAAGGCAATCGGATAAGACTTGGTGCTTAGCTCGGCCATATCCAAGCTGAAGCCCTCCCCGTAGAAGGCCATCGCCAGGGATCCCACCAAAATAAAGATAGAGGCAGCCGCCGTGTAGAGGATGAACTTAGTGGCCGCATATTGCCGTTTCGGCCCGCCCCAAATAGAGATGAGCAGATAAACTGGCACCAGCTCGATCTCCCACATCAAGAAGAAAAGGAGCATATCCTGCGCCAGAAACACCCCCACCTGGGCGCTATACATCAACAGCAGCAGAAAGAAAAACAGGCGTGGCTTATTGGTCACATTCCAAGCGGCCACAACCGAGAGGGTGGTGATCAACCCCGACAGCAGCACCAAAGGCAAAGAAAGCCCATCCACCGCCAGCGACCAGTCGAAGCCGATTTGAGGCACCCAGGCGTAGCGCTCCGCCAACTGCAAAGAGAAATTCTGGAGATCGTAGTGCCGCCCAAAGGCGTAGATCATCAGGCCCAAATCCAGAACCCCCACGGCGAGGGCATACCAACGAACCCAACGACTCTGGGGGATCAACGGGATCCCAAAGGCTGCTAGCAGCGGCAAGAGCACTAGCGTCGTTAGCCACGGAAACTCAAGGGGATTGCTCATGACCAGGAATAAATACTTATGCTCAGCATCCTGATTATATGAAGCTCTGTAAATAAATGGAAAGCAATATTTACGGAAAAAGCTGCGCAATAGCGCAGATCTCAAGAAGAATGTGCTTATGTTAAGCAGTGAGAGATCCCTATCGATCGTCGCCGCCAAACGGAGCCAGCTCCTGAATCGCGGGCCTGGACAGGCCGGATCCCACTGCAGGGGATCCCTGGTAACCCACCTGTGCAAGAAGACAGAAAATCTCTTCCGTTAGGATGAAAAACAGTCTGCGTAAACGTTGCCGAGCTTTTGCATGACCTTGTTGCCCTCTCTGCCTGCCAAATGTGGTTCCGGTGATGATGTTGATTCCGTTCTCCATTTGGAGGGTCGCCCTTTGCCTGTTCCAGTGGAAGTGAACCCCACGTCGCCGCCCCGCCCCATCCTCACCTTGCAGGGACGGCAAGCTACCCTATACGTGGAGCTAATTCAGGCTTCTCCCCACAATCTTGAGTCAAACTCCGGCACTCAATCGGGATCCCCAGTCATGCTCTGGGTACGGCCTCTCTCGCTCAAACAGGGATCCCAGGTGTGGAATCTACGCTCGACCTCCGATCTGCTCTGGCCCGCCGCCGGGTTTGTGCCAGCCTATGCAGAAGACATTTTGCCCCTGATGGAACAGGCCAGGGATCCGCAGGGCTCTGAACAGCCGGCCCGCCAGTTGTTGCAGGAGTTTTTGCAACAAGCCTGGGAACAACCCTCTCAAAGCTAGGTTCCTGCACCTGAATGGGAAGCAGCCAACCCTTCTAGGGCGGATCCCAGCAAAGCCAACGCCTGGTCGATCTCCGCCGGAGTGACAATCAGAGGCGGCACAAATCGCACCACCTGAGATCCTGCCGGCACCAACAACAGCCCCGAATCCATCGCTGCCTTCACCACGTCAGCTGCCGGGATCCGCACCATCAACCCCTGGATCAGGCCCCAACCCCGTACCTGCTGGATCAGCTCGGGGAATCGTTCCGCCAGTCGAGATAAGCCTTGGCGCAAATAGGCCCCTGTTTGCTGAGCATTCCAAACCAAACTTTCCAGCATCAAGGTGCGACAGACCGCCAAGCCCACCGCACAGGCCAAGGGGTTACCTCCAAAGGTACTGGCATGATCCCCCGGCTGAAATACGGCACAAAAGTCCTTCGCCAACAAAGCCCCAATTGGGATGCCGCCCGCCAAACCTTTCGCCAAGGTAAACACATCCGGCTCTACCCCCAAATGGCAGTGGCCCCAGAGCCTACCGGTACGGCCCATGCCCACCTGCACCTCATCCAAAATCAGCAAAATGCCCCGTTGGGTACACACCTGGCGCAACCATTGAAAATAGGCGGGATCCCCTGGTAAAACCCCCCCTTCTCCTTGCAACGGCTCCAGCAACACGGCGCAGACTCGCTCGCCAAATTGGTTCAAAACCGCTTCGGTACCCTCAATGTCGTTGTAGGGAATGTAGGCAAAGCCGGGGACAAGGGGAGCAAAGTCTTTTTGGTATTTGGGCTGGCCAGTGGCGGTGACGGTGGCTAGGGTGCGGCCATGAAAGCTGGCATGAGCGGTGAGAATCACCGGATCTGAGATCCCGCGCACCGTATGGGCATACTTGCGAGCCAGTTTGAGCGCCCCTTCATTGGCCTCCGCCCCAGAATTGCAAAAAAACACCTTGTCGGCACAAGAATGTTGGGTCAGCCACTGGGCCAGTTGCGCCTGCGGAGGGTTGTAGTAGAGGTTGGAAATGTGGTGCAGTCGTTGCGCTTGTTCTGTAAGGGCCTGAATCCAAACCGGGTGAGCATGGCCCAAGGTGCAGGTGGCGATGCCAGCCACAAAATCCAGATACTCACGCCCCTGTTCATCCCAAACGCGACATCCCTGCCCGCGCACCAACGTCAGGGGATAGCGCCCGTAGGTGGACATCACATGGTCGGCAAACAGAGCAGCGGTTGTCGGGGATCCCGTGGTGGCCTCAACAAGGGTAGAAGACAGGGGTGACATAGCTAAGGAGAGCTGAAAGGTGGGTAGGATGCACAATCCTTCGAGTGTATCACCGTGCTTTTCGGGATGATATCCTGACGAGACTCAAAGGTAAGGGAGCCAACGGATGTCGCGGCGGGGGGTAACGGTTTGGTTTACAGGGCTGAGCGGAGCGGGCAAAACCACCCTGAGCCAAGGCGTGGCCCAACAATTGCGCGCTTGGGGGCTGCCGGTGGAGGTATTAGACGGAGATGTAGTGCGGCAACACCTCACCAAGGGGTTGGGCTTTAGCAAAGCGGATCGGGATGAGAACATTCGCCGCATAGGCTTTGTGGCAGGGCTTTTGACCCGGCAGGGGGTGATTGTGCTGGTGTCGGCCATTTCCCCTTATCGAGTGGTACGGCAGGAAGTTCGTCAACACATCGGCAACTTTATTGAAGTGTTTGTAGATGCACCGCTGGCGGTATGCGAAAGCCGGGATGTGAAAGGACTTTACCAAAAAGCACGAGCCGGATTGATCCAGAACTTTACCGGCATTGATGATCCTTATGAGCCACCAGACTCCCCGGAAGTGATCTGCAAAACTGCCGAACACAGCATCTCCGAAGGTGTCCATCAGGTGATGCGATGCTTACAAGACAAAGAATACCTTTAGAGACTGTTTACCACGGGGGAAATCGGCATACAGCCTTTTTCCAACTTCATGCAGGCCCTTGAGCCAGGCAAAAAACTTATCGAGCGAGGGATTAACCTGAATCTGCTGCTGTAGCTCGCCATTGGATACCGTTGCCGGCACGGTAGAAAATCGCGTTGAGCACCGCACGTAAATCGACTTGAGGAGTCTGCCGACCCGTGGGTCTGTTAGTCAACGCTGGTTCTTTTTTGAGCTAAGTTTTGTGTTTTATCAGTGCATGAGAGGCTAGGGGTGGAAGAGTTGTCGTGGCTGGTGCTTGGCCTGAGCTATATCGGGCTGGGCCTAGGATCCCTGCCCAGATTGCGCATGAACCGGGCCACGATTGCTCTAGTGGGATCGGCTCTATTGATCGGCTTGGGGGCTTTGTCGTTGCCGCAGGCATGGGGGGCGATCGATCCGACCACGATCGTGTTTTTACTGAGCATGATGGTGGTGAATGCCAGCCTATCTTATGGGGGTGCGTTTCAGGTGGCTCTGGTGGGCCTGATTCGCGCCAGCCGTAGCCCCTTTGGCCTGCTGATCATGCTGGTGTTGGGCAGCGGGTTGCTCTCGGCTTTTCTGCTCAATGACACCCTGGCGCTGGTGTTCACTCCCCTAACCTTGCAGGTGACGACGGTGCTGGGGTTAAACCCGATCCCTTACTTGTTGGCGCTGGCGGCGGCTACAAACCTGGGCTCTGTCGCTACCCTGAGCGGTAACCCCCAGAATATTCTGATCGGTTCTTTTTCGGGCATTGGCTACCTGGAATTTGCCAGCTCCATGACACCGATTGCGATAGTGGGGTTGCTCTTGGAGGTGGGGTTGCTCTGGCTGTACTACCCCCAGGTGCGCTCGTTGAAACCCTTTGCAGAGGTGCCCTGGATACCGCTGCGGCTCTATCCGCCCCTGTTGCGCAAGAGTGTGGTGATTACGGGGGGGCTATTTGTAGCGTTTGTGGCCGGGATCCCGTTGGCGGAATCCGCCTTGGTGGCGGCGGCCCTGTTATTGATCACCCGCAGGTTGAAACCGGAACGATTCTTAGGGCAGGTGGACTGGAACCTATTGGTGATGTTTTCTGGGCTGTTTATCCTGACGCGGGCGACGCGGGAGCTGGTGGCAGCGAGCCCATGGGGGACAAGCCTATGGCCTTTGGCGGAGGGGCTAGTGGGATCCCCGGTGAGTTTGTTAGGGAGTGTGGCGGTGTTGTCGAACGTGATCTCCAATGTGCCGGCGGTATTGTTGTTGCAGTCTTTGATCCCACGACAGGATTCCACCGCATGGTTGCTTCTGGCTGCTGGATCCACTTTGGCGGGCAATCTCACCCTATTTGGGGCGGTGGCCAACTTGATCACGGTTGAAGCGGCAGCGAAAAAAGGCTACATCCTCACCTTTGGGGAGCATTTGCGCTTTGGCTTGCCCCTGACGGTGCTGACCTTGGGCTTCACCTGGCTGTGGTTGCGCTGAGTCAGCTCCATAAAAATCATCGGGAATGAACCCGGTTGGGAGCCCTAAGTGAGGGGGCGTGACCCAAGAAACTCCCTGATCCTGACCCTATCCTGACCATTTGTAAATGGGGGTGGGTGAGGTTCTGTCTCTGTGTTATGCTGTAGTTCGAGATTTCTGTCGGTTGCAGTGTTCGTTTCTTCTGGTCTTGACGGGTTTTCACGTTTCGTATTGGCAGACGGCTCTCCGAACATCTCAGTTGTTGTTACTCTCTCTCTTTCGGAGATCTGTTCATGTCGATTTATGTCGGTAACCTTTCCTTTAAGGTAACTGAAGCGGATTTGACCGCTGTTTTTGCTGAATATGGTTCTGTGAAGCGGGTGCAAATCCCTGCTGATCGTGAAACGGGCCGCATTCGCGGCTTTGGCTTTGTGGAAATGAGCTCGGACACTGAAGAAGAAGCTGCCATTGCTGCTCTGGATGGAGCAGAGTGGATGGGGCGTGATCTGAAGGTGAACAAGGCTCGTCCACGGGAGGAGCGTCCTGCCTTTGGTGGTGGTAGCGGTGGCGATCGTCGTCGCAATTTCCAAAGCCGCTATTGATTTTTGTTGATTCTGCTGGCTGCTGCTAGCTCAGTAGGTCACAGTCGCCCATAGTTCGCTGCCGGTAAAGGAGTTGATTCGGGGATCCCCATCAACTCCTTTATTGTCTTGATTTTTTATCGCAACTTCACGGAAGGGGTCGGCCAGGGATCCGTTAGATTGGCCGTCAGGGGATCCCATTCCCATCCCCAGTCTTGGGCAATAGCTTGAGTGAGGCCCAGTTGGCCGTTGCCGGGGTAGCGAGCCAAAGCTGCCAGCAAATCGATCAGTTGATCTCCTTCTGGGATGCGGCCCAAAATGTGTAACCCATCCCGAATCTGGGATTCTTTGAGCTCACATAGATAGCCATCCAACCGATTCAGATCCTCCTCCGTTTGCAGATTGAACAGCTCATTCAAATGTTCAGTTCGGGCTATTTCCTGAATTTGGGCACGAATCAAAGGACAACGTCCGGGATCCAACTGTTCTGCCGCTACATACTCATCCATGAGCCGCTCCAATTCTGCCAAAGGGCCATACAACTCGGCACGGGTCAGGGGTGGCGTGAGGTGGTCGATAATTACCGCTTGGGCACGGCGCTTCGCCTGGGATCCCTCCCCAGGATCATTGACGATAAATGGGTAAAAGTGAGGCATGGGCCCCAGGGCAATCTCTGGGTAACACTCGGCAGAAAGGGCCGATCCCTTGCCCGGCAGCCATTCTAGGTTGCCATGCTTGCCCACATGCACGATGGCCTGTGCTCCAAACACCTGTCGCAGCCACAGATAAAAAGCCAAATACTCATGGGGAGGCACTAAATCCGGAGCGTGGTAGTTCAAGGCCGGATCCCGGTCATACCCTCGTGGTGGTTGGATGCCAACAAACACCTGCCCCAACTGTAGACCCACAACCGGAATATCCCGAGGGGGCGGATCCCCCCATTGCTCGATGAGCTGGGTCTGGATCTCGTCCGGCAGTTGTCCGAACCACTCCCGATACACTTGTGCCGCAAGGGATTGCTGGACAGGACGCAGGGATCCCAGGGGGTCATAAGTGTAGCCGTGGGTTAGCCAGGTGATCAGTTCATCTCCGCTTTGGGGTAGCCAGGGGATCCTGTAGCCCGTTGCCTGGAGGGCCTGGAGAATCTGTCCACAACTGGCGGGGGTATCTAGCCCGACCCCATTGGCCAGCCGCCCGTCCCGGTTGGGGTAATTGGCCAGGATCAACGCCAGCCGCCGCTCTGAAATGGGGGTACGCCGCAACCTTACCCAGTTGGTCGCCAGATCCGCTACAAACTCCACCCGATCCAGTACGGCCTCATAAGCCATCACCTCCGTCTGCAATCGGGGATCCACTTGTCGTACTGCCTTGAAAGAAACCGCCCGACTGACAATTCGCCCATCCACCTCCGGCAAGGCCACATTCATGGCCAAATCCCGCGCCCCCAACCCCCGCCTGGAGGCTTGCCAACTGGGCTGGGATCCGCCACTTAAGATCACCTGCAATACCGGCACATCCAGGGCCTGCCAAAGGCTGACATCAGGCTGGTCACTGTCCAATCGCGCCAAAGAAAAACTGGTGGTGTTCAATAAAACTTCAATTTGGCCCCCAAAATGATCCCGTATTGCCTGGGGGAAGTTCGGTTCTTGCAGGCCGGAGGTGTAAAGGCAAATGGGCTGTAACCCTCGTCGGGCCAAGGCTGCGGTCAGTTGATCCACCGGCTCCGTATTGCCCGCTAGCACATGGGCGCGATACAACAAAATCCCCACAGCCGGATCCCCTCTCGGAGTCGTGGGAGGCGTGTACATCCCCAGCCTGGGCAGCACCTGGGGATCCCCTACCGGATACACACAACCCAAGACTTCTGTAGCCAAAAAAGAGAGACTGGCTGCCACATTCTCGGATCCCCCCTCCAGCCAGTACCGCCATACCCGATCCGCTACTGCCAAGCTGACGGTGGAATGGCTAACCAGATCCCAATCGGGACGATCATCCCCTGGCATGACAATCAGATGGGATCCTTCCTCAGCGACGACCTGTTTGGCCACTTCCAGCCCATAGCTCCAATAGGCCCGCCCCCCCAACAGCCGAATTAGGATGAGCCGTGCCTGCCGCAAAACCTTCTCCGCATAGTCATCAATGCTCAAGGGCTGTTGTAATTGCAACAAGTTGGCCGCCCGTACTGCCGGGAACCCCTGCGGCAGCAGCTGCATCGCCCCTGCCAGCGCACCCAGATCAGTATCCGCTGCGGTGAGCACCACCACAGGAGCCGGATCCTGTTCTAGAAAGATGACCCCAGATTGCGAGGGATCCCATCCCCCCGGTACCGCTGCAATTCGATGCACAGGACTGAGTTCCCCCGATCTGTTCGCTCCAGACGATACACCATACAGTCGCCCAATTGCCAAGGTTCTCCGGCTGGGATCCCAGGCATTCATCCCATGGTCGAAATCGGTCAAAAGGATCGGGTGCGAGTGTTGCTCCCCAGAGGATCCACCCGGATTGCGGCTTACTAGCCGCTGATCAACCCTTAAGCCACCTGGGGTGTTGGCCCAGTGTTGGACACCATGCCCGCCAAGCGCGGTGAAAACTGACGGGTTGCCCGGACAAACTCCTGAAAAAGACGAAAATGCTCAGCCTCTTCAAAAGTAAATTCTGGGTGCCACTGCACGGCAACTGCCCAAGGGTGCGTTTCGTGCTCGATCGCCTCAATCAGCTCATCCGTAGAGCAAGCGGACAAACGCCACCCCGCTGGTACATCACAAATGGCCTGATGATGCCAAGACACCACCGAGATTTCCTCGGCACCGATGATTTGTTGCAGTCGTGTCGAGCTGAGAATGCTGACTTTATGGTGAATGGGTTTACGATCTTCTGGGTTGAAATGATCCAGTTCATCGTACACATCCGGCACATGTGGGATCAGTTTGCCGCCACTGACCACATTCAACAACTGCATCCCCCGACAAATGCCCAACACGGGGATCCCTTGACTCATCACAGCTTCAGCTAGAGCCACCTCAAATCGATCCCGTTCTGAGTTGACATAGCGCACCTTGGGATGCTCGGGATCCTCACCATAGGTACTGGGGCAGAGATCGCCACCCCCCGTCAACACCAGTCCATCCACCAAAGACAGCAAAACCTGCGGTTCACTCTCGCCCGGAGGAAATAAGATGGGGATCCCTCCGGCAGCCCGAATGGCATCGATGTAACGGCCCGGCGCGATAAAGTTGCCCTCGTCGTTACGATTGCGAGTGGTAATGCCGATCAGCGGTCGATCCGAAAGAGGCGGTGTTCGTTTCATCCCCATACCATAACCCTATCGCGTTGGCGGTGCAGAGCAGCATTTTCCGATTTGTTAGGGGGCTTTTAGCGTGGTGTGCGTCCGGTCACAACCTATAGTCACAACTTATGGCTATTCCAGAGGGGTTGAAGGCCTATTTAAGAGCAAGAGATACCGTTGGAAACAGGACGAGATAAGGTCTTGCCAGGATTGAGCAACCCATAGGGATCCACCTGTTGGTTAAAAAGCACTTGTTTAGGATCCACGACTTTTTTGCCTGCTTCTTCCAACAGGTAGGTATGGGGGTTGGGAATGGTCACCCCATGTTGCTCATGAAAGGTCATGATCGCCTGCAAGCGTTCAGGAGTGGAATAACGCACCACCTGCCCACCGCCAGCGATAACTCGCCCACCCACCCGTTGAAATTCGATGTGCATCACTACTTCTTCCCCAAAATGATCGATCATCTGCTCGATCAGTCGCAAACTTTCGCTTGGATCAGCAGGAAAGCGACTTTGAATATAGGTCAGCCCTGGATCCGCTGCTCGAGCGTGCAAGGTGGTGTGGTTAAAGCAATAGTCGGTGAGGGTGGTGCCTCTGCCCGCATCTGCGGCAGCCTTCACCCAACAGAGGGTGCCCCCATGCTCTTGGGCCAGGGCTTGTAGAGCTTCGTACCCAGGCTCGATGAAAATAGCCAGCACACAATGGGATCCACTCGGAATGTGCTCTCGCAGCGCCGTGAAGTAGCTGGGGATCGGCCAAGCATGCTGGCTGACCAAGCGGGTGGGGATCCCGGGGGCATTGGCCAAATCAAACCCAAAGCGTACCGAATCCATCACGTTCGAGAAGGCAATGATGCACTCCGCCCAGGGCTGCGCCCGTGCCAAGGAAATTTCCAGCTCCGTAATGATGCCGCTGATGCCCCAAGAATGGGTGACTTGTCCCACCTCAGATCCCCGCAACTCCAGGATCCGAGGTTCCTCTTCTAGGGTGATCACCCGCACCGCGTACACATTGCCGGGCTCTTTCAAAATGCCGTAGTTCACGGAGCCAACACCGCCAAAGCCCCCTCCCAAAAAGCCACCGTAGGTGGAAGTTGCCGCCGTGGAAGGGAACATGCGCAGCTCCCAGTGCATTTTACGGGCTTCTTTATCCAGTGCTGTCAACCGGACTCCTGCTTCTACCCGGGCCAAACCCGGCTTCACCCAGACGATCCGCTGCATACGCGACAGATCCAACACCACACCACCGTACAAAGGGACAGCCTGCCCGTAGTTGCCGGTGCCACCGCCTCGCAGGGTGATCGGGATCCGCTTTTGGGCGCAGGTGCGGGCGATGCGAATCACTTGGGCCTCATCAACAGGGCGAGCGACGAAATGGGCCCGTTTATCTGCCAATTGCTCCCTGAGAATGGGGCTGAAATGGTGCCAGTCTTGGGAGAGTTTGCCCACTTGGGTACTGTCTGTGATCAGCTCGATCTCTTGCCATTCGGCCATACAGGCGGTCAGCCAGCCTGTAGAGGTGCTGGGCTTGAGAACGGCTGTCATGAGGCCAAAGATCCCAAAGAAGACTTGTAAAGACAAGGTGAGTTTAGGGGATCCCCAGGCTGTGGTTTGTGATCCCTGCAACAATGCTTACAGCCTTTTCCGACTTTACACAGGCCCTTGAGCTAGGCCAAAAACCTTATGGAGCAAGGGATTGATCTGAATCTGCTATATTAGGTAACGCTGGAAAAGGCTGCACTTTAGAGTGGGAAAAAGCCAAGACCGTTGTGAACCCTAGGTAGAATTCGCCGGGATCCCGGCAATCCATTATCCGCTGCATTCTCAGGGTTACCAACTTCTAAGAATGGGCGCTCCCAATTCACAGCTTCTCCCTCTAGCACTAACGTAGAAGAATTGCCTCCATCCAAATTCAAGGCATGCCGACAGCCCAACTGCAGCATCAACTGGGCCATCTCCAGCAGGGTGAGCCCTTGGTTTTCCTGGGCATTGCCTGCTGTAACCCACAACAAATGTCCGCTCTCCAACAGGCCAATGGCGCTACGAGCTGCTCGCTGAGTGCGAAAAGTCGGCTGAAACCGCTCCCGTTCGGCATCTAACACCACCTGCCCATCCAAAAGTAACAAAGGCCCGGCCCCCAGGAGGTGAGGATAGGCTTCCAGCTCTGGTGGATCCAAAGCCAAGTGAATGCTGAGACGATCTCCGACGACCAGTTTTTGGGCTTCCAGGGATCCCTCTAACTCCCGGGCCGCTAATACATAGCCCCCCCCTGGAATCGGCACACTGACACTGCCCGCCAAGCCCGCCGGAACAATGGCCTGTACCTGTCCCTCTTGCACCTGGAGAACGGTTTCATTGTCGGTTTGGGTGGTGTAGGTGGATCCCCAATCGGAAGTAAATTGCGAGATCCCGGCGACGATATAGCCTGTGTTGATGCCCATGAGCGGGATGCGATCCCCAATACCGTTGCGCAGCTCCGCGTGCATCTGCAGCCGCCCGAAGCGTACCGCTCCTTGATCCGACCAAGCCACGACTCCACGGCCCAAAATCGGGCTAGAAATCCAGCGGCCCTCCAAGCGAATGGCCCCCAGTGGCTGACGGGTGTTGCGGTTAAAAAAGCCTCCATTAATGGCGGCTAAGGCGCCTTGTTCGCCAGCAAAGGAGGACAGCTCCCGTAGGCCCACCAACCCCGTCGGTTCAGCCCAAATTGGGCGCAGGCGACCGGCCGATGGCGAAAGGGTCAAAATAGAAACCGGGATCCGATTCCCCCCGACCCAGGTTTCCTCTTGATATAACGGGATCCCTTGCACCAGGCGAGCAGGAACCATCTGGGCTTGCGCCGGAGCCGTGTGAACCAGTACCACAGCCATTGCCGCCAGCCAACCTTGAGCCTTTTTGAACATATCTTTGCCTCCCTGCCTAGACCCAGCTCTGGGGCGGATCCCTGGGCAAAAGCCTATCTTGTCTGGCCCATCAGTTCCTTTGGCCTGAGCATAAACCGTCTTGGCCAGATCCGAACCGTTCATCCCAGCCTTCCGCTCACTCCCAATTCGTTCAGCACCACTGGTTGGCCCGCAGGTTATCCTTGGCCAGACGAGCCGTTTCTTCGGTTCGTTTGGCACGGGTATCGGATCGTTTGGCATTGCTGATCCACTCTAGAATGCCCCGTTTGACCGAGCGGGGAAAGGATCATCCCCCTGCTGCAAAGGTCGCCATCAAAATCAGCGACAGCAGGATGCCGGGAAACAGCAACGTTACCAATGTCAGCAACTCGGAAGGGGTCATTGGGTAGTGCTCCCGCTCATGAAGGCTTGCAACAGCTTCTACGCTATCGAGCCCGATGGGGATCCGCGGCATCCTTTTGGGATCCCTTAACACTTCCAGGCCGACTGGGGAGTTCAACCCATCAACCTTGACAAGGGCATCCTCCAGTATTCTGGCAAAAGATGAGCTCAGAACAAGCAGCACGATGGGCGTACAGGGCACCCGCATTGCCGTAGAACCCACCGGGATCCGCCCCTGGATCCGAGAAGCCGTTTTGGCCGGTGGCGGGCAAATCGTCTCTGTGGCAGAAGCTGAGGCTTTGGTTTGGGCTGATGCTTTTGATGTGACGAACCTGAAGCGCTGTTTGGCGGAGGGCCCCGGGATCCGTTGGATTCAGTTGCCTTGGGCGGGGGTTGAGCCTTTTGCCAGAGCTGGGGTTTTGGATCCGGCCTATGTCTGGACCTGTGGCAAAGGGGTGTATGCCAAGCCGGTGGCCGAACATGCGCTGGCGTTACTGTTGGCGGGTTTGCGAGACTTCAAAATCCGGGCTTTGGCCCAGAGCTGGCAGCGGGGATCCGGAGTGAGCTTATTTGGGCGGCGAGTGGTGATCTGCGGTGCGGGGGGCATTACCGAAGTGCTAATCCAGTTGTTGCGACCGTTTCAGTGTGAAATCGATGTGGTGCGGCGCAGGGCTGATCCGGTGGTGGGTGCAACACGGGTGGTAACGCTGCCAGAACGCCAAAAGGTCTTGACCGGAGCAGATGGGGTGATCTTGGCCCTGGCCCTGACTCCAGAAACTCAGGGAATGATTGCCCAACCGGAATTGGATGTGATGGGCTCCCAGTGCTGGCTGGTAAATGTGGCGCGGGGCAGCCATATCGTGACTGCGGATCTGGTACAGGCGCTCCAGCAAGGAAAGATCCGGGGGGCTGGCTTGGATGTAACGGATCCCGAACCCCTACCGGATGGGCACCCGCTGTGGAGCTTGCCCAATTGCCTGATCACCCCCCATACCGCCAATACAGAAGCGATGGCCATCCCGATGCTTTCGGAGCGGGTTCAGGAAAATGTGCGTCGATTTGCCTTGGGGGAACCCTTGATTGGGCAAGTGGATCCCCTGTTGGGGTACTAGGTTAGCCGCCAATTTGAGACATAGTGCGCTGGTAGGATCCCTGACCACCTTTATCCCGTCCTTTGAAGTTGATTTCCGGCTTGAGCACCAGCAAATCTTGCACCTGCTGACGGAGCCTATCGGCAGGGATCCCGGCTCGCAGCGGATCCCTGAGGTTGATCTGGCCGGATTCATTCAGCAAACAAGGTCGTAACCAACCATCACTGGACAAGCGCATACGGTTGCAGCGATCACAAAAGCACTCAGACATCTGGCTGATAAACCCCAACGTGCCCTGTGCCCCCGGGATCCGAAACACATCCGCTGGTCCATTGCCCGCCACAAATCCAGCCTCTAGGCCGAAGCGGGCGCGAATCCGTTGCCGCAAAGTTTCTGAGTTCACCCAGCCGATGTGGTCGAAGAGGGGGCCGTTGCCGATAGGCATAAACTCGATGAAACGCACATGCCACCGCCGCTCTAGGGTGAGGGCGGCCAGATCCTCTACTTCCCCTTCGTTGACACCAGGAATCACCACCACATTCAATTTGAGGGGATCGAACCCCACTTGGTGAGCGGCTTGGATCCCGGCCCAAACCTGCCGCCAGCGATCCCGCCCCGTGATTTGCCTAAAGGTATCGGCATGGAGGGAATCCAGACTGATGTTGATACGGCGCAAACCAGCATCGTACAGGGGTTGGGCCTTTTGGGCCAGGTTAAAGCCGTTGGTGGTCAGGGCCACATCCTCGACTCCAGGCAAGTGGCACAGGGTATGGATCAAATCTTCTAAGCCCGGTCGCAACAGCGGCTCCCCGCCGGTGAGGCGAAAGCGATCGATGCCAAGGGGCAAAAAGACCTCTTGAATCAGGGTGAGAAGTTCCGCATCGGTGAGGCGCTCTGGGGTTTGCAGCCATGCCAACTCTTCTTCGCTGGGCATACAGTACTGGCAGCGGAAGTTGCAACGGTCGATCAAACTGATGCGCAGGTAGTTGACAACAGACATAGAAACGCTGGCCTAAAGAGAGGGATCCCCATGCAGAACCCCCGGTCGTCCAACACAGGCTCGGAGGAACACCTATTCACGCTCGGAATTAAAATCTCATTGTAGGTTCAACTTTTGGGGGCCTTGGGATGGAGCACGCCACCGCCAGCCTCTACTTGGTGGCCACCCCGATCGGCAACCGCGAAGACATCACCCTGCGGGCCCTACGCATCCTCAAAGAAGTGGATTGGGTAGCTGCAGAAGATACCCGTCATTCCGGGCAGCTACTGAAGCATTTTCAGATCTCCACCCGCCTGATTAGCTATCACGAGCACAATGTTGCCCAGCGGATCCCGGAATTCTTGGGATACCTGTCGGTGGGGCAGTCGGGGGCTTTGATCAGCGATGCCGGTACACCGGCCATTTCTGATCCGGGGGAAGAATTGGTGCGCGCTTGTATCCAGACAGGGATCCCGGTGGTGCCCATACCCGGCCCGGTGGCTGCCATGACGGCTTTGATCGCCTCCGGTCTCTCGACGCGGCGCTTTGTATTCGAAGGGTTTCTGCCCAGCAAACCCAGCCAGCGGCAAGCCCACCTCAGACAATTGGCCCAAGAGCCGCGCACCCTGATTTTCTACGAGGCCCCGCACCGTATCTGCCAAACCCTGCAAGACCTGATCGCCTGTTTTGGCTCTGATCGGCAGGTGGTACTGGCGCGCGAGCTGACCAAGCTCCACGAAGCGTTTTGGCGGGGATCCCTGGCCGCAGCTCTGGAGCATCTCAAAACTCAGCCTCCCCGCGGGGAGTTCACCCTCTTGATCGAGGGGTATGCCAACTCAGACAAGGGCCTCAGAAAACCACTCTCAGAAGCTGAAATTCGACAGGAACTGGCCCAGTTGCTGGCTAGAGGTTTATCTCGTTCGACCGCCAGCCGTCAGTTGGCCCAGAGTTTGCAGGGATCCCAAATTTGGACGCGGCGACGCCTGTACGATTTGTCTTTACAAATCAAGGCAACTGATGCAGAACACTCAGACCCTTTCCCTTCAGAAGGCGATGATGCGGATTTTACTGGTGGATGATGAGGTAGAGCTGGCGGATTCGTTGGCCCAGCAGTTAACCCGAGAGGGCTACAGGGTGGATGTGGCCTATGACGGTGGGCGGGCCTGGGCACTCCTCCAGACAACGGGATCCCTTGCGGACACCCAGACTTCCCCAGCGCCTCCCTACGATCTGCTGGTGTTGGATTGGATGTTGCCAGGGCTGTCAGGACTTTCTCTATGCCAGCGGGTACGGCAGGTGGATCGCGCCACACCGATTCTGTTTTTAACTGCCAAAGATACTCTGGATGACCGCGTCCAAGGGCTAGATGCAGGGGCGGATGATTATTTGGTGAAGCCGTTTGAGTTGCGGGAGCTGTTGGCACGGGTACGGGCTTTGTTGCGGCGGGCGGGATCCCCAGAAGGGATCCCACGGTTGCACCTGGGGGATTTGGAGTTGGATCGGGAAAACCAGTCCGCCTATCGCCAAGGGCGAATGATCAGCCTGTCGCAAAAAGAATTTCGCCTCCTGGAGTATTTCATGACTCATCCGGGACAGTTGCTCACCCATGACCAGATCTATAAGCAGGTGTGGGCGGGCGAGGAGCCACCCAGTAGCAATGTTTTGGCGGCCCAAGTGCGTTTGTTGCGTCGTCGCCTGCGCCTGCCCGGATCCCCAGAGTTGATTCATGCAGTATATGGCAAAGGGTATCGCTTTGGGCTCCTGGGGGAAGAGCTACAAAAGCCATAAAAAAGCCTCCTGTGAAAAGGTTTCTTCAGAGGATCTTCAGAGGATAGATCCCCCATTTTTGAAGGCTCTCGTTAAGGGTTTACAGAATCTTTGATCTTTGACAAGAATTACCATTGAATAATTTTTTTCTGGACGGCTGTCATACACATGGCAACACGGGCATTGATCTCATCCTCAGACTCAAAGATATCTAGCTTCTCTTTTAATCTTTGAATACAGTTTTGTACAGTCTTCTTACTGGTATGAATGCGGTCAGCAATCGCTTGATCGGTGAGGGCTTCTTTACAGAGTAAATTCAAGACTTCGATCTCCCGCTCTGTCAATTTGGTCAGACCACGCAATTCACGCGGCATCCGTAACTCCCCATTCAGGGCACTTTTGGCCCCCTCTAAAAACACGGTGCGCCGTTCCATCTTGTTAACAGCCGCAAATCCACCCTGGTGCTTGCTGATCAGGCCCACCAAGGGGGTCAGGAGCAACGGCTCACTGGAGTAGGCCATCACATTCAAGGTGGGATAGGTCTCGAAAATATGGCGCAAAAACTCTAGCCCCGGTTCGGCAGATTGTTCCCCGCTGGTTTGGCCATAGAGCAAGTCGGACACCACCAAATCCGGCTCCTCTCGCTGCAAGCGCAGGATCCCATCCATGGGGTTGGTTACCGTAATGCATTGGGCATCCGCTGCAATCCGTTGTAGCCACTCGCAATTGTTTTGGGCTACTTCTGGGTGATCTTCAACGATCAAAAATTTGAGCGGGGCAGTTGGGCTTTCAACCTCAGACATCAATCCATTCCTCGATTGGTTGTGCTGGCATGGCTAAGATTCCTTCACTGACAAGGGATCCAGACCAAAATCAGTGACCCGTTAGGCTATCCCAGTGTAACCCCTGACCGGGATCCTGAGTTGTGCAGGGCAAGACCAAAATGAACGGGTTAGGCTGGAGAGGATGTCAAGGGGATCCCATCCGTGGTACCACTGCAAGATCGCAACCCAACCACCCGCACAGCTTATGTCACCTATGCACTGTTGATCCTCAATATCTTGGTGTTTATCTATGAGTTAACCCTTTCACCACGGGAGTTGGCAGTTTTTTTCCGGGAGTGGGCGGTGGTACCAGCGGAGTTAACGGCCAGCTTCCAAGGGGAAGTCACCTCTTCGCTGCGTCCGGAATGGATAACCCTATTCACATCACAATTTTTGCATGGCGGCTTTTTACACATTGCCGGAAACATGCTCTTTTTGTGGGTTTTTGGCAACAATGTCGAAGATCGCTTGGGCCATGTGCGCTACCTGGTTTTTTATCTCACTTGTGGCGCCTTAGCAGCTTTAACCCAATGGTTTTTTGACATGGAATCCACCATCCCTTCGCTAGGGGCAAGTGGAGCAATCGCCGGGGTGTTGGGGGCATATATTTTGCGCTTTCCACAGGCCGAGGTGTTGACTCTGGTGCCTCTGGGTATTTTTATTACGACTATTTATGTTCCGGCCTGGGTATTTTTAGGTTTTTGGTTTGTGCAGCAGGCTTTTTATGGCATTGCCAGCTTGCAGATGACCACCAACATTGGCATGGAAGGGGGAGGAATTGCCTATTGGGCGCACGCGGGTGGCTTTGTGTTTGGGGCAATTTTGGGGCCGTTGATGGGGTTGTTTGCTGGCAAAAGCCCCTATGACCGTCAAGCTGCTTTGCGACAACAAGAGAAGGAAATACTTTGAGCCTTCCCGGATGAGGACACTTGCATTGGCCCATACACCTTAAATGAACATACACCCTAAATGAAATCTTGATGAGGAACAAGGGATGGTTGGCCTATCTGCCAAGTCCTTGATCCTAGTCCAACAAAAAGCAATCTCCTCGATCGATCTTCTGAGAGACAAACCGATAACTCTCCCCCAAAGCAGGATTCAGGCCCAACAGTTAAAGCAAAAGGGAAGGGAACGACTGAAACAGTTGATAACAAATAGAGTCTGTTCGCATCTGGATTCTTGACCTCTATGATGGGAGAACGCTTCGCCAATTGCTCATGCCGGATTCCACCTTCGTCATCACCACCCCGATCTACTACGTCAACGCTGCCCCCCATATTGGCAGCGCCTACACCACGATGATCGCGGATGCCATCGCCCGTTACCATCGCCTGCGAGGACAAGACGTACTCATGGTGACGGGTACTGACGAACATGGCCAGAAGATCCAACGCACCGCTGAAGAACGCGGGATCCCGCCGCAGCAGCACTGTGACGAACTCTCCGCCGAGTTTGTCAAGCTCTGGCAACTCTTGAATATCCGTCATGACCGCTTCATTCGCACCACGGATCCCCGTCATAAAGCCATCGTGCGGGACTTTTTTCAGCGGCTTTGGGATCAAGGAGACATCCTCACCGGGCGACAACAGGGCTGGTACTGTGTCTCCTGTGAAGAATTCAAAGACGAAGATGAACTGCTCGAGGGGGACTTCTGCCCGCTCCACCCCAACAAAAAAGTGGAATGGAAAGATGAAGAGAACTACTTCTTCCGCCTCTCCCGCTATCAAGAGAAACTGGAAACCCTCTACGCTGAGCACCCAGAATTTATTCAACCGGAAAGCCGCCGCAACGAGGTGCTCAGCTTTGTCAAGCAGGGCTTGCGCGACTTTTCCATCTCTCGGCCCAGCGTCTCCTGGGGGATCCCTTTCCCGACGGATCCCAGCCAGACCATCTATGTCTGGTTCGATGCCCTGATTAACTACCTCAGTGCCGCTCTGGATCCCGCTGACGAACCCATCCTAGACAACACCTTGCGCCGCTACTGGCCGGCAGATGTACATCTAGTGGGCAAAGATATTGTCCGTTTCCACGCCATTTATTGGCCGGCCATGCTCATGTCTGCCGGGTTGCCCTTGCCCAAACAGGTCTTCGGCCATGGTTTTCTCACCAAAGATGGCATGAAAATGGGCAAAAGCCTGGGCAACACGCTGGATCCCTTCGAGTTGACCGCCCAATATGGCCCCGATGCGGTGCGCTACTATTTTCTGACGCAAATTGAGCTGGGCAAAGATGGGGACTTCAGCGAAAGCCGCTTCATCGATGTGCTCAATGCCGATTTGGCTAACGATCTGGGCAACCTGCTCAACCGCACCCTAAACATGCTCAAGAAATACCGGGACTACCGCATCCCATCCGTCCGGATCCCGGACGATAACCCCCTCAAGGTTTTGGCCCAAACCCTCACCCCCCTCGTGGCCGAGGCTTACGAGCGGCTGGATCTCAGCTCCGCCGCCCAGAAAACCCTCAGTCTGGCCCAGGCCAGCAATAAATACCTGGATGAACAAGCCCCCTGGACGCTGCACAAACAAGGGAAAACCGAACAGGTGGCCGAGATCCTCTATGCCGTCCTAGAAAGTGTGCGCTGGGTAGCGGTACTGCTTTCCCCCTTGGTGCCGGATCTCAGCCTGAAAATCTTGCAGCAACTGGGGTTTACCTTGACCGATGCTACCCAGCTACGCTGGGATCCCGATGCTACCTGGGGGCAACTTCCCCCTGAGCAAGAACCCCAGCCCCCCACCCCCATCTTTCAGAGAATCCTCAAGTCAGAGCTTTCCTAATACAGCCTTTTCCGACTTTATAGACAACACAAAGCAAAGAAGAAATTTTTGTCGGACAAAGGGTTGATTTGCATCCGCTGTAGTATGTATCGCTGGAAAAGGCTGTAATCAATGAGTTGATCGGGGCGATGCGCGATCAGCCGGGAGCTGCGGCTAGAGAGCTGGCTTTACGCCACGTGGGGTTTGGGTTGCTCCAGGGATCCCTTCATCAAATGTTTGGATTTGTACTGAATTTATGTTAACTCTTCTTGCAAGAGTTATTCAGGAGACTTCCCATGCGCTATCACCCGCTCGGCCATAGCTCTTTGCAGGTTTCAGAGATTTGTCTGGGCACCATGACCTTTGGGCAGCAGAATACCCTAGCTGAGGCCCATGAACAGCTGGACTATGCTTTAGCACAAGGGATCAACTTCATCGATGCTGCCGAGATGTACCCTGTGCCCGCCCAAGCGGAAACTCAGGGAGCTACCGAACGCTACATCGGCGAGTGGCTGCACCATCAACAGCGGGATCAGCTGATTATTGCTACCAAAATTGCGGGCCCCGGTCGGCCCTGGCACTGGATTCGCAATGGATCCCTTTCCATCACCCGCGACAACATTAGACAAGCGGTGGCCGATAGTTTGCAACGCCTGAAAACCGACTACATCGACCTCTACCAAATCCATTGGCCAGATCGCTATGTACCCCAGTTTGGGGCAGTCTCTTACGATCCCAGCCGGGAGCGCCCTACGGTTCCCATTGCCGAGCAACTGGAAGCCCTGGCAGAACTGGTGCAGGCGGGGTTGATTCGCTACATCGGCCTGAGCAACGAAACCCCCTGGGGTGTGAGCGAGTTTTGCCACCTAGCCGAGCAGTTAGGTCTACCCAAGGTGGTCTCCATTCAAAATGCCTACAACCTCATTAACCGCATATTTGAGGTGGGGCTAGCGGAAGTGTGTCGTAGAGAACAAATAGGGCTATTGGCCTACAGTCCGCTTGGGTTTGGAGTGTTGACGGGGAAATACTTGGGGGGAGTAAAACCCCAGGGATCCCGTTTGGCTTTGTTCGAGAGCTTTGGTCAGCGCTATCTGAAACCCAATGTGGCGGAGGCGGTGGCGGGTTATGTGAACATTGCCCAAAAGTATGGCTTGACCCCAGCACAACTAGCTTTAGCCTTTGTGCGCAGCCGCTGGTTTGTGGCGAGCACGATCATTGGGGCGACTAGCTTGGCGCAGCTGAAAGAAAACCTCAGTTGCTTACAGGTGGAGCTATCCGCAGAGATGCTGGCGGAGATCGAAGCAGTACATCAGCGCTATCCCAATCCCGCTCCTTGATACAGGTTTTTCCCCGACTTCATGTAAGACATGAAGCTAAGCAGGTCGTTTCAGCGGTGCGGAGCACTGATCCTTGTCAGGCAGTAGATTCGCCTGCACTGGCTGAAAGGTATTACGGAAAAAACTACCCCAGTAGAGAACTTTTTCTGGGTTTTTCCGTCCGAAGGTAGTGTTTGTAGGAATGGATTCCGGATCCCTTCTGGTGGATAGTAGGGGTGAGGATCCGAAAGACAACCTTTGAGGTGTGAACGATGCGCGAGTTTTCCCTTTGGCACAGTTGGAAGACAGCGGCTCTGGTGGTGAGCTGTGGCAGCTTAGCTCTGGTGGGGGATCCCGTTTGGGGGCAACTGTCCGATATCAGCACCTACTGGGGTGCCCAGTACATCGCTGGCCTGAATGAGCGGCAGGTGATTGGCGGCTTTCCCGATGGCACCTTCCGTCCCAACGAATCGGTTACCCGTGCCCAATTTGCCGTTATCGTCACCAAAGCCTTTGGCCTAGATACCAACGTCCCTTCCCGCCAGTTTGCCGATCCGATCCCCAGTTGGGCAGCTCCCTCCATTGGCGCGGCAGCGGCGGCAGGGTTCGTGTCTGGTTTCCCCGACGGTACCTTCCGTCCCAACGATGTGTTGACCCGCGCCCAGGCAATCACCGTGCTCACCAAAGCGGCCACCAACGACAATTTCATTCAAGATGCCAACCAAGTTGAACAGATTCTGGCAGGGTTTGTGGATGCAGCGGCGGTTCCGAATTTCGCCCGTGCTCCGATTGCTACCGCAGCTCAAGAAAGTCTGTTGGTGCTCTATCCCAGTCCGGTACAACTGAATGCCCAAGCGGTAGCCACCCGCGGAGAAGTGGCCGCCTTGACTTACCAAGCCCTAGCCAAAGTGGGGCGGGTACCCAATCTCGATCCGCCGGTGGGCGCCGCCATCCCTGGCCCTGGCATCAGCACCGAGATCATCGCCGAAGTCACCCCTACCCCCGAGCCCTTGGTCACACCGGATATCCCGATTGAGCCTCTGGTGGAAACCCTGCCCACCGCACCAGAAGTGAACACCTTCTTCACCCGTGAACCCTTGGGATCCGTCAATCCGGGGGATACCTTTACGGTGTTTTTGTTGGGATCCCCGGGAGCGCAGGGGGTCTTCTCTATTCCCGGCATTGTCTACAACATTCCGCTGCAGGAAACCCTTCCGGGCCAATACGAGGGAACCTATACCTTCCGCAGCCAAGATCGAGCCTCAGAAGTACCTGTCTTCGCTCGTCTAGAACGGGGAGGATTGGTGACGCTGGTGCAACTGCCAGAAAAAACCATCTCGATTGGCCAAATCACCGATACCACCTTCCCTACCATCAGCGAGCTTACGCCTGCCAACGGGGCCACAGTAGAGAACCCCCGCCCAGTGATCTCGGCCCGTTTCCAGGATGCTCAAGGGATCGATCTCAATAGCTTTACGTTGCTGGTGAACAATGTGGATGTGACAGCCCAGGCCCAGCTCACCCAAACCACCTTTACCTATACCCCAGCCGAGCCTCTGCCCCTCAATCAGCCCACCCTGATCGCCGTCCAGATCTCTGACACCAGTGGCAACACCGCCATTCAGCAGTGGTCTTTCCGGGTGCAGGCAGCTACCGCCACCCCTACCCCTACTCCCACTCCCACTCCGACACCTACCCCTACTCCCACTCCCACTCCGACACCCACGCCAGAAGCAACACCGACACCTACCCCGGCAGCAACTGCCACCCCAACCGCAGAACCTGTGGTAGAGCCTTTGCCCTCTCCGGAAGGCCGTTCTCCTGCAGAGGCTGAGCAACCGGAGGCAGAAGCCGCAACAGAAGGGCCGGAAACAAGCCCGGAGATTGGGGATCCCTCTCCTGCACCCGAAACCCCAGCCCCTGAGGAAGCCTCTCCTGAGCCGGAGGAAACGAGCGAACCTTCTCCTTCCCCCAGTCCCTAGCGGGTCAAGTCTTAATAGTGTTTCAAGGTCTATTTTGATAAATTTATACCCCACATTTAGTGGTCAACGGAGAGGAGGGATGTTAAGCTACTGCCAGTCGTGACCTAGTGGGATCCATGAACCAAGCCAGCTGGATGCAGTCGCTGCAGACTGTGTTGCCTTGGCCCTCTTTGGTGCTGAGCGGGGTACTGTTGGTCGGTGCCATCGCGCCGGTTGCCGCCCAGGAGTTTGAGTTCACACCGCCAGGACAACCTGCCCAACCGGCAGTCCCCAGCGAGGGATCCGTTCCAACTTTGCCTTTGTTAACAGCCCCGCCTCCCGAAACTTCTGCTGCCCCACCCGCCCTGCCGGCTGTGCCACAGGTACCCCAACTGGGCTCGGATCCCGCCGCTCCGGTTTTGGATCCCAGTACGGCTCCGATTCCAGTGGTGCCTTTGCAGGCAGCTCCTGACCCCCAAGCCCCTCTAGGAGAAGCCTATTCCTATCAACGTCAGCCTGGCGTGAGCCCGGGTGGAGATCTCTCGGGGATGACTCGAGGTGAGTTGCCCTCCGGCACCACTATCCCCTTGACGGTTTACCGAGAAATCACCTTCCAGCCCTATCAAACAATCAACGGCAACCTGGAAGTATCCGATCCGGTGGTGGATCGATTTGGACAGGTGGTGATCCCAGCAGGTAGTGTAGTGTGGGGCACTTTTGAGCCGGTTTACCGCGAGATCGATCCCCTCAATCGGGTCGAAGAAAATGCCGATCCCCAAGAACGGATTGTCGGCAGCCGCTTTGTGGCCAACCGCATCACCATCGGCTCTTCCACCTACTTGCTCAGCGGTCGTTCTCCTCTGCTACGAGTTGGGTTGGATCGGAATGCTGATGTCGGTACAACGGTGGCCCGTGGGGCAGGATATGGCGCAGCTGGGGGATTGGCTTTGGGGGTGCTCACGGGTGGCATTGGCTTCCTGCCCATTCTGGCCGGTGGGGTAGCTGGAGCCGCTGCTGGCAGTACTAACATCGACCGAGTGGTGACATTGCAACCCAATACTTTGGTGGAGTTGGAATTGGCGGATAGCCTGATTATCCAATGACCCCTGAAGCGAGTTGAGGCTGGTCGGTAGAGTAGAAGAGAGCCCCCTCGGTTTTCCCTCATGGCCCTCTGGATCTACATTGTGCCCCCTCTGGCTGGGCTGGTGATTGGCTATTTCACCAATGACATTGCCATTAAAATGCTGTTTCGGCCCTACCGCCCTTATCGGGTTTTCGGTCGGCGCCTCCCATTCACCCCGGGTTTAATTCCACAGAATCAGCCCCGTCTGGCCAAGCAGATCGCCAACACAATCATGGGATCCCTGCTCACGCCGGAGGAACTGCACAACCTGGCCCGCAAACTGCTGCAAACCGAACGGATGCAGGCGGGGATCCGCTGGCTGCTGGGGGTGGCTCTGGATCGGCTGCAAAACCCGGAACAACAGCAGCAAACCGCTCAGGTCTTGGCCCGTATTTTGGCAGATCTGTTCAACGAGTCGTTACCGCGCTTGATCAAGGTGCTGGCTCGCCAGGAGGAATTTCTGGAGGGGCCGATCAACCAATTGTTCGACCAGGTGCTGCTGGATCTGCGCCTCAGCCGTGAGCAAGCCAAACAGCTCTCGGAGTGGATCTGGGAACAGGCGCTGCCCCCAAAAGTGTTGCGGCAAAACTTGGTGGACTTTCTTACCGACCGCAACATTGAGTCCCTAGATGAAGAGTTTCGAGAACGAGCGACGGGATCCTACTGGGTGGTGGCCAACTTGTTCGGCCTAAAAAATGCCCTGCTGCGATTGCGTACCTACTGTCTAGAAGATCCCGAGGGAGCCGAGGCCATTTTGGAGGGTCTACTGAAAGACATCAGCGCCAATCGCCGTCTGACGGAGATCTTGCAGAACCTCTCTTTACAAAATTTGCCAGTTTCCGCAGTGCGCCAGTTGCGCCGTACCCTACGGGACGGGATCCAAGATTACCTGCGGGCACAGGGGCCGGATTTGCTCCAGGGATTGGGCATGACGATCGACTGGGAAAAGGTAGCCAGTCTGGTGTTGGGGCGTCTACGTAACTCAAAGGTGCTGATCACCTCCATCGATCAGATCAGTGCTGACCTAGCTTTGGTGTTGGAACGCTACTTGGAACGGGATCTGGAATCGTTAATGACGCAGGTGATCCCAGTGTTGAATTTGGATCAAGTGATTACCGACAAGGTCAATGCCACCTCTCCCGCCGACTTGGAACAGGCCATTCAGCAGATCGTGCGTCAAGAGCTACAGACAATTGTCAACTTGGGAGGGATCCTCGGCTTGATCGTGGGCTGTGTACAGGTATTGTTTTTGCTCCTTTGATAGGGAGTGATAGGGGGGATCCCGGTCACTCGAACAGAGTTCTGTCGACCCAGTGGAACAGAGATCTATGGGTGGTTCTATGATGGTGGAATGAAATTAACGATTTTGCATACTTCTGACCTGCACGCTAATCTCCACCCCTGGAACTATTTCACTGGGGTACCTGCGGAGCATGGTCTGGCCAAGCTAGCCACCCTGATCAGGCGAGTGCGGGCTAAAACCCAGGATCCTGTCTTGTTGATCGACAGTGGCGACACCATTCAGGGATCCCCGCTAGCCACCTACTACGCCCAAGTGGAACGGGTCTCTCCCCATCCGATGGCCCAGGCCTTCAACGCCCTAGCCTACGATGCCTTCACCCCTGGCAACCACGATTTCAACTTTGGCCCACAGGTTCTACAGGACTTCGTCACTGATTTGAACTGCCCGGTGCTCTGTGCCAACATCCTCCGCCAAAACGGGGATCCTTTCTTTCAGCCCTACCTGATCCGAACTCTCCAGGGGATCCGTGTGGGACTCTTAGGTCTGACCACCCCCCGCATCGATACCTGGGAACGTCCCGATCACATCGTCGGCTTGCACTTTGCCCCGATTCTGGAAACGGCCCATCACTATCTGCCCCTGCTGCGGCCCCAAGTGGATGTATTGGTGGTGATCCTGCACAGCGGCCCCACCCATCTGCCCCCACAGCGCAGTCCCGAGCATTGGCGGACACCGGATCGCTCAGACTGGCGCAGCAACAAAAGCCTGACAGGAGAAAACGAGCTACTCAATCTCGCGCAATTAGAGGACATCAATGTCATCCTCTCCGGCCACACCCACCAAACCATTGCCGGACTGGAGCGGGCCAAACCCCTGGTGGTGCAACCCGGCTTTTGGGGTACCCATTTGTCGCTGGTCAGCCTGGAACTAGAACCCCAAGGGCAAGGTTGGCGAGTCCAGGGAGGACAAGTGGATATTCTTTCGGCAGCCGGGATCCCACCTGACCCAGAATTGTTGGCCCTCACGGCTCCCTATCATCAGACCACCTTGCGCTATGTCCATCAGCCGGTTGGATATGCCCGTGCGCCCTATCTTGGCGGGTTAGCTGCACGGCTGGGGGCCAATCCTCTGGCAGAACTGCTCCATCAAGCCCAGTTACAAGCAGTGCGGGAGGCTGGCTTTCCAGCGGAACTCTCCTTGGTCAACATTTGTAGCAGTACTAGCTTGGCAGCAGGCCCGATTCGCTTGCAGGATGCCTACAGTATCACGGTCTACGACAACACCCTCTGCGTTCTGGAAGTAACTGGCGATATTCTACGGCGGGCTCTAGAGCAAACGGCGGGCTATTTTCAGCAATTGGATCCCGACCATCTCCCGGCGGATCCTGCCGCTGTTGTTACCCCTGATGCCCGTGGCTATACCTTCGACCTCTACCACGGCATCGACTATCGCTTCGATCTCACTCGCCCGGTGGGGGAGCGTCTGGTTAACCTGCAGTTCCGCGGACGGCCTGTTGAACCGACCCAAACCTTCCGTCTGGCTATCAATCATTATCGAGCTGGCGGTGGCGGTGGCTACAGCATGTTCCAAGAGGCGGAAACCCTATGGATTTCAGCCGATAGCATCCGCGATTTTCTCGTCTACTACATCAACACCCACTCTCCCCTACAACCCCTCCACAGCCACAACTGGAGCTTGATTCCCGATTTGGCCGAGATCTATTTTCCCAATCGCTTCAGCCGGCCTCAGAAAAGTCTGCTGGTAGGCTAGAAAAGGGGCGACCCCGAAGGGATCCCCTATTCATCCCACTGGTTTCGAGGGAAGTCGGTAGAATACGATCAGCGCAGCGGCCCGGTTCGGCTCAGCTGACGTCTGATCTCGAAGTCTGCCCAACCAGGGATCCGCTGATATCACACCAATTGCTCACATTCTGCCTATTCAACCCATGACCTCTGAAGAAAAGCAACCGATGGCCCCAGAAGATGCCTATCCTGAACTACAGGAAGAGGAGATCGATGTGGAAGCGGAGCTGGAAAAGCTGATCCTAGAAGACAGTGAGGCAGAAACCGGTGCTACCCCAGGGGAAACCAGTGCCGAACCCACCCTCGCCCAGAGCGAAGCCCTGAAGCAGCTCCAGCACGAATTGGAAGTGATCCGGCAGCAAAGCAAGGAGAAAGAAGAATCCTATCTGCGCCTCTATGCCGACTTTGAAAACTACCGGCGCCGTACCCAACGGGAAAAGGAGGAATTTAGCCAAAAGGAACGGCAAAAGTTTGTGCTGGAGATCCTACCGGTTGTAGATAGCTTTGAGCGAGCCCAACAGCAGGTGAAGCTAGAAACCGACCGAGAGCGGGAGTTGCACAACAGTTATCAAAGTGTCTACCGTCTGCTGGTGGAGTCCCTGAAAAAGATGGGGGTATCCCGCATGAAGGCGGTGGGTCAACCTTTCGACCCCAATCTGCACGAGGCCATTGCCCGCCAACCCAGCAGTGAACACCCAGAGGACGTGGTGGTCACCGAGTATCAAGCAGGTTACAAGCTGGGAGATCTGGTCATTCGTCACGCCATGGTGGCGGTATCCGAAGGAAGCCCTGAGGCCGAAGCCACTGCCCATGAAGGGATCCCTGCCCAAGAGTCGTCTACCCCAGAGGCCTCACCCGAGCCAGAAACAAGTCTGCCCCCAGAAAATGAATGAATTGAACCTTGACAAGATAGGGTCTAAATGGTTTCAGAGGCGCTACAGTGGGGCTACATGAGGTGCAGGTATCCTCTGAAGGTTTTCAGAGGATTTTGGGCAGAATGCTTCTAACCCATGATCCGTGAAATCACGCTCTTGGGCTGAGACTTGACGCACTGAGACAGGGGACTATGGGCAAAGTCATCGGGATCGACCTGGGAACCACCAACAGTTGTGTGGCGGTTTTGGAAGGGGGCCAGCCTGTGGTCATCACCAATGCCGAAGGAGGTCGCACCACCCCCAGCATCGTCGGGTTTGCCAAGAATAACGCTCGCTTGGTGGGGCAACTGGCCAAGCGACAGGCAGTCACCAATGCCGAAAATACTGTATTCAGTGTCAAACGCTTCATCGGGCGCACCTTTGCTGAAACAGAGGCAGAGCGGATGCGGGTTCCCTATAAGGTGATCCCCGGCCGAGACAACATGGTGGAAGTGGCGATCCAGGATCGCGCCTATACTCCGCAGGAGATCTCCGCCATGATCCTGCAAAAGCTGAAGGCGGATGCCGAAGCGTACCTAGGAGAACCCGTCACCCAGGCGGTGATCACCGTTCCTGCCTACTTTACCGATGCTCAGCGACAGGCCACCAAAGATGCCGGCACCATTGCTGGCTTAGAGGTGCTACGCATCATCAATGAGCCGACGGCTGCCTCTCTGGCCTATGGGTTAGACAAGCAAGATCAAGATCTGCGCATTCTGGTTTTTGATTTAGGGGGGGGCACCTTCGATGTCTCCGTCTTGCAACTGGGCAGTGGAGTATTCGAGGTACGGGCGACTGCTGGCAACAACCACCTAGGGGGCGACGATTTCGACCAAAAAATTGTTGACTGGCTCACCCGCGAATTTATGGAAATGGAAGGGATCGACCTCTCCCAGGATCGCATGGCCCTGCAACGGATGCGGGAGGCTGCCGAGAAAGCCAAGATCGAGCTTTCCAGCACCCAAGCCACTTCAATCAACCTGCCTTTTATCACCGCCGACGACTCTGGCCCCAAGCACTTGGAAGTGGAATTGACCCGCGGAAAATTTGAGGAATTGGTGCGGGATCTGGTGGAAGCCACAGCCGAACCCACTGAGCAAGCCCTGAGAGATGCTGGGGTCTCTGCGGAAAGCATCGACAAAGTCTTGTTGGTGGGGGGATCCACCCGTATTCCCGCCATTCAAGACAAAATCAAACAAATCTTCAAAGGCAAAGCCCCGGATCGCTCGGTTAACCCTGACGAGGCAGTGGCCCTCGGAGCTGCGATCCAAGCGGGGGTGATGGGCGGAGAAGTGAAAGATCTGCTCTTGCTAGATGTGATCCCTCTCTCGATTGGTGTAGAAACCCTGGGGGGAGTATTCACCCGCATTATCGACCGCAACACCACCGTGCCCACCAGCAAAACCCAAATTTTCTCCACGGCTACGGATGCCCAAAGTGTGGTGGAGATCCACGTTTTGCAGGGGGAGCGAGCCATGGCCCGCGACAACAAAACCCTGGGTCGCTTTCAACTGACCGGGATCCCGCCTGCCCCTCGCGGTGTCCCTCAGATCGAGGTGTCTTTCGATATCGATGCCAACGGGATTTTGAAGGTCTCCGCCCGCGAAAGAGGAACCGGCATTGAGCAGAGTGTCAAGATCACCAACAACGGCGGCCTCAGCAGTACTGAGATCGAGCGGATGCGCCGGGAAGCTGACGCCTATGCCGAAGAAGATCAACGCCGACAGCAGGTGGTGGAAGCCCGCAACCAATCCGACGCCCTGCTCTACAATTACGACAAAACCCTTGAAGAACACGGCAACCGCCTCAGCGAAACCCGAATCGAACGGGGCGCCCAGATGGCGGGCGCATTGAGGGCATTGCTGGCAGATGATAACGTAGATTTAGCAACTTTACGGAATGCAATGGAAGATCTGCGGGTTGTCCTCCTGGAGATGGGTAGCGAGATCTATGGTGCTCGCTAAAGGTTATCCCCGAGAGAAGATGCACCCCTGTTCCATCGCTTGCGGGCTTGTTCCGGCAAGAGGGCTGTTGCGCTGCCTGCCAAGTTGTGTTGTTGAGTGTATTTGATCTTTATCCCTCTGAAGCGCTTCTATGGCTCGTGACTACTACGAAATCCTAGGGGTTGGCCGCGATAGCTCCAAAGAAGATATCAAGCGAGCCTACCGACGGTTGGCCCGTAAGTATCACCCAGATGTCAATAAAGAGCCCGGTGCTGAAGATCGCTTTAAGGAGATCAACCGCGCCTATGAAGTGCTCTCCGACAACGAGCTGAAAGCCCGTTACGACCGCTTCGGTGAGGCCGGCTTAGGGGGCGCTGCTGCCGGAGCGAGTGGTTTCCAAGATTTTGCCGGCATGGGTGGCTTTGCCGATATTTTCGAGAGCTTCTTCACCAACTTTTCGGGGGCAGGTACTGGTTATGCCCGCAGCCGCAATGGGCCGGTGCGTGGGGATGATCTGCGCTTTGACCTGAAATTGGAGTTTCTCGAGGCCATCTTCGGCGGAGAAAAGCAAATTCGCATCAGCCACCTGGAAACCTGTCCCGTCTGCGGGGGCAGTGGCGCTAAGCCCGGCACAGATGTGAAAACCTGTTCAACCTGTGGCGGCGGCGGCCAAGTGCGCCGGGCAACTCGTACCCCCTTCGGCAGCTTTACCCAAGTTTCGGTTTGCCCCACCTGTTCTGGTTCTGGCCAAGTCGTGGAAGAAGCCTGCTACAACTGCAATGGCGAAGGCTTGGCCCAAACCACCAAGAAACTGCGCATCAATATCCCTGCCGGGGTGGATAGCGGCACCCGCTTACGGGTTTCTGGAGAAGGTGACGCCGGTCGGCGGGGTGGCCCACCTGGGGATCTGTACGTTTACCTGTTTACGGAGGCAGATCCCGATTTCCAGCGGGATGGCCTGACCATTCTTTCGGAAGTGCGGGTGAGCTATTTGCAAGCCATTTTGGGGGCAAAGGTCTCAGTACCCACCGTAGACTCGAAAGCGGGCCTAGAGGAAGAAGTGGAGTTGACCATTCCAGCCGGCTCTCAACCGGGTACGGTACTCACGCTGGAGGGTAAGGGGGTACCTCGGATTGGCAACTCGGTGGCCCGTGGCGATCACCAGCTCACTCTGGTGGTGGAGATCCCAACCCGCATTAGCTCAGAAGAGCGAGATCTGCTGATGCGCTTGGCGGAGTTGCATGGAGAACGTATCAACAAGCGGGATGGCTTCTTAGGGGGCCTGCTGCGGGGGCTCGCCCAAATGCCCGGTAACCGGGAGCGTGAGGAGGAATGACTTCAGAGTGACTTCAGAGACTGGGTTTGAATCTTCTCCAGCGGTCAAGCTTGTCCTCGATCAACGAGGGATCCCTTGCCCATTGAATTATGTGCGGGCGAAGCTGCGGCTGGAACGGATGGCTGTGGGGGAGCTGCTAGAACTCTGGTTGGATGCCGGGGAACCCCTAGAGCAGGTGCCCAGTAGCTTGGCCATGGCTGGACATCAGATTGAGAAGCAACAGGCAGCCCCGGAAGGGCATCACATTCTCTGGGTACGTCGAGGCACCCCTGAGTCTGCATGAACTTTCCAACACCTGTTCACTCGGAGGGTGAGGTTTCCGCCGACAACACGTACATCGGTTGGGTACGAGCGGCGCAGGCCAATTTTTATCGAGTGTGGCTTGATCCAGCTCTGGCTGGGTTTTTCCCCGAGATCCAAGCCCATCTTCCAGCCCAAAAGCCCATCCCTGTGGAAATTCTCTGTACCCGTCGGGCCAAATTAAAAAAAACTGGGCAGCAGGTGATGGTGGGGGACTGGGTGGAGGTAAGCCTGCCCCCAAGTGCTTCGGATCTCTGGCCAGAACGAGGGGTGATCGAGTCGATCCTGCCGCGACGGACTCAGCTGCATCGACCGGCTATTGCTAACTTGACCCAAGCCTTGGTGGTGGTGGCTCTAGCGGAGCCTGATCCCGATCCCCACCTAATTAATCGTTTGCTGGTACAGGCGGAAGCTAGCCAGTTACGAGTGCAGGTGATTCTCAACAAAGCCGATGGTGTGGATCCCTCTGTGGCTGTGTTTTGGATAAATCGGTTGCAGAGTTGGGGATATGCTCCCTTGCTGGTCAGTGCCCGGACTCGACTAGGGATCCTGGCGCTGTTGGATAGGTGTCGGCAGCACATCTCGGTGGTGATGGGCCCTTCTGGGGTGGGTAAATCCAGTCTGCTGAATGAGGTGTTGCCGGATGCTCAGTTGGCAACTCAGGCTGTTTCTGGGCGGTTGCGTCAGGGTCGTCATACCACCCGTCATGTGGAGCTGTTTCCGCTGCCGGAGGGGGGCTGGATCGCCGATTCTCCAGGCTTTAATGCCCTAGAAGGGATCCCGCAGCGCAAGGGGGTGGAGTTAATTCAATGCTTCCCAGAGGTGAGAGAGCGAGTTGGTAACTGTCAGTTTCGAGATTGTTTGCACGATCAAGAGCCGGGCTGTAGGGTTCGGGATCCACAATGGGAACGGTATTCACTGTATCTACAACTTTTGCAAGAAGCTCAAGAATTCCAACATCGGGGATCAGGCTCCATACCAGGATCTGTACAAGGCCATCAGGAACCTGGATACGGTAGTGGCAGTGACAAAAAAATCCCTCCTCGGCATCGCCAGCTCTCTCGCCGCCAAATTCGCCAAACCTTCCATAGCCAAAAATTAGACTCTTTGGGGTCAGAAAGATGAGGACTCTGGTGAAAATTGTCAATGATCTTCATGCTTGTCCTGGAGCTCTAAGTTCATCGTATTCTGGAGGTGCGAATCGAATCATCAATTGTCTGGAGGAGTGCTTATGTCAACATCTAAGGTTTCTGGGGGTCAACAGGGATCCCTGACACAAAAGGGGCGGCAGTTCTTCTCTGGGCTTTTGGCTTCAACATTGGTTTTGGCTGGTTGTGGGGGAGGGGGAGGGGGTACAGTTCCGCCACCCTTAGTTAATGTTTGCCAGCAAGCCTTTAACCCACAGCTTTTCGCTTCTATTGGTCTGCAACGGCAGGGGGATAGCCGCAGTGGATCCCTGGGGCCAAACAGCCTGCTGGAGTTCTACTTTGATGGTGCTGGCAATCTTCAAAATGCGCGGACAAATCCTCCACCGGCGGGTACCTTCACCTTCTTTTCCGAGGGCTTCCTCTATTTCCCTTCCGCTGCCAATGTAACTGGAGTAACGATTCGCCTCACCAGCCCTGTCTTCGATCCGTTGTTGCAAATCGGCGGCTTCGACAGCAACCGCACCTTGGATCGGTCTCTCATTTTTGTCAATGATGATGCTGCCCCTGGCAACTTCACCACCTCTGAGCTGACCATTCCAGTCCGTCAAGATCGGTGCTATCTGCTTCAGGTGCAAAGCTACTGGGCCCAAAATGCTTCTCCGGCGGCTGGCCCTGGTAGCCCGGGTCGGGGTGCCTACACCCTTCAGGTTGTCAGTGAAACGTTTGCTGCTCCTCCTCCTCGTCCTCAACAGCAGCAGAAGCCCCCCAGTGAAGCGGGTGGGGGTGGTGATCGAGGGGGTGGCATCGGCATTTGAATCCACTCTGGATCCCTGGTTGCCTTTCAACAAATAGGGATCCTCACGAGAACCAGTAATCCAGAAAAGCCCGGGATCCCTACTCCTGGACTTTTTTATTGGAGCCTGTCGCCATCTGGTAAAAGCCCTGGGAGGCCAGGCGAATCAGCGACTAGCCATTTCCAAGCGTTAGGAGCTGAATGCCACGTGATGAATCTAGATGATCTAGATAAAGATAATTTAGCCCTGCCGGGTCAGAGTAATCGGGAAGCTTGCGCTACCACAGGAGGCTGTTCCTCGAATGGAGCGCCCATCTGCACTGACGGTACCACTCCAGGTAATGTTGGGTGTGCCAACGCCTCCTGCTCTGCCAGTTACCGAAAATTGGTTGTTACTGAACTGGCCGCTACGCTCTCGCAAGCTAGGGGAAGTAATGCTGATCTGGCCTCCATTGTGGCTGATAGATACCGTTTCTCGTACCCCACTTGTGGCATTGACTCGACAGGTGGATCCCTGCCAGGCAAAAGATCCTCCCTCATAGACCCATTGTCCACCCAGAGCTAGGTCTGGCACAGGGGTGGGAGTTGTTACAGGTGTGATAACAGGTGTGGGAGCGGGCGTTGGAGTCGAGGGAGGCGTGGGGGGAAGAAGAGGGGTAAATGTGGGAATAGGAGTGGGTGTTGGGGTCGGGGTGGGAGGAAGGGGAGTGGGCGGTACTGGAGTGGGTGGCACTGGTGTTGGGGTCGGGGTGGGAGGAGGGGGTGGAACGGGTGTGGGTGTTGCTACGACAGGCGTAGGAGTCGGAGTTTGAGGTAAAGGGGGCGGGGTCGGAGTACAACGGGGAACCAGTTGCTGGCGATACTCTTCCAGTCGAGCTTGCTGATCCGGGTAATCCTGTAAAATCCGCTGAATGAAATCCAGAGCAGGTTGACAATTACGGTTGGTCACCGCTTCGTTAGCCAACAGATCCAGGCGCTGATAATACTCTGCCAAGGGTGTTGGGGTGGGCGTTGGAGCTGGAGTCGGGGTCGGCGTAATTTCGGGAGTAGGTTCGGGTGTTGGAGTTGTCTCAGGTGGGGGGGTAGGTGTTGCGGTCGGAGTGGGTGTGAGAACAGGAGTTGGGGTGGGCTCAGGCTCAATCACCTCCGGACGGGGCCACAGGAAAAAGGCTGCCAACAGCGTCACGACGCCCAGGGATCCTCCTGCCATGACCCACTTCAGGCCGTTGCCCGAGGGTTGTAAAACCGTCTTGGTTGCGGGTTGAGGCAGTCGATGGGTGCGAGGGCTATCTGAGATGGGGGGAGGTTCAGATGGGGGAGGAGCAGGGGGCGGTGGTGGGGGAGATGGAATGCTGCTACCGGCTTGGACAACTGTGGATGGAGTTCTTTTGGTGTCAGGTGATGCGGAGGAGTCTTCTGTTACTGGCAAGGGCTGGGAAGGCGAAGCAGAGGGTAAGAGTTCCCGGTCGGTGATGTAGTAAGGGATCCCTGGCCCTGTAGGAGGAGAGAAGACGGGTTCGTCTTCAATGAGATCCAGATCCTCATCGCGGATATCTTCGAATCCCCCTGCAGTAGAGCCTGTGCTTCTACCTGTTCTTCCCAAGGTTCGGCGTGGCCATTCAGAACCACTAGAGGGAGAAGGCGTTGTGGTTGACCCAGTGGGAAGTATTTCTGTGCTGGCCTGACTTGGAGACACTTGGGTCACTACGGTTAAGTCATAGGCTTGCAACAATCGTTCTCCCAACTCCCGCATGGTTTGGGGCCGTTCATCCGGGTTTTTCTTGAGGCAATCCATCACCACTTCTGCTAAAGCAGGAGGAATTGCCTGGGAAGTAGTGTTTGGGTTGATTTCTATCGGAGTTTCGTAACAATGGGCATGGATCCAACTGTGCAGAGAGTCGGTTTCCAACTGAAAAGGCATGGATCCCGTCAGCATTTCATAAAGCACCACCCCAAAGGAGTAGATATCGGAGCGGGCATCCAAAGATTTACCCCGCATTTGCTCGGGAGAGGCATAGCGGGCAGTACCAATAAACCCCCCTCCTTTTTGGGTGCCAAGGCTGAGGGTTTGATCCGCCAAGGTTTTGGCTACCCCAAAGTCAAGGATTTTTAGTTGGGTGATGGGTTTGCCGTTTTGGAGAATTTGCTCAATAAACAGGTTGCTGGGTTTGATGTCGCGGTGAATCACCCCCCGAATTTCCCGGCCATCCAATTGGGTTTGAAAGGTATGGGCATAATACAGACCTTCACAAGCTTGCAGGGCCAGCCGAATCGCTTGTCGAACCGGTAAGGCCCCTTTGGATCGGATCCACTTAGCCAGATCCTGCCCTTTCAGGTACTCCATGACCAGATAGGCTTGCTCACCCTGCTGGCCATGATCCAAAACTTTGATGATGCGGGGGTGCTGTCCTAGTAAAGAGCTGACGCGGATCTCTTCGACAAAACGGCGGTTCAAGTCAGTTTGAGAATCCCCTCGGCCCACCATCATCGGAGCATACAAGACCTTTACAGCGACTTCTTGCCGGTTGTTTTGTAAGTCCAAGGCCCGAAAGACGGATCCCATGCCACCGCCACCAATCTCCTGTTGCAGTAGATAGCGATCGCCCAAAATGCAGTTGGTTAGCTCTGAGGTCATGGGTTTGGACGCTTTAGGAGGGGCGGTTTGGGTGAGGATGTCCATACAATAAACCGAATTACTGGAGCTGTCTTGCCCATTCGGGTGGCTGAACTCAGGGATCCTGGGTTGGCTCGTCTTTTGGGAGTTGCCGACATCTCAAGTCACATCTCAAGTTATAGAGAGATGCTGGGTTATCGGTGGTGACGGCGGATGGAGGGTTGCGGTGATCCTCCTCGCTGGCAAATGGATTGTTTTCTGGTTTTGTGTAGGGGATCCCTTTCGGTCTGGGCAATTGCCGGCTTGGGGATGGATGATTAGCAAAGTGCCCTTCGGGACACAGGGATCCCTGCAAGAGGTGAACAATGGATTTGGGCTTGGTGGTCATCGCCTACAAAGAGGGGGATCGGGAGAGCAAGGCCGCTTGTCAGGTGTGTGCCGAACAGCTGCGCCATCGTGGGGTGACGGTGTTGACGGCTCCAACAGGTTTGCATCACAATCCTTACCCAGTTTTTTTGGAAGCCACTTCTGATCCGATCGATCTGGCAGTGGTGCTGGGGGGAGATGGCTCCGTGTTGGCGGCAGCCCGCTACTTGGCACCCCATGGGATCCCGATTTTGCCGATTAAATCTGGGGGTAGGTTAGGGTTTCTGGCCCAGTCGGAACGGGTACTGCGGGAGGATCCCTGGGATCGCATCCAAGCTGGAGATTTTATTGTGCAGCCGCGCATGATGTTGCAAGCCCAAATTTTGGAACAACCGCAACTGGGACAAGGGGATCCGCTGGCCACCCGTGGCGAGGGAAAACAACAGGGGCGCCCCGTCAGCCAGGTGTATTATGCCCTGAATGAGATGTGCCTGAAGCCGATTAACCGGGAACGGCTGCCCGCCGCGATTATGGAAATTGAGGTGAATGGCGAGATTTTGGATCAGTACCATGGCGATGGGGTGTTGGTGGCAACGCCAACGGGATCCACATCCTATACCTTGGCTGCCAATGGCCCGATTATTGATCCCTCCCTGGAGGTCATCACCATTACCCCCATTTGTCCCCTCAGCTTGTCCAGTCGTCCGATTGTTATCGGCGGCTCAGCGAAAGTTGAAATTTGGCCCCTTTCGGATGCGGAAGGGTTGACCCGTCTTTGGACGGATGGAGTGTTGGCCCAATCGGTGAACCCAGGCCAATGGGTGGAGATCCAACAGGCTCCTAGCGTGGCTAAGCTGATGATCCTAGAAGAAAATCTCTCCTACTTTCGCACCCTACGAGAAAAATTGCAGTGGGCAGGCAGCCGCATTTACATTCCCACCACCAATCACCGTCCTGACTGGAGATAAGGAGAATTTAAGGTTCGGGGGTTATAGTAACGAAAATCAAAAATCAACTGGGATCCACAGCGGAGCATACTCATGAGCCTGAGACTCTATCTCCTCAGACACGGCGAAACCCCCTACAGCCGTTCGGGCGGATTTTGTGGTGCTTTGGATCCTGACCTGACTCCAGAAGGGGAACAGATGGCGGTAGCTTTTGCCACAGCCTATGCAGGGATCCCTTGGCAAGCTCTCTACGTGAGCCCCATGAAGCGTACCCTAGCCACCCTGAGACCCCTAGCAGAGAAGACGGGGCTAGAGATGCAAATGCGGGATGGACTACAGGAAATCCACTATGGCGAATGGGAAGGCAAAACCCACGCGGAGGTGCGAGACTCCTACACCGAAGACTACTTGCGTTGGATGACTGAACCCGCTTGGAACTCACCCACAGGTGGCGAAACGGCTGTACAAATTGCCAATCGGGCCATGCCGGTTATGGCGGAGATCGAGGAAAAATTTACAGATGGCAACGTGTTGATTGTCTCCCACAAAGCCACGATTCGGGTTATTCTATGCAGCCTACTGGGCATTGATCTGGGTCGCTATCGAGACCGCATTGAGGTTTTGGCTGCTTCCCTTAGCGTGATCAAGTTTGATCGGTACGGCCCACTTCTGGAAGTTTTGGGGGAACGCAACTATCTGCCGACGGAATTACGAGAGCGCTCAGGCACCTAACTAGAGATCTCAAAAACAAAGGTTTGGGTTTAGAGCTCGCTAACTGAAGCGACTAAAAAGAGATAAGAACTTATGGAAGAAAAACAGTTATCGGATTCCATCAATCTTGCGCGTCAATTATTTCTCGAAGGAAATTATGTAGAATCAAAGAGGTTATGTCTAGAAATTCTCACAAAAAGGCCAGAGGATTTGAACATTTTGTATTTATTAGGACAAATTTCCTGGGAACTGGGAAGCAAAGAGGAGGCTGTAAGTTATTTTATCAAATGCACCGAACTTAATTCCCATGCAGTAGGAGCCATTCGATACATAGGAATTTTCTTTTTCGAGAAAAAAGAGTACAAGCTTGCAATTCAAAGCTTTCTTAGCATCTTATCTCATAAGCCGGACATCATTTCCTATCAAATGCTATCAATAATTTACTTGCTATTAGGTCTTACAGATGAATCATTTACTTACGCTAGGAATGCCTGTTCTCTTGATCCGAAAAATAAGTTTCTTGTTCAGCAAATGTTAATAAATAGTCTTTTTTGTGACAAGCTAAACTGTAAAGATATATTTGATCTGCATCTTGAGTGGATGGATCGACAAGTTGAATCAGTCACTTTGTTTAGATCTCCGCAGTTAAGCTCTAGATATTTAGACAAAAAAATTAGAATTGGCTATCTTTGTCATGATACTTTTAAACAATCGGTAAGTTTTTTCTTTGAGCCAGTAATAAAGAATCATGATCGCCAGCGATTTGAGATTGTTATCTACGCTACTTACCCTGAAGAAGATACTTATGCCCAGCGACTTAAAACCTATGTTGATTTCTGGAGGAATGTTAGCTCTCTAGAGGAGAAAGAGATTGCGGAAATTGTTTATCAGGATAAGATCGATATTTTTGTTGATGTGACTGGTCATACTGCGCCTGGATCCAATAATAAACTATTAGCCTTTGCTTATAAGCCTGCGCCAATTCAAATGAGCTGGCTTGCCTATCCAGCAACGACAGGACTGAGAACGATTGATTATCGAATTACTGATGAATGGGCTGATCCGGTTGGAATGACAGAAGCTTATCACATAGAAAAATTGATTCGCATCCCGCAAGGATTTCTCTGTTACCAACCAGAGGAAGAGTCTCCTGAGATCGCAGGTGCTCCTTGCGAATCTAATTCTCATATCACATTTGGTTGTTTTACATTACAAGCGAAAATAACTCCTGAAGTTATTAGAGTATGGTCGTCAATATTACAGAGCATCGAAAACAGTGAGTTGCATCTAAAATATAAACACTTTCAAAATCCAGATGTTCGATCTGCTTTTTTAGAGCGCTTCACAGAAAATGGCATTGAAGAAAGTCGCATTCGGTTCCTTGATTTTCAACCCCTGTATCGCGACCATTTGGCCTGTTACCAACATTTAGATATCGTACTGGATCCCTTTCCATACAACGGAACCACTTCCACGCACGAAGCCTTGTGGATGGGTGTTCCTGTAATTACATTGACGGGCAATGACCATCGTTCTCGCGTTGGGGTTAGTATTCTAACTCGGCTTGGTCTTGCAGATTTGATTGCTGATTCGATAGAGGATTATATTCAAATTGCCGTAAGCTTATCGAAAGATAAGGAACGCATTCAGGAGCTGCGGAGAACCTTGAGACTAAAAATGCTCAATTCACCACTAACTCGAGCCAAAGAGTTTACAACTCAACTTGAAGCGGAATATAGTCGACTCTGGAAAGCCTTTCTCGAAACGGAAGCTTGAGGCATACTTACTATGAGCAAAAAAATTGGGTTGGCACTGGGCAGTGGCGGGGCTAGGGGATGGGCCCACATTGGGGTGATTCGGGCACTAGAACGTGCCGGAATCCCGATTGATTATATTGCCGGAGCCAGCATTGGTGCTTTTGTTGGGGCCATTTATGCGGCAGGGGAATTGGATGAGCTAGAAGAATTCGTGCGGGATCTGAATTGGAAGATGATCCTATCGCTATTTGATGTGGTGTTTCCCACCTGTGGCCTTTTGGATGGCAACAAGATTTATGACCTGCTCACAGAACATCTACAAGAGCTATGTATTGAAGAGGCTGGGATCCCTTTTTGTTGCGTGGCAACCGATTTGATCACGGGCAAGGAAGTGCTGTTGCGCTCAGGAAAAATGGCAGATGCGGTGCGGGCTAGCATTTCCATTCCTGGTATTTTTACTCCTTTTGCCCATGAAGGCTTGTACCTAGGAGATGGAGGTATTGTCAATCCGGTGCCGGTGCAGGTAGTACGAGATATGGGTGCCGATATTGTGATTGCTGTTAACCTCAACCATATGGATCCTGAAGCTGTAAAAGACCAACCAGAAGAAACTGAGATTGAAGAAGCCTTTCAAAGAAGACAACGACTTAATGCAGAAGGAGAATTGATTGAAGAAGAGACCAACTTGATCACCCGTATTCGCAAGCGCTATCAATCTCTACAAGAAGGGATCCAGCAAAAAATCAGCCAGTGGATCCCTGACGAACCCACTGGCCCCAACATTTTTGATGTGATCGGCACCACCCTGAATGTGATGGAGCAGAGCATTACCCGCAGTGTTTTGGCGCAACATCCGCCGGATTTACTTTTGCAGCCTAACCTCAGTCGATATGGTATTTTTGATTTTCACGAGGCGGATCCGATCATTCGGGCAGGCTACCGTCAGATGCGCAGAGCCATTCCAGAATTGCGCCAGAAATTGGAGGGCTAAGGAAGTACATTCTGTATAGATCTGCATGGATTTGTATCAAGTTTTCAGATATTTATACCAAGATCTTGAAGGGATCCACATAATGAATAATGAATAGTTCCAGATTTGCCTTGCAAGGAGCCCGGTAGCAATTTCAACATCATGGAGGCCTCTTCCGGCCCCTCATATTCACAGCGAATACCCAAGTATGCCGCAGACTTAAATCCAAAGCGGTGGTAAAAGTGAGGATGCTCTAACACCACAACCCCATCCCATCCCTGTTGCCGCCTCTGGGTCAATCCAGACTGAACCAACTCGGAGTTAATGCCTTTTGGTGGGTGGGTAGATACGTGGTAAGTGCTCAACACCTTACGGCAATCAGAGGAAAATCACAGTACCGTATTCTGCCTCTAATCGGGATCTATTCTCAAAATATTCGACAATTTTGTTGTGGATTTCTTCAATCGTATTTTCTGGTGAGAGAATCTCTATAGCGAGATCTGGGCATGATTTCATCTCCTATCTAAGGGATCCGGGCTTGGGCAAACACATCCTGAGGAATGATTGCTAATCCGGGCAGCAGATCATCTTCAAGGACTTGGGATCCCATGAATGTTCTGGGGGGTGCATCAGGATAATATACGGTGATACTTTTGGCGGCAGCATCCACGATCCAGACCCGAGGGATCCCGGCATCAAGATAGTCGGTGGCTTTTTGAGACATCGAGCCAAAGCTTTGGCTCGGAGAAATAATTTCGACTACTAATTCTGGTGGCACTGGACACAATCCATCTGTCGTCAGTTGTTCGGGCCAGCGTTCGAAAGAGATATAGGTGAGATCCGGAACTGGGAACCAGTCTTGCTGTTGATGATGTAAGCGAATGGCTAATTCGGTATACACATCTCCTTTGCCTTGGCACCAAGCATCAATGATCATCAGCAGCCGTTTCTGGAGCGAAGCATGAAATCGTTGGGGCGACATCGGTTTATCCTTGGGAACGGCTTTGCCATCTACCAATTCATACGTAATATCACCCTCAGGTAGGGCAAGAAATTCTGCCACCGTTAGTTTCTTCTCTGTTGTTAATGGATCGGTCGTTGTAACCATCAGAACCTCAAGGACAACATCAAGAAAATTGAATCTCAGTCCACGCTAACTCAGGGGGATCCGGATAATCGGGATCCCTAGGGGACAGGGAATACCGTTGCCAGCGGGTGCCACGGGATCCCACATGATCCACCCAGTAGGGTAATGTGAGCATTCCATCGTGATCGTGGATAAGCCATTGTCCAGAGGACTGATGATCTGTGATTCGGGTGACGGCATTGACCAAATCGCGGCTTTCCCCCAGACTCAACCCTCCGGTACGTTCGATCCTTTCAGGATGGTCAAAAGCCTGCTCTAGCTCTATATTCGTCAAAAGCTGCTGATAATCGGGACGGGCATTGGTGGGATCCCCGATTTCTTTGGACTTGAATCGCCGAAAGGTACGAATCACCGTCGAAAGATGAGGCTGATTGAGCAGGGCAATAGCTAGTTGTGTTCCACAGTAACGATAGAGATCCCATTCCCCGATCAGAGAAAGCAGCATTCTATAGACTGTGGCAGAAGGAGGTACAGTATAGGTCTCTGCATATTCCTGCGCCCGCGATTGGCGAAAGCCGGCGATGGGAACTTCAATGTGAAGCTGAATCATGCTGCGTTCTCCAGGGAAAGCCGCTCCTGAATCACGCTGATTAACTCGTTAACCGTTGATTTGATACCCGAATCCACATGAACACCCAACTGCTCTAATTTTTCCCCATCCTCCGTTTCAGCAGCGGCTCCGGCAATCCATAGCTCCTAGGGATCGAGATCTCCTACTTGGACTCGTCGCACTAAATCGGGCATAGTCAAATCTCCATTGGGATCCTCTTCAAAGCAATAAAGTAAACGCGGTGAAAAGTCGTGAGTCCAGCGTAGAACCAGGCTATCGGGAGAGAAGTCGTAGAGAAAACGTGCATGATTTCCGGTAACTTCACCCAAAGATGTCAGGCCTTTTAAAACCTCAATCACACGATCATCCCGATGCAGACGAGCCGGAGTCATGGCAAACCCGTATTGATAGCGAGTGGCATGAACTTCTGTGCCATATAGAGAGGTGGATCCCTTTTGACCACTTTTAGCATTGAAAGTGATATCCCCACTGTAGGGCCGAGTTGAAACCGCACGGGTTACTTCCAAAACTCCCCTTCGCGCTGTGGTCGTTCCTTTTGGTGCCTTTTGGTGTCTTTTCCCCATTCTTCTTGGCAGGCTTTTCCTCTGAGGCATCCATCTTAGCTCCTTCTGCCCGCATAAAGCCTAAAACATCATCATCAATGTAGAGTTCGGGATCAAACGCAGGTGTTTGCCAGTCGTTATCGTTGGTTTGATCATTCCAGCGACGATTCACCGAATTGTCATTCCCTGCTGTCTGCCAGTAGTAACGCAATGCCCATCGAATGGCTTCGGCAAAGACCGTGGTTTGGACTTCGTTCTTCCAGAGGATTTTTCGTAGGGTAGTGATATTTCCCTCATTTTTGCCGCGATTGTTGGCAGCAGTTTCATAGCAGTCAAAATGTTCCCAAACAAATGAAAAGTCATCGTGTACTCCTTATATATAATATATAAGTTGATAGATGAAGTGCTCAAGCACCTAATGGCGTTCTGAGGATAAGTTCAATAGTTTAATCGAATCCAGGCATGGCAATCAGATCCGGATCGTCATCTTTCGTTTCAGTGTTAGATCCAGTTTCTTTCTCCTTACCTTTGTAGCTAGCCAGTGACAGTAAAGCTAAGTCTCTCGCTTTCTTCCACTGTTTGGGATCCATAATCATATCCATCAAATCCTCCCAATGCTCCTGAAGGGCAGGCATTCGCCCAGACCATGCCCAAAAGTCAGTAGACCTCTTGCACGAATCAACCAGAGGTTAAGGGCGGCAAGGTTAGCTCGTAGTTGTGGATGCCAGCAATGACATTCAACCTCAGTTTCAATCCTTTCCCCGTGGACAATCCGACAGACTGTTGATTCATGCTGCATCTTGGGCAATGTGAAAGTAGGTGCGGTACTCTCGCCAATAACTCAGGCAAATCAGCAGCTGCTCAGCAACACTCAGCTTGTTTTGTCCCCCTCTGTGTCCTTGCCGCTGCAAGTGAGGGGTCAAGTAGGTAACCATGTGCTCAAACGTTTCTCGCCGCACGCCTGTTAGACGCTTGAACTCTGCTGGGGATAGTGATTGGACTTCCTCGTCGGTCATAGCCTTATCCGCTAGGTGACCTCTGGTATCTCTCTTCTCTCTCATTTGTGCAAGAGGTCTATTGTCCTCGTTGTGAATTGGAAGTGTGTCGGGATAAAAAGGTCGCACTGAACATTCTGAAGCGGGGGTTAGAATCCCCATGCCTTTAGGTCGGGGAGAACATCAATCAATCGGGATCAATTGCAACAGGGATCCCGCCGAAATGAGGTGAGCCGGAACAGCATCTACACCAGGGATCCGATGGGCCACCAGCACACAGCGATCCTGAGGGGTCAGCGGGAAAGAAACTGCTGGGGTGGGATCTTTGAGAAGGGGATCCCCGACAAAAGTAAGTTGGGCTAGAACAGCCAAAAGATGATCTTGGTGGGCCAAATCTACCCCAAAGCGAGTTCGCCCTTGCAAGGTTACTAATGCAACCGGGTGACCTTCTTGAATGAGATAGAAGAGGATCCCGGCACAGCGCTCCACCGCCCGTTCCAATTTGTCTCGATGCACTTCGGGGCTTTCTCCCTGAGGCTGCCAGCGATTTTCAAAACAAAGAGTGATCGCCTGGGAACGAGGGCGCTCCAATTCCCGCGTGATCAGTTGATCCCGTTTGGCAGAGATTTTCCAATGGATTGACCGCACATCATCTTGGGGGCGATACTGCCGCAAGCTGAGGTAGTCACCCTCTTGACCCGGTTGTGGGCGCAATTGGCTGCCCCCGCTAAGATAATCCAACACTATTAACCCTTGAACGGGTGCTGGCTGAGGAAACACAACCACCATTTGGGGATCCACAATTTCCACCCCCTTGCGGAATAGCTCAAACGGAAAGCTGCTGGCGATCTCAAAGCCCTGCAATTGCCATATCCCTCGCTTTGGAAAGGTATGTCGATAAAAACTATGCACACTGGAGCAGGCATCCACTCGCAAGATGTAGCTCGAAGGCCAGTCTTCTCGCTTGAGACCTTCAATTCGTTCGCTCACTTGCAAAGAAAAGCTGGGCAGGCGCCGTTTGCGATTGGTCAGGGTAAGGCCCACTAAGATGGGCTGACCGGCAAAAATGCGGCTGGGTAACTGCCGACTGACATCCAAATCTTTGAGGGTGGCATCGGAGAGCATCCCACTGATTAAGATCAAACTGAGCAGCATCCCCAGCAACAAATAAAGGGGATTATTACCCGTATTAAAGGCGGCGACACTGACCAAGAGAGTAATCACAACAAAACGCCGCCCGATGCGAGTAAAGCGGAAACGGCGTGGAAAACGAAACCTAGTCCCGGATCCCGACGAAGCCGAAAAAGATTTGAGGCTCAACCCCAATTTAGATACCTTAGACAGTAACTTAGATAGCACTGTGGCAGCTCAAGCATCACGTCTGTTCTACCAGGGATCTCCGCCCCAAGATAGGTTGGAAACCATAGAAAACGCACCCCTGAGCCAAGGTAACGGCTGTCATCTTTGTACATCCCGACACTATGCCTACGGGATAGAGCGCAGGGCTAGGAACAACCTCCGGTCTACCCGCTAGCTAAAGGGATCCCGTCGAAGGGGTGATCAGTACCGGGAACTCGGCGCGGGCGGAAGAATTATCGGGCAGGGGAGGAGTAGAGGTTGGATTGGGATAGGGGATCCGCTCATGGTTGGATTCCCGCCAAACCTCCACAAAAGCATCCGCCACCACCTCCAGATCTTCCAGGGTGAGTCCACTATCGGCGAGCTGACCATCTTGCCAACGGGCCTGGCCAATTTTTTGCACCGTCGCTTTTGCCCGCTCCATCACTTCAGGGCCAAACCCATCACTCAAGATCATGCTGCGCAGGGCGGCTTCACAGGCATCCGCCATCATCACCACCCCCGTCTCTTTGCTTTGGGGGATCGGGCCATCGTAGCGGAATGGCTCTTGTGGAACGGGTTGATCCCCGGCTTTCATCTGGGCTTGGTGATAAAAATAGGCGATCAAAATCGTCCCTTGGTGTTCGGGAATAAAGGCCCGGACGGCTGTGGGCAGGTTGTATTGCTTGGCGAGGCGCAACCCATCGCTGACGTGGGCCTTGATGATCTGGGCGCTGCGATAGGGATCGTCCAGTTGCGTGTGGGGGTTGAGACTACCCATCTGGTTCTCGATGAAGTAGCGGGCCTGCAACATTTTGCCGATGTCATGGTAGAGGGTGCCGGTACGCACCAACTCCACATTCAGGTTCAACTTCTGGGCAGCCCGTTCTGCCAAGGTGGCCACAAAAAGCGTGTGTTGAAACGTGCCCGGCGCTTCCGCCGCCAGTCGCCGCAACAGAGTGCGGTTGGGGTTACCCAATTCCAGCAGACGAATCGGCGTAACCAAGTCGAATAGGCGCTCCAGATAGGGGCTGGCTCCCAAGGCAACGATGCTCCACCCCAAGCTGGTGCCCCCTGCCAAAGCCATGGCCAGGAGATCAATACCGCCTGTGGTAGCCAAGCTGACCGCCCCATAAGCAAGCATTTGCACCAGCGCTGCCCCACCCCCCAAGAGGGCCAGCTCTTCTCGAGAGCGAGAACGCCCCGCCAAGGCACAGGCCACCACACTGCCGGAGAGCAAGGGGGCGAAGGCGAGGATACTAGCGGGTGCCACCAATGGCAACAACAACGCCTGCCCTACTACCACCATCAAGCCCAATCCCGCCCCATAGAAACTGCCCAGTAACAGCCCTACTGCGGGCAGAGAGCTGAATTGCAGCTTGAACAGGGCCGCCAAAAGTGGAGCTGTCAGGGAGAGCATCAGGATCAAGACCCGATCCCGTCGGCGCAGATCCGGCTTCAAGCGTTTTTGCAGGGTCACAAAAATGGCCAGGCTCATGCCCATCACCCCAGCCACCCCCACCAAGCCCCAGATATTTACTCCGCGCTGTGTAAGCCCGAAGTAATCCAGAACCAAGAAGATCTCGGGGGTAATAATCTGATCCGCCCGCACGATCACCTGGTTTTCAGTGACCGAGATCAAGACAGGTTCTACTTTTTCAATCTCGGCGCGAATGCGTTGATCCGTGCGTTGCGGATCCACCTCGACGTTGGGGATCAACACTTGGTGCAGCCATTGGTAGACCAGTGCTTGCAGTTCATGTCGTTGGGCGGCATGACCAGGAAAGGTGAGATCGTCCAGTTGGGCTTGGATCCCTTCGGCACGGACTTCACGGGGCAGGCCATCGACGATGCCAATTTTTTGGATGCGTTCCAAGGCACGGCGGCTCTGCTGTTGGAGTTGTTGCCAATCGGGATCCGCGAGGTTGAGGATCGTGGCCGGAACGGGGGGAGTCAGCTGTTCCAAGGCTGGCAAGGCCACTTGGTATTGCCGTTGGGCCGCTTCCACTTGGGTAACCAATTGGGTATAGGGATCCGCCGCCGGAGTCAAGGTAGCTGAACCATCCAACCAGGCCCGTTGCCAGACTTCCATCAACTCTTGCTTGGCCCGGTGCTCAGGGGGGAGTTGATCCGGACGCTCCGCTGGGTTGGAATCCTCTTGTAATCGCAGGGTGGAGGTACGAGTACGAATCGCCTCTTGTCGGGCCCGATCCTGAAGGGGTTGCCAGTCTTCTGGGGGGAGCTGCCGCAGATAGATTTGCGTCGGCAGAGACAGCAACTGGACAGAAACATAGGGCAGAGATCCCGCCTCCTGTCGAACCGCCTCTACCGCAGCTAGAACCGTTTCCAGATTTTGCCGCATGCTGTCGTTGGCGGTGCTGCTAATTTGAAGTGCCTGTACCACCCGTCGTCGGGCCTCAGCTTGCCGGGCCTGGGTTGCCTCTACATCTTCGATGTCTGCGGAAGCCGTGGCGAGAAACGTTTGCGGGGAACGGCTGCCGACCGTTAGTTGCGGCTCATTGTAGTAACGGATCCCGTGGACGGCGGTGAGCGAGAGAAGCGTCAAGGTATAACCTGCCAGCCGACCGGAGAGAGTCGGCTTTTTGCGGCGAAAGGCATCACTAGAGAGGGATCCCGTCTGCTGCCATTGCCACCAGGGGCGACTTGTTCCATGGGGCAAGCGTTCCACTACAGCTGTGAGTAGGTGTTTCATGGCGTTGTCCCAGGCTTAGTCTTTCTCTTTTCTATCCCCTTTTGGCAGGAACAACCCAAATCCCTTGGATTGACCAACCGAGAAGGAGCCTTGTGGGAACTGATTCAAGTTGTTGATTTAGGTGAGTAGAAATGCTCAATCGCTGATGGTGATCTGCCCCAACATGCCCGCTTCTGCATGTCCGGGGATGGTGCAAACCAGAGAATAGACCCCAGATTTGAGCGGAATAAATTGCCACTCTACCGATGCCCCCGGCTTCAGCTCAATTTCCCGAATTTGCCCTTTGATTTCTACGCCGGCCACTTCCAATTTGCGAGTCCAGATGGCATCGGCAAAGTCTTTGGCGGTGAAATAGTGCTTCAACTGGCTGGGGTTGCTCAGATGCAGACGGTACAGGGAGCCATTGCGAAAGGTGAGATCCTTGGGCACAAACATCAACTGGCTGTCGGCAGTACCCAGTTGAATAGATTGGTCTTGTGGGGTTTGTTTGGAAAGATCCCGAGCAGCGGCCATGTCCGGGATCCCCGCCCAAAGGGTTAGCAGACATAACCCCAGCAACAGGCAGCGATAAACCCAACTCAGCATGGCAATGCGGACAACGTGCAACACAGACAGATGAACAGACAGCATGTGGATCTTGTCCCCAGTTTACTGAGAAGGGATCCCCTTTCGGCCAGGTTTCGGCAGAGAGAGGCACGCTTCGCCACAGGCTAGGGGAGCTGCTGTCAGCGCCCCTCGTCCTGATGAAACAGCAGCACGGGTTGTTCAACCCCCACTGTTTCTACCGCAACAGCAGCGGCATAGCCGGCTCCGACAGCTAGGGGGAGGATGGCCCAAGTGTGCCTCTGGGTAGCAAAAACAGGATCCTGGCTCAGGGTTTTGTATCCTGCTAATCCGACTCCTGTGGCTTTCAGCAGGGCCTCTGTTCGCGTCCAGATTTGAAAAAATAGGCGATCCCGCTCGCCGTCTGGGCAGTGGGCCAAGTGAGCTTGTTCGGCAACCGAAAAGTAGCGTTGGGCAATCGCTTGCCAGCGGGGTACCGGCCGAATCCATTCCAAATCCACCCCGATCCGATGCCTGAGTACTAGGGCAACCAGAATCTGTTTGTGGGAATGGCTGAGGTTAAATTGAATGGGCTGAGGGGGATCCCTCCAGTAGGGTTTGCCTCTAGGGCTGTGCTCGATCCGAATCGATTCCGGCGGGAAGCCGCTGTACTGGCTGAGCAGCATTCTTAGGAACAAACGGCTGGCCAAAAACCGGTGGCGATCTGCTTCCAGTTGGAGGCGCTCTGCCCGGCTTTGTTCTTCTGGGGAGAGGATCCCAACTTGCGGCAGCAACTCCTCCAGAGGGGGAACCCCCCGCAACCACACCTGAGCCACCTGTTGCGATAGGGGTGGGGTGGGTTGCGCTCCCTTAACCCCGGATGCCGCTATCCAAGTCGGTGGGAATGACATAGCGCTGTAGAACCCAGAAAAGAACCAAAACCGGCACAACCGAGAGCAGGGATCCCGCCGCGATCAACCGCCAATCGGCAGAAAAGGCACTGGCCAAATTCGCCACCCCCAAGGGCAAGGTGTAGAGATTCGGGTCATCCAGCAGCAGCAACGGCCAAAGAAAATCCCCCCACATAGCGACGAAGGTAAAGACCGCCAAAGTGATCAAGGCAGGCCGTACCGCCGGGAGCATCACATGCCACCAGATCCCCCAGCTCGAGCAGCCGTCGATGCGAGCCGCATCTTCCAATTCCTGAGGCACCCCCAGGAAAGCCTGCCGCAGCAAAAAAATGCCGAAAGCAGAAGCTGCATAGGGCAGGATCAACCCCAGATAAGAATTGCGTAATCCCCACTGCACACTCAGCACGTAGAGGGGGATCATCGTGATCTGGAAGGGGATCATGCTGGTGCCGATCAACAGCCAAAACAGCAGACGCCGCCCGCGAAAAGTCATCCGTGCCAAAGGGTAGGCCGCCCAAGAACATACCCAGAGATTGGTGAAAACGGTTACCCCAGCCACCAGTAGGCTGTTGAAGGCGTAGCGCCAAAAAGGATTTTCTTGCCAAACCCGCTCAAAAGCTTGCAGAGTGGGTTGAGCCGGGATCCAACGGGGCGGATAGGCAAAAATGTTTTCCTGGGGCGACTTGAGAGCCGTGCTCAGCAACCAGAGCAAAGGAGCCAAGATGAGAAGAGCCAGGGATCCCAGTAGCCCATACAACAACCCATCCTTGACAACTCCCCGTGGCTGGAAGCCAGAGAATTCTTCCCTGTTACCCATGGTGCTCCGCACCTTGCATAGCAAGATAGTCAGCGGTCTAGAACCCAGAGGGAGGAGATGCCCCCTTTTCACCCATTGGTAGCTAAGATAACGGATCTCCGAGGCCACTTTGCGGGCAACCTAGTATCAAAGTATCTCCGAAGAAAAGGATGGGGTAATATGGCTTTGAATTAAGCTTGATGTAACTGACAGAACACACCTTACCTGAGACGTGCTCGCGAGGCCCGGTCTGACCTGATGTCCTCCTTCCAGTATCCTCCCCGTCCTGACCGCGTTAGCCCAGCTCGTCAACAGGCGATTCGCCAAGGGATCTTTTGGTTATTGCTTGGGCTTACAGCTGTGGTAGCTGGCTCTGCCGGTGCCCTCTTGGCGGTAATGTTGCCCCGTCCAGTGATCCCCACCACCCTAACTGCCGAACAGCAGGAGGCCTTCCGACCGGATGCGTTGCGGGCTGCCGCCCTGGATCGCTCGTTGCATATTCTCATCCTCGGCACCGACAATCCGGATCCCACCTTGCCCCCGCCTGCAGAACGGGATCGCTTCAATACCCGCACCGATACCATTCTCTTGGCCCGGTTTGATCCCCAGTCCCGCCGGGTCAGTGTCTTGTCGATCCCCCGCGATACCCGCGTGCGGTTACCCGGATTTGGCATCGGTAAGGCCAATGCAGCCAACTTTGCCGGCGGCCCAGCGCTGGCGGCCCAGGTGGTCAGCGACTTGATGGGCGGGATCCCAATCGACCGCTATGTTCGCCTCAATACCGATGCTCTCGAAGCTGTGATCGACGCAGTCGGTGGGGTAGAGGTGTACGTACCTGAGCCGATGCAATACGTGGATCAAACCCAAAAGTTGTTCATCAACCTAGAGCCAGGGCTACAACGCCTGAATGGAGAACAAGCCCATCACTTTGCCCGCTTCCGCCGTGATCATTTGGGGCTGGGAGATATTGGTCGGGTACAACGGCAACAGGAATTGCTGCGGGCCCTGAGCCGGGAACTGCTCTCCCCTGCGGTTTGGCCGCGAATCCCTAAGATTTTGCAAACCATCCGCGCCAACCTCGACACCAACCTCACCTGGGAAGAAGTCCTGAGCTTAGCCAAGTTCATTCTCACCTCAGGTAGGGATCGCATCGATCTGGTGCTGTTGCCGGGTCGGTTTAGTCAGCCGGGAGAATTTGCCACCAGCTACTGGCTGCCGGATGTGGCCGGGATCCAACGGGTGGCGGCGGCTCACTTTGGTCTGGAGACGGAGGTAGCCAGCATTCCTCCGCAACGGCTGCGCATTGCGGTTCAAAATGCCACAGGTGAACAGGGTATGGCGCGGCGCATGGTGCAGGAATTAACCAGACAGGGCTTTACCCAAGCCTTTGCTGTAGAAGATAGCACCCAGGTTCTGCAACAAACGGAGATTCTCGCCCAAAGTGGGGATCGGGATGGGGCCAAACAGATTCGAACTGCCATTGGCCTTGGAGAAACGCGGGTGGAGTCTACCGGCATCCTCAATTCTGACATTACCATTCGAGTTGGTCAGGATTGGGCACAACAGGATATTGACCAGGCGCAGGCGTTGCCTAGGGCCGCTCAACTCTAAAGGGGTAGGTAGTTCGGTTCTGAGTGCGGATTTCTGGAAAGAGGGCCGGCTTGTCGCGGGTTCTCCCGCTTCTGTAGATTGTCACTAAGCCCATCTGAGTGCTAAGCCCGCCTATGACCATGCTGGAGCAGGGATCCATCACGATCCACACTGAGAATATCTTCCCGATCATCAAGCAATCCCTCTATTCCGACCGGGAGATCTTCCTGCGGGAGCTGGTTTCCAATGCTGCCGATGCCATTGCCAAGCTGAAGATGGCCAGTTTTGCTGGGGAATTGGCAGATCCCCCCGAGCCCGAGATCCTCCTCACCCTCGACAAAGAGGCCAAAACCCTGTCGGTGACCGATAACGGCATCGGCATGACCGCCGAGGAAGTGAAGAAATACATCAACCAAGTAGCCTTCTCCAGCGCCGAGGAGTTCATCCACAAGTACAAAGGCAAAGAAGCGGAGCAGGCGATCATCGGGCATTTCGGTTTGGGCTTCTACTCCTCCTTCATGGTGTCGCGGCGGGTGGAGATCGATACCCTTTCCTACCAGCCGGGCAGCACCCCGGTGAATTGGGCCTGCGATGGCACGACCGCGTTTACCCTCTCGGATTCAGAACGGGTCAGCGTCGGCACCACCGTCACCCTGCACATCGCCCCGGATGATGAAGAGTATTTGGAACCTAGCCGAATTCGGGAGCTGATCCGCAAATATTGTGACTTCATCCCCGTCCCTATCAAGCTAAATGGGGAGGTTATCAACAAGCAAAAGCCCCTCTGGAAAACCTCACCTTCTGAACTCAAAGATGAAGACTATCTAGAGTTTTATCGCTATCTGTACCCCTTCCAGGAGGATCCCCATTTCTGGGTGCACATTAACACTGACTACCCCTTCATCGTGCAAGGGATCCTCTATTTCCCCAAGTTGCGCCCAGACATCGATCCTACCAAAGGGCAGGTGAAACTGTTCTGCAACCAGGTGTTTGTGCAAGATAACTGTGAGGAAGTGATCCCAAAATTCCTGCTGCCGTTGCGCGGCGCCATCGACAGCCCAGATATTCCCCTCAACGTTTCCCGCAGCTTTTTGCAAAATGATCGCACCGTGCGGCGTATTGGCGATCATGTGGCCAAAAAGGTGGCAGATCGCCTAAATGAGCTGTATAAAGAAAACCACGCAGAATACGTCAAGGTTTGGCCAGATATCAGCCTGTTTATGAAATTTGGGGCGATGAACAGTGACAAGTTTTTCGCCCAGATTAAAGATATTTTGATCTTCCGTTTGGCCGGATCTGCCCCTGATCAGCCGGAGTATCTCACCCTGAAAGGCTACCTAGAGCGCACCCAAGACAAGCAGAACAAGCGGGTTTACTACGCTACCGACGAGGCGGCCCAGAGTGCCTATATCGACCTACATCGCTCACAGGGGCTAGAGGTGTTGATGCTAGATAGCTGGATCGACAGCCATTTCAGCAGCTTCCTAGAGCGAGAATACAAAGAGCAAGGTATTCAATTCAAACGGGTGGATTCTGAGCTGGATGAAACCCTGCTGGACAAAGACAAAGCCGCCGAGATTGTCGATCCAGTTACGAACAAAACCCGAAGCGAAAAATTGGTGGATCTGTTCAAGCAAGCTCTGGGCAAGGACAAGCTACAGGTGAAAGCCGAGGCCCTGAAATCAGAATCGGTTCCGGCGATGATCCTGCTGCCGGAAGCCTTGCGGCGTCTACAGGAGTTGAATGCGGTGCTGCAACAAAAGCCGCTTGAGTTTTTGGAGGAGCACACCCTAATCATTAACACGGCCCATCCGCTGGTGCAAAACCTACAAACCCTCTCGGATGAAGGACGGGATCCCGATTTGATCGCCTTGATCTGCAATCAAATCTACGATCTGGCTCTGATCACCCAAAAGAGCTTCGATCCTGCTTCAGCTCGTGCGTTTGTGCAGCGTTCTAACGAGGTGTTAACTCGCCTGACCAGCCGTTAGTAAGCCGTGCTATCCAGGGTAACTCCCGGCCTCAAGGCCTCTGGGCCGGTGGGGAGGGGGGGACGGGATCCGTTGTTGCTATGGGTGAGGGGAGTAATTTGGCGCATTAGGGTGGCCATTTCCAAGGCGCTCATGGCATATTCCCAGCCCTTATTGCTTTTCACCCCGGCTCGCTCTAGGGCCTGCTGCATGGTATCGGCGGTGAGAATGCCGAAAATTACCGGCACCCCGGTGCGAAACCCAGCAGCAGCAATCCCCTTGGAAACTTCTGCCGACACATAGTCGAAGTGGGGAGTTTGTCCACGAATCACTGCCCCCAGACAAATGATCGCATCATAACGATGGGACTGAGCCAGTTGGTGAGCCACCAAGGGCACCTCAAAGCTACCGGGCACCCAGTAGTAGTCCACCTGCTCACTCTCAGGGCTCACATCCACACCATGTCGCTTCAGCCCGTCCTGACAGCCTTCCAACAATTTGCCGGTGATCAAGTCGTTAAAACGACCAATGACAATAGCCAGACGCAGATCGCCTGTCTGAACAAAATTGCCTTCGTAAACTGCCATTCCCCCCCCGCTCCGTTAAGACGGATTCCCTGAATGGGTTGTGTTCCACGGCAAAGCCGCGCTTAACCATCCTAATTCAGGCTTTGCTGGAGTCTTTGCCGGGATCCGTCCCAAATCACTTGAGGAAATTCAGCAGCCCTACCCCGATCACCATCAACACCCAAAGCAGGGATCCCACCAAAATCACATTCTTACCGCGGCTCCAGTCGCTAGAGGAGCTATACAGCACAGGCACCGCCACCACCAACAGCAAGCTGTAGAGCACCAGCACCAACAAAGCAATTTGGAAAATGAGCATCATCATCTGGATCCCCCTATGGCAATGTTCTGTCTTGGATAAAAACTTCTGGCAACCCCTAGGAATTCTTGCTTAGTCTGGCCAAGCTAAGTGGGCGCCAGCAGCAGGATGTGATAACGCTCTAGACTATACCAAAATCAGGATCCCTCGCTGAGATTCTATTTGGAAGCTGACTCCAGCCGAAAGGGATTAAAATCTGTTGCCTCATCAAAGTAATCGACATCTTCCTGCTGCTTCAGCCAGTCGGTTATGGCGTAGGTTAGGGGTGTACAAAGGGCCTCAACCCCACACTTGAATAGGTAGTTGGAGAGGATCAAGCTGCCCAGCCCAGGAAACACCCCCCAAAAAGCAATCGCCACAAACAATCCTGTATCTACTGCTTGCCCAACCAAGGTGGAGCCAATCGTGCGCGTCCACAGCCAGCGCCCCTGGGTCCACACCTTCATGCGGGCCAGCACATAAGCATTGGCAAAACTTCCCGCCCAATAGGCGATCAGGCTGGCCAGCACAATCCGTGGGGTAAGGCCCAAAATTTGGTCGTAGGCCGCTTGATGAGGCCAATCGGGGGCCGGAGGCAAAGCTCCGACGATCATAAACGTAACCGACATTAGAGCCGCCGCGATAAAGCCCAGCCAGATCACCCGCCGCGAGCGGGCATAGCCATACACTTCTGTAAGGATGTCACCAAAAATGTAGCTGAGGGGAAACAGAATGGTGCCCCCATCAAACGTGAATGGCCCCAAGATCAGGATTTTGCTCGAGGCCACATTGGAAATGAGCAACACTGCCACAAATAGCGCTGTTACTGCATCCAAATGACGATAAGCGCGTTCAGTCACTGGCAAAAATTATCCTAGTAGTTTCCGTATCTGTCGTAGCTCATTGACAATCAAAGCCAAACCGCGAGTATGTCGTTCCACTTCACTGGTAAGCTTGGCAAGCTGCGCCTCCAGGTTAGCACTGCAGACCTCCTGCCGGACTAAGCGCTGGTTAATATTAGAGAGCCGGCTAACCACCTCCCGTTGAATTAAGTTCTCAGTGCCCTGAATCAGTAGAGTTTCGATCGCCGTCAGCTTGTTCAAGACCAGTTGGGTGTTGCTTTCGGATCCCGGCTCTGGCACAACCCTCGGGGTGACCTGCAGAGCCTTACGAATTTGCGAGAGCAGGGCATCGGCCTCAAAAGGTTTTTCGATAAAATCAAAGCCGACAAAGGGCTCAGGAATGCGGGAGGTCACCTGTTCTTTCAGTCCCGACATCATGAGCACGGGAGTGTTTTTCAGGCTGTCTTCGCGCCGAATCGCTTGTAACGTATCATAGCCATCCATCTTCGGCATGACAAAATCCAGCAAGATCAGATCGGGATGATATTTCTTGGCCGTTTCTAAGCCAATCATGCCGTCTTTGGCCTCTAGCACCTCGAACTGATCGGCCAGAATGCTGGCCACCATTTTGCGGATCATGATGCTATCGTCGATTACCAACACCGTTTTGGTTGCCATACCAAAGGTACTCCATCCTCCCAATTTCTGAACCCGCTCAATCTGTTCGCCGGACTCAAAAAGCAAATCTAGGACGATCATGACGATCATTAGGGTACTCGGGCAGATGGGGTGTGGCCAGGGATCCAATCCCGCCAGATTCTCCTCAGACCCAATGGTTGCCAGTTTCCCGTTGCTCCCTCGCTATAATCGATGTAAACAAACGTTAAGTATTCGCACTTTGCAGGGTATGAGCATGCAACTGAGTCCCGAGCTGTCACTGCCAATCCCATCCCCCTTTGGGGAGGCCGCCTATCGCGCCTTTCAGTGGAGCAAAAACATCTTCGGCTTCGCCCACAAAGCCCTCTCCACCCAGGCTTCCGATTTAATGCTCTCCCTGCTCAGTGACCTGCAAACCCTCTCCTCGGGGAAAGCTATCCCCCCACGGGCGCGAGTTAGTGTTAGTGCTGCCACATTGCAGATTTTGCGAGCTCGGTACGAGCAACTTTTGCAGACCGATTGGCAAGACGCCGAAGCAGGGTACTACCCTCATGCTCTGTTGTTTGATAATCCCTGGATAGATTTTGCCCGCTACTACCCGCAAGTGTGGTTGGATTTGCCACAAATTGCCCAACGAGTCCATGGCAAGCGTTATCAAGAGTTTTCTCAAAATATCCCCACAGAAGGTTACCCGAAGTACTACCTGCAAAATTTCCACTACCAGACCAATGGCTACCTGAGCGATGACTCGGCTGAGCTGTACGACTTGCAAGTGGAATTGCTATTTGGGGGCACAGCGGATGCGATGCGTCGTCGGGTGATTCGATTGCTCAAAGATGCTCTGGATCCCGCTTTGGCCAGCCCTCATATCCTTGATGTGGCCTGTGGCACGGGGCGGACGCTGCGCATGGTACGGGGATCCCTGCCCAAAGCGGCTCTGTATGGGTTGGATCTCTCGCCCGCCTATCTGCGCAAAGCCAACCAACTGTTGCAGGAGCTGCCGGGGGAATTGCCCCAGTTGTTGCGGGCCAATGGGGAGTCGATGCCCTATGCCGATGCTACCTTTGATGCGGTCACCAGCGTCTTTCTTTTTCACGAATTGCCCGGCCTCGCCCGACAAAACGTCATTAACGAGATGAGTCGGGTGGTGAAACCGGGGGGTGTGGTGCTGATTTGCGATTCGGTGCAATTGCTGGACTCGCCAGAGCTGGAGGAGACGATGGAAGCCTTTATGCAGACCTTCCACGAACCCTACTACCGCGACTACATCCACGACGATTTGGGAGCGCGCCTACAACAGGCTGGCTGTGAGGTGTTGCGCCGAGAAACCCACTATGTCAGCAGCTATACCCTGGCCCGTAAAGGCTGAGAGTCTGCTTCAAAAAAGGGATCCGCGACTCCTTGTCCAGAGGATGTATAGTAGTGTTAGACACGAAACTTGGATACAAAGCCGGGTCATTCATTCCCTGATTGGATAACCCTCTGGTGCAAGGCCGTCAGAACCTTTTCTTGTGCTTAGGCTCATGTCCCATTCAACTGGATCCCTCCGTGCTGGTATCACTGCTCTGAAGCAGGAGCGCTACCTGGAGGCGATCAACCTTCTCGAATCTTTTTGTTACTGCTGTTCGATTCAAGAGAGCACACTTCGCCGCCCCAGCGAGCGCAACGGCTCTCGGATGGATCCCTCGGAATGTGTATTGGCCCAGGTTGCTCTGGTGATAGCCTACCAGCGCAGCGGGGATCTGGAGCGTTCTGCTGCTCTTTGCCAGGAGTTGCTGGAGCAGACAGGGATCCCTGAAACCTCACTTTGGGCTCAGGAATGGGCAGCACAGGCTCTACCTACCCTCAGACAAGCTTTGGAACACTACATGCCTGCAGAGGAGTTGATGACCCGGTTGCCTGTTCTGCAACAGCTGGAGGAGTGTCAAGCTTTCTGTAGTTCTCGGGATCCGGCCCTGCATTTGCTCAAATCTGCCAATTTCTGAGGGACAGAGCATTCGGGGTATGATGCGCCTTGGCCGTGAACGCCTGGCTATGCTCTTTACCGTTACAGGAAGTATGTCTGCTGCCGAACCTGTCACCTACCATTTTGTTGTTGCCAGCCTGTCTTTCTTGCGTTCTGAGCCCCTAGAGGAGGTGCTGGAGGAACGCCGTCGCTACTATGGGGAACACCAACGGCCTATTGATTTCTTTTGGGTGCCTGAGCCTGCCTTTATGGAAGCCGCTGATCTGAGGCCATTGCGAGACAAACTCAGCGGTGCTTTGGGGGCTGTGGTGTCGACCGATGCTGACTTCATTCGTTGGTTAAGCGTGCGCCTTACCTTTGTGGAAAAGGGCAGCTTCGTAGCTCCAAGCGAGTCGATTCCGGATCCCTTGCGCTCGCTCGCCTCAGCAGAATCTTGAACTCTCCGATTTCTATCCTTTGATTGCGAGACAGGCCGAGATAAGATCGGGGCACCTCATTTCCGGTTCGCCAGCGGTGATTGGTCTCCATTGCAAGGCTAAGGCTGGAGAAATGAGTATGTCGCGGTGGGAGCACTATGACCTTGGAGCAACGATGGGACTGGTTGGAAGGGGAGGAGGATTGCCACCACTTGCATCCCCATCCGCAGGATCTCGCCCACCCATCGACCCCAGATTGGTTTGCACGCTCAGAAGAAGATCCTTTGCCGGAGGCAAACTCCACCCCCCACTGGGTTGAATCGGGGTGCAGGGATCCCATGCTAGACCCGCCCCTCGAAGATCCCAAAACTGAAGCCCAAAAAGAAGAGGAAGGTTTGTCTAGGCCTGGCCTAGCCAATTTCGTGGCTGTGTTGCGCCGCCGTAACTTCCTGCTGCTGTGGATGGGGCAAGTGTGTTCGCAGTTGGCGGACAAGGTGTTGTTGGTGTTGCTGATTGGGTTGGTCTCCAGCCAGTTTCAGCCAGAAGGGGCCTCCATCAGCGGTTGGGTGTCGGCGATCATGTTGGCTTTTACGCTACCGGCGATGCTGTTTGGCGGTGTAGCGGGGGTGTTTGTCGATCGCTGGCTGAAAAAAGGCGTTTTGGTGGCCTCCAACTGGGTGCGGGGGGGCTTGGTGCTGTCGCTGCCGCCGATGCTCTGGTTCACCGCTCATCATGAGCTTTGGCCAGGGATGCCCTTGGGATTTGCAGGGCTGCTGCTGGTTAGCTTTGCCGTCTCTACCCTGACCCAGTTTTTTGCCCCTGCCGAACAGGCAACCTTGCCGCTGATCCTCCCCAAACGAGATCTGCTGGCGGCCAACTCCCTCTACACCACCACGATGATGGCTTCGGTGATCGTCGGGTTTGCGATCGGAGAACCCTTGCTAACCCTGACGGATCATTGGGTGCGCACCTGGCTGCCGAGCTTGGAGGTGGGGCCTGAATTGCTGGTGGGGGCAGCTTACCTCTTGGCGGGATCCCTGTTGGTGTTTCTACAGCCTCACGAGAAGTTAGAACCCCACAGTCAACAGGCTCCTCACGTTTGGGAAGACCTGAAACTGGGGCTTCAATACATTGGACAGATGCCAGCCATCAAAGCAGCTCTGGTACAGGTGGTGGTGCTTTACTCTCTGTTTGCGGCACTGGCGGTTTTGGCGGTGCGCATGGCGGAGGTGATGGTGGAGCTGGAGCCGGATCAGTTTGGGGTGTTGCTGGCTGCCGCCGGGTTGGGCATGGGGATCGGGGCCTTTTGGGTGGGGCATACGGGTCGACAGGTGAGCCGCCGAGCTTGGAGTGGTCTGGGCTCGGTGTTGCTCTGTGTGGCTCTGGGATCCCTGGCCTGGACAACCGATAGGTTGTTCCCCAGTTTGGGATTGATCGCCCTACTGGGCTGCGCCGGAGCGCTGGTGGCGGTACCGATGCAAACCTTGATCCAGGAAGAAACCCCCGAACAGCTGCGGGGTAAGGTTTTTGGATTGCAGAACAATGTGGCCAATATCGCCCTCAGCTTGCCGTTGGTATTGACGGGGGTAGCAGAGACCTACCTGGGTCTATCCTGGGTGTTTCTTGGGCTGGCGATTACGGCGGGGCTGTTTGGCCTCTACACCTGGGGCCTGTTGGGTCGGGATGAAAAAGGACACTTTCCCATCCCGTAAATCAAGCTTGATCACGCGCAAAACAAGTTGAGACCCAGGGATCCCTTTTCGAGGTTATTGTCTGGAGTGGGATCCGACTCTGCTAGCCTTAAGGGAGGCTCAATGCTGAAGCCTCCCCTTGCAGCTTCCCCTTTCTTAGCTCAATAGGGATCGACCCATGCACATCGCCTGGATAGGCAAGAAAACCCCCTTCTGTGGCAATGTCACCTATAGCCGCGAGGTGACCAACGGTCTCCTGGATCGGGGGCACCAAGTGAGCTTTTTTCACTTCACCCAGGAAGGTCAATCTTCCGAGCCCGACAAAGGGAAGGGATCCGGTGGGGATTGGCGGGCGGAATTGGATGGACGGGATGTTTCTTTGCCTTGCCTGTACAAATCCCAGATTTATACGATCCCAACCCCTAACGCCACCCGGGTGCTGACCCAAGCCCTGCGGGAGCTCAAGCCAGATCTGGTGCATGCCTCCTTGACGATTTCCCCAATTGATTTTGTGTTACCGGAGATCTGTGCCGAACTTCAGCAACCTCTGGTGGCGACCTTCCACCCCGCATTTGACCGACGGCGGCGTAACATTGCCTCCCGCACCCAACACTTGGCTTATCAGATCTATGCTCCCTCGCTCGCCAACTACGATCGCACCATTGTTTTCTCTGAAACCCAACGGGAGATTCTGATCAAGTTGGGGGTGAGGGGGGAACAGGTGGCGGTCATTCCCAATGGGGTCGATGTAGACAAATATGCTCCTGGCCCTTCCAGCTTGAAACAGCGGCTGGGGTTGCAGCGAGTTTTTGTCTATCAAGGGCGGGTTTCCCCGGAGAAAAATCTAGAGGCTCTGCTCAAAGCTTGGAAGCAATCGCAAATGGGGGAGAGCTGTGGTCTGTTGATTTTGGGGGATGGGCCGCTGGTCAACAGCCTCAAGCCCTTCTACAACGCTCAGCACGGGATCCACTGGCTGGGGTATGTAGCTGAGGATCAACAGCGTATCGAGATCTTGCGCGGGGCCGACGTATTTATTTTGCCCTCTTTAATCGAGGGCCTATCGCTCTCTCTTTTGGAGGCTATGGCCTGTGGACTAGCCCCTGTAGCCACCGACGTGGGGGCGGATGGTGAGGTTTTGGCGGGTGGGGCCGGGATCCTGCTTGATCCAACGCGGGTGACGGCTGAACTGCAAACTTTGCTGCCTTTGTTGCGGGATCAACGGGAATTTACGCAGCTCTTAGGCATGAAGGCTCGTCAACGGGTACTGGAGCGCTATACCCTCAGCCACAACATTAGTCAGGTGGAACAACTCTACCGGCAGCTTTGCCAGGGATCCCGGCAGCGACTTCAAGCGTAGTTGAGTTGAGCACAATGGCGACTGGCCGCTCCCCAGAATACTGGATAGGCTGGCGGAAATCTCGCGCTGGATGAACTTGTTATGAGCAGGCAAAAGCATCCGAAAAGGTGTAGTTTACCTGCATGAGCTGAACATCTGGAGCAAAGAGCTGCTAGCCAAGCGTTACAGGGGACGCGCCGCTGCATCTTTAGCTGAATCTCTATGAGTTCTGTGACAAAGCTTGTGGTATCTTTGCTAAGCTGTGTCGTTATATTTCCAAAGGGTCGCTCCTGGCTAGGTGGGATCCTAACTTCATGGATCTTCAGAGCTATTTTTTTCAACGCGGATCCTCAAATGGATGATCACAGCCCCAAACAGGCCACTTCCTCGCAACCCCAGGTTGGGCTGTCGGGCTCCCCGTGGTCGGAAAAGGTGTCCGCTCAGGTCTCTGATTCAGGCTTGTTTCCAGTCAACCCGATTTCGCAGCCCTTGCCATCCGAAGACGACCTAGGGGATTTACGTTCTGCTCAGGTTGGCCCGGAGGAGGAGCCCACCTGTCCACCGGGAATTTCTCCCGATGCCATTGAGCTGCCAGAGGTCAATCCAGCGATTGTACCCGTCCCTGCGATGCGGGATCCGTTGGCGGATTTGGGGCAAGAACAACGACGGGTGCAGGACTGGTTCGGAGCTTTGGCCTTTGCGCTGCGTTCCTTCAACAACCTGAACCAGATTCTGGAGCTGACTGCCTTTGTGGCCAGCCAACTCACCGACGCCGAGGGGGGGGCACTGGTTTTGTTCAATCCCAATGGCACCATTCAGCTGGAGCAACTGCACTGTTCTGATTTGAATCGCCGCGACCAAATCCGCGCCGAAATGGAGCGGATTACCCAAAATCTTTCCACCCAAGAACGCTCCACGCCAACAGCGGGATCCCTGTCAGTAGAAATTCCCGCCCTCGAACGCCTCTTGGATGAGCGGCTGCGTCAGAAGCTGGGGCCAGATGTACAGTTGTTCGGTACCCCTTTATTGATTCGCACCTCGGTGCGGGGGCGTTTGTACGTGTTTAGCCGCCAGCCGGATTATCGATGGGATGAGCGCCGTCAACAGATGCTGCGGGTGATCGCCGACCAAGCGGCAGTGGCGATTGAAAACGATGAGCTGACAGCAGCCCTGCGTCGCAGAGTGGCTCTAGAAAAAGAAATGGAGATCGGCTCCTACATCCAGACACAGCTATTACCCCGCGAGTACCCTCAGGTGCGGGGCCTGAAATTGGCAGCCCGTTGCCGCGTCGCCAGCAAGGTGGGAGGAGATTACTACGATTTCATAGTCATTCCCATGGAGGGATCCGCGACAGACCCTGAGGCTGGTGCTCAACCGGGATCCCGGTCTCCCGAAGAGATAGAAGATTTTCGCCTGGGCATTGTGATTGGGGATGTCATGGGCAAAGGCGTGCCGGCTGGCATGTTGATGAGCATGACCCGGGCCATGGTGCGGGCCGAAGCCCTGAACCGCCATTCGCCAGCGCGCGTTCTGCAACGCTTGAACCGGGCCATGTATAGCGATCTCGAGAACTCTAACCGCTTCATCAGCCTGTTTTATTCTGAGTACGATCCCCGCTCCCACCGCCTCTGCTACAGCAACGCCGCCCACAACCCCACCCTGTGGTGGCACGCCCGCACCCAAGAAATTCAGGCTCTGGATACAGATGGAGCCCTGATCGGTCTAGAAGGACACAGTCACTACTCGGAAAACTGCGTACAGCTGCAGCCGGGAGATGTGGTGGTGTACTACACCGATGGCTACACGGAGGCGGCCAATACCCATGGTGAGCGCCTAGAAACCGCCGGGCTGATGAAAGCGCTCCAGCAAGCGGCCCGCCGCTATGACTCCCCTCAAGACATCCTAGAAAGCCTATTTGAGCAGATGGATAGCTTCCGGGGACGCCAGGGATCCAGCCTTGCCCTAGTCCCTTCCTATGATCCGGAGCTGCTGTTGCAAGAGGACATCTATGTACGACCGGAATCTGTGGACGATACAACATTGGTGGTGTTGAAGTTGCTAGCGGATTCCGCCGAAAGTTAGCTACGAATTTCGAAACTGAGGGTACGCTCTAGCTAGTACAGCTGTCTAATGTATTCCGCGAGGCACAACGATGAATTCCTCCTCTGCTTTTTCTGAGACCCACTCTTCTTTTCTGCCTGCTCCTGCCACCCTACAAACGGAAATGGTTGTGGGTCAGGTATTCCGCCAAGATGTCCTAGGAGATATCAGTAAAGGCTGGAACCATTTTGTGGAGTCGGGTCAAATCTGGGCAGCCCTGATTGGAATTGTCGCGGGCTACATGCTCAAGGGCATTACCAGTTCCCACTGAGCCTGGCTCAAGAAAGCTGTTATCCACCGTTATCCAGTACTGGAGGGACACCGGGGTATGGTAGCATCATGCCCGGTTCGTGCTGTTTTGGGTTCGCTGAAATTCTCTTGAGATTATCTTAGAGTCCTGCCATAGAGTCTCTTGGCTCTTGTCTTTCATCTCAGTAGGTCTTTTGCCTGGTGACCGATATCTTGCCCAACGTGTCGATTCCCGATTCGACCCCCACTCCCACCCCTCGTCCCTGGAGCCAGCGCTTTGAGGGATCCCTGCACCCTGCCATTGCCCGCTTCAATGCCAGCATTGGTTTCGATATCCGCCTGCTTCCCTATGATTTGGCTGGATCCCTAGCCCATGTGCAGATGTTAGGGGCCTGTGGCATTTTGACCCTGTCGGAGGCTGAGCAAATTCGGCAGGGGTTGGAGCAGATCCGTCAGGAAGCCGAAGCCGGAACCTTTCAGCCGGATCCCGATGCGGAGGACGTACACTACGCCGTAGAGCATCGCCTCGTGGCCCTAGTCGGGGAAGTGGGAAAAAAGCTGCACACAGGACGATCGCGCAATGACCAAGTGGGCACGGATCTGCGCCTTTATCTGCGGGATCAGATCGATTGCATCCGCACATCCATCTGGCAACTGCGGGGTGTGCTGCTACACTTGGCCAGCCAACATATCGAAACGATCCTGCCGGGGTACACCCACCTACAACGGGCACAACCCGTCAGCTTGGCCCATCATCTCCTGGCTTACGAAGAAATGCTCTGGCGAGATTGGCAACGCCTAGGCCAGGTGCGAGAGCAGGTAAATGTTTGTCCCCTCGGATCCGGCGCTTTGGCGGGGACTCCTCTGCCCATCGATCGGCATCTGACGGCTCATCTGCTGGGATTTGAGCGAATTACCACCAACAGCTTGGATGCGGTCAGTGACCGGGACTATGTGGTGGAATTTCATGCGGCGGCCAGCTTGATTTTGGTGCACCTCAGTCGCCTCTCAGAGGAAATGGTGCTGTGGGCCTCACAAGAGTTTCGCTTCGTGACCCTCACGGATGCCTGTGCCACGGGATCCAGCCTCATGCCCCAAAAGAAAAACCCCGATGTGCCGGAATTGGTGCGGGGGAAGGCAGGGCGGGTGTTTGGCCATTTGCAGGCGTTGTTGGTCACCTTGAAAGGTCTGCCGCTGGCCTACAACAAAGACCTGCAAGAGGACAAAGAAGGGCTGTTTGATACGGTCGATACCCTCAGATCCTGCTTGGAGGCGATGACGATTCTGCTGCAAGAAGGGATCCAATTTCAGCCGCAACGGATGGCCGCTGCCGTTGGGGAAGATTTCTCCAATGCAACCGATGTGGCGGATTATTTGGTGCGCCAAGGGATCCCCTTTCGGACTGCCCATGATTTGGTTGGCCAGATTGTGCGCGTTTGTTTGGCGGAAGGGATTGTATTGCGGGACTTAAGCCTGGAGCGGTGGAAGCAGTTTCACCCGGCCTTTGAGGAGGATATTTTCGCGGCTATCGATCCTCAACAGGTGGTGGCGGCCCGTCTTAGTGCCGGAGGAACCGGATTTGCTGTTGTGCGCCAAGCTTTGCAGCAGGCCCAGGTTCGACACAGACCTCCAGAACAGTCTGGCGAGACGGGAGAAAGCTGAACAGCGAGGGGATCTCCTACACTTTTTCCGACGGCATGGAGAATCTGAAGTAGCCCAGAATCCTGCTCAGATCAGGAATTAGCCCATATGGACTGTAGTGGATCAAGGCCATCCTCCCGCTACGCGAGACGCTGGGAAAAGCTGTACTCTTTGGTTCTTCACGATAGAGTGTGCCATCCTGAGGGTCTGGGCTGATCCAACGCAACCCCCAACCTTCCATCGAGTTGGCCTCTTTTTTGAGTGCTCCTCCCATGTTGGACAACTTCACCGCCCATGTTCTGGAAAATGCTGCCAAGCGCCGGTGGCGGGAACGAGCTTACAGCCGTTTTTTACAAGACTGGCGACGTCAGGTGGTGTTGCTGCGCCGTCAACGGACTGGAGAATTTGGCCCGCCTTTGGGGGATCCCTCCTGTCAATTCAGTGCCCAATCAGTTTGGTTGCGCTGTGCCGTGAACCCCCAGGGGCCCTGTCAGGGCTGCATCCATTACCTCCCACGGGATCCGAAAGAACCCGATTAACCCCCTCAAGTTTAGAAAGAGCATGGAATAGGACATCCATCCGGGCTATGGGGAATAGCGGATCCCGGACAAATCTGTGTCAGAATGAAAGAACGGTAATTCCATCGGCAAAGGCGAGATTGATGGCCCTTCACCTCCTGGCAGAACACCTGCGCACCATTCGCCAGCACGGCGAGCAAGCCTTTCCCTACGAGGGCTGCGGGATTTTGATTGGCGAGATCAAAGCGGGCGACAAGCTCATTCATGAACTTTGGTCAGTGACCAACACCTGGGATCAGGCAGAAAATCCCCTGGCTGATGGGGAATCCAGCAACCGCCGTTTTTTGATCGATCCGGCGGATTTCAAGCGAGCCAACGACCATGCGGTGCGCAAAGGTCTGGGGATCCTAGGCACCTACCACTCCCACCCCAACCATCCAGCTATACCCTCCGAATTTGATCGGCAACATGCTTTTCCCTGGGGGTTTTCCTGTGTGATTGTTAGCGTACAGAATGGCAAGGCAGAAGAGGTGGTCAGTTGGATTCTGGATGAACAGGATCAACCGCAACGGGAGCCGATGCAAGTGTTAGAGCAATCCCAGCTCCCCTCGCTCCCGGCCTTGGCTGGGTAGATCCCCTTTTTTCTGATTCAGGTACTACAGACCTTTACGCCAAGGGCACGCTAGCGCGAACGTGAGTCACATTGCACAGGGTAGGTCGCTCTACTATCTTTTAAGGACACAAGTACTGCAGTAAGAAGCCCACGTAAGAGCTGTATTTTCTGAATCTTGGCCTCTGAGATGAGTTGAGATCCTTACCTACATACTTATGGCAACCAAAATTCTGATCCCTTCCCCCTTGCGGCCCTATACCGACAATCAGGAAGCCGTCGAGATCGATGGCAGCAGCGTTGGCGAAGTGATGGGCAATTTGATCGCCCGCTACTCTGACCTGAAACGCCACCTTTACACCGAAGATGGCAAGCTGCGCAATTTCGTCAATGTTTACTTGAATGACGAAGATGTGCGGGATTTGGCCCAAGGGGATAGTACTCCCGTCGGAGAAAAGGCCACCATCAGCATTGTTCCTGCTATCGCCGGAGGGTTTTGAAGATGTTGAACCTAGATACCAGCCAAGTCAGTCTCTCCCGCGATGAGATGGAGCGCTTCTCTCGGCATTTGATTTTGCCAGAGGTGGGTTTGGAAGGGCAGAAGAAGCTCAAGGCGGGCAAAGTTCTCTGCATCGGCACAGGGGGATTGGGATCCCCGTTGTTGCTCTACCTGGCGGCGGCTGGGGTCGGGCAGATTGGCCTAGTGGATTTTGATGTGGTGGATGTGTCCAACCTACAGCGGCAGGTGATCCACGGCACCTCCTGGGTGGGTAAGCCCAAGGTGGAATCTGCCAAGAACCGCATCCTGGAGATCAATCCCTACTGTCAAGTGGATGTACACGAAACCGCCCTCAAATCTCACAATGCCTTGGAGCTATTTGCTGGCTACGACGTGATCGTGGATGGTACCGATAACTTCCCCACCCGCTATTTGGTCAATGATGCCTGTGTGTTAACGGGTAAGCCGAATGTCTACGGCTCGATCTTCCGCTTTGAGGGACAGGCCACAGTCTTTAACTACGAAGATGGCCCCAATTACCGCGATCTCTACCCTGAGCCGCCCCCACCGGGGTTGGTGCCCTCCTGCGCTGAAGGGGGTGTCTTAGGGATCCTCCCCGGCATCATCGGGGTTATTCAGGCTACAGAAACGGTGAAGATCCTACTGGGCACCGGCAATACCTTGAGTGGGCGTTTGCTGCTCTACGATGCTCTAAAAATGAGCTTCCGGGAGCTGAAGTTGCGTAAAAATCCAGCCACTCCCCCGATCACGGAGCTGATCGATTACGAGCAGTTCTGCGGGATCCCGCAGGCCCAAGCGGAAGAGCAAGCTAGCCAATCCGAAATGGTTGAGATCACGGTTGCCGATCTGAAGGCCCGCATCGATGCCCAAAAGGATTTTGTATTGATCGATGTGCGCAACCCCAACGAATGGGAAATCGGTCGTATTCCAGGTGCCCAGTTGATCCCGTTGCCCCAAATTGAAAATGGCGATGGGATAGAACAAGTTCGGCAACTGGTGAATGGCTCGGAATTGATTGTCCACTGTAAAAGTGGGATGCGCTCCGCCAAAGCCTTGGGGATTTTGCAAGCTGCCGGGATCCAGGGAAAAAACCTCAAAGGAGGGATCCTCGCCTGGGCAGAGGCTTATGATCCTTCCATTCCGAAATATTAATGAAAAATTAATGAAAAACTAGATACTAGACTGAGTACCAGGCTCAGCTCCCCAAAATTGGATCCCTGATCGACCCTATTCGTGCTCTGGCCCTAATCCTCTCAACAAGGCTGTATGGCCGAGAGGCAAACTGATCATCGGCCCGTTGACAAGTTCAACTCAGCCTATACTGAGCGAGCAGGCAAATCATCCGGCACAGCCACAACTCGACGGGTGAACAGGGCTTCAATGAGACGATCTAGGGCCACCAAATCATCCGAATCAAAGTCCCTTGACTCCAAAAGCTGGTCTAGCCGCTGCTCCTGACGAGTAGTAAGCATCTCGGTCTGCAAAATTTCTTCAATCAGGGAATAAACACGCACGAAGACCCCCCACCCCAACATTTGGCCGGCCTGAAACCCAGTCCCAGAGACAAGATCCAAGCTTTGATGCCTATCTTTCAAAAGTACTGGAGTAAATGCCCCGATAACCACATAAAAAGTACAGAAAATAAGGCAAGCAAGTTTTTATTACTACAAGAATATCCTGGAGGGACGTGGTCTGCTCCGTTTGGAGGATGCGATTTTAAAATTTTTAATAGTTTTTTAATGATTGCCTTATAGTCTGGATCTCTTGATTCTGGGGTGATCCCCCGCAACCCTCTACCCTCCTTCCTTGGTCGGGATCCCTTGATGCACCTCAGGAGCAGAAGAGTCAGCCTCCGGCTGCCGCAACAGGAGGGCAATCCGGTCTAGCAGGGCGCCCAGCTTGTCTTCTTTGAGCAAACCACTGAGAAGTTCGAGACCACTACTGGAGAGCAGCAGCTTGTTAATTTCTGCCGCGGAGGAGCCATTACCCATGCCGCCACCAAAACTGTAGATGCGGGCATCCCCTAAGACTCCGGGTTTAGGGGCGAGCGCCTCCAGGGTTTGGGGCAATTGCTGGACGAGCTCCGGCCACAGTTCTTTGATCAACTCAGCGGTAAGGGTGGCGGTGCTGACGGTGTTTTGAGCGGCCAGTTTGGCGCGGATCCCTTCTGCTTCGGCCAAGGCCCGATCCCGTTCTGCGGCAGCCAAAGTGCGGATGGATTCTGCTTCAATTTGGGCGGCTTCTTGGGCGATCTGGGCCTGTCGTTTGCGCCGGAAGGCCTCGATTTCCACCACATTGCGCTCGCTGATGGTGCGTTGTTCGGCCTCTTCTTCGGCAGCGATAATGGCCAGCCGTTGACGGCGTTCCGCTTGTTCCAGCTCGCGGGCCGTTTGCACCCCACTTTCAGCTTTCACCCGTTCGGCTTCCGCCAAAAGACTCTCGCGGCGCTTGTTAGCAATGGCAATCTGCGCTTCTTCGCGGGCAATTTGGGCCAGCCGTTCCGACTCGGCAATTTGCACCTGGGATCCCAGTCGGGCGGATTCGATCGCCTGTTGTCGCTGAATCTCAGCAGTTTCTGATTCCTGTTGTTGTAGGATTTGCACAATTTTGAGCTGTTTGTTCCGTTCTTCTAGAGCAATATCGGCATTGATTTGGCTCTGCTGAATGGCCAACTTTTTGCGAATTTCCTCCTCTTCCACCGACTGCATTTGTAGGATTTTATTCCGCTCCACAGTAGCTGCTTCCCGCACCTGTGCTTCTTGGATTTCCCGTTCACGCTGGGCCTTTAGGGCTTCTAATTGTAGCTGCTGCTCCATACGAGCGCTCTCTTTTTCCTGCTGGATCAGGAGGGATTGCTTCTCGGCGTTCAGCTCCTTTTGTTCGATGGTGACCTGGGTGGAGAGTTCTACTTCCCGTTTTTGCTGAATGGATTTTTGAATAGTCTCGGTGCGCAGGCGTACTCCCTGGGCATCGAAGAAATTGTTGGTATCGTAGGTATCGCTTTCTTCTACTTCTGAGATGGCGATGTTGTTGAGGGTTAGCCCAACTTTTTTCAAGTCCGGCTCGATCAGGTTTAAGACCTCCTGCGCAAAGCCTAATTTATCGGAGTCGATCTCGGCTAGGTTTTTGGTTTTGGCAGCGGCTCGGATCGCGTCATCGGCTCGTTTTTCCAGAGCATTTTTGATGTCGTCGGGGGTAATCCGCCCCGCCTGAGACAGTCTGGCCGCTGCCGTCAGCACATCTTCTTCGGTGGCGTTGATGCAGACGAAAAAGGTGACCCGCATATCCGCCCGCAGGTAGTCTTGGGTGCGCACCGCCAGTTTCCCGGTACGTTCCACATCGATGGAAATCTCCCGCAAAGGAACCCGTGTCAGCTCATGAAACCCGGGTAAAACGATGCAGCCACCATTCAAAATCACAGTCTTTTTCTTGGCCACCACCCCGCCTGTGCGCACAAAGGCTTCGTTGTTGGGGGTGATCACGTAGACGCGGGTATAGGCCCAAATGGCCAGGAGCAACAGAAAGACAATCGCTCCAGCCACCCCGGCAAAAAAAGTGGGGCCACTCAGCAGTTGACCGCGGGCTGATAAAGGGATCCCGTTCGTCTGGGTTAAAGTGGTGGGTAGCGGAGGGCGTTGCGGGAGGAGGGTAACCTGTGCTTGCGGGAGATCCCTCTCGCTGGGGATCGGTAAAGATTGCAGCAACGCTAGCCAAAACAACATCAGGGATCCCTCTCTACTGCAGATAAGTCTGATGGGCAGGGGCACTGCAACGGGGCAATTCCATTCCCTCTGGTACGCCCTGAGCATACAACAAGACTTCTACGACTCAAATGAAATCTGGTACCAAGTCAAAACGGAGCCTATTCCGGCAAAGTAGGGGAAGACCCAGGCCGTAACCAGTGGGCCTCATCGGGGCTATCTTTCAAGATCACCACATATCCCTGGGATCCCCGCTCGATCAAGATCACCTCCTGGCCTCTTTTCGGTGCAGCGGTGGCCCATTCAGGCAGCCGAGCGCTGACGGTGACTCGATTGCGGTGGGTATCCAAGACATCCACCTGGCCAATTCGCCCTCCCAAGGGGATCTCCTGGGAGCTAACGGTGCCCACCCGCCCAATCAACCGTTCCTCGCTGGCATCCTCGCCAAACCCGGCGAATGCCAAACCAATCGGACGAGCAATCCAACGCCCCAAGCCGATGGCAACCACCAAGGATCCCATCAAAACCAAAAATTGCCCCCTATTGCCCAGGGATCCCAGCCAACCCAGCAACGTCACCTGAACCAGCCAGCCCAGCAGCCCCCAGAGGGAAAAATCCAGGGCCAACAACAAGATCAGCGGCGCCTCCCCCACCCCCAGCCAGCTCCACAGGGATCCCCCGTCAGCCTCTAGCTCTGAGTCCAATTCGGCCTCTACCTCCAGATCTTCATCTCCCCCACCCGCCAGGATTACCAGTAAAAACAGTCCGACCCCAACCCCCAACAGGATCCAATAGGGCAAGTTAAGCAGGCTAAAGAGCATAACCAGCCTCAAGTAAACTCTGCACAACGGGCGATTTTGACAGCACGCCGGATGCGGCTGCTCTTACCCTACCAGTCTTGGATTGAATCCAGGCCCCATTGAATGCCAATCCTTTCTGCGTTAACGCTACAGCCTTTTCCGACTTCACGCAGGCCCTTGAGCTAGGCAAAAAACCTTATGGAGCAAGGGATTGACCTGAATCTGCTGTATCAGATAACGCTGGAAAAGGCTGTATCTTGCTGGCAGGTGATTCCGTAGGGAGAACAACGGACCGATGATGCGCATTTCCATTCAACCGGAGAGTGGGATCCCTGGCTCTGTACAGTTGTTTAACCTACTTTGTTTTGCCATCGCCTGTGGGCAATTTCCCCCCGGTCGTCGCCTGCCTAGCACCCGCCAATTGGCCATGCAAACGGGCCTGCACCGCAACACCATCAACAAGGTCTATCACCAACTGGAAGAAATGGGCCTGGTGGAAACTCGGGCCGCTTCCGGGATCTATGTCAGTGGAGCAGCCAGTCAAGTAGCCAATACTTCTCAAGTCCTGAGTCAAAATCTGGACAAATCCAAACAAGCCTTGCATCAGGTGCGCCAGGGCATTGACCAACTCCAACAACAGGGGTTTTCTCTAGAACAGGTACGGGATCTGCTGCTGGCGGAGATTGATTGGCGCTTGCGCTGTAGCGCCCAGGTCTTGGTGTGTGTGCCGGGTCGAGATTTGGGCACAGGGGAACTGATGACTCAGCAAATCCAACAGGCCTTGGGCATCCGGGTACAGTTGGTGCCCTTGGAGGATCTGGCCACGGTTTTGGATCAGCTCCGTTCCGGCACCGTCGTGACGCTCCGTTATTTTCTGAGTGCCGTCGAAGCCATTGCCCAGCCCCGCGGCGCCCGTGTTTTGCCCATAGAGGTATCCGACTACGCCAAGGAAATTGATTTGGTTCGCCAACTGCCCCCCCATGCCTGCCTGGGGCTGGTCAGCATCAGCACCGCTCTGCTGGAGGTTGCGGAGGTGATCATCCACAGTTTGCGGGGAGAGGATCTGCTGGTGCTGACAGCAGTGATCTCTGATACAGAGCGGGTGAGCTCTATCATGCGCCGCGCCCATACCCTCATTTGCGACGAAGCCAGCTACCCTACCCTGCGCGCCTTATTGCGCCAAGCCCGAGCCGATCTGATCCGCATGCCCACCCTGGTCTGTGCCGCTCCTCACATTGGGGAAGCTGCCCTGGCAGAACTGCGGCGGGAATTGGGTGGGATCCCCGCCCAGGAAATGGAAGCTTGAGGGCAGAGGATAGAGTCAACGGAAGATTTCGTTAAACCTTGTTGCAGACAAGCCATTTCGCGGATGACCAGCTATGAGAAGTCATGCTTAAGTGTAATTACGGCAAAAGCCCATTCGTTTTGATTCACCCTCTCTCAGCCTCTCCACTTATGGTGATCCTCGACTACGCTTCCACCGACCATAACCATGTGGCAGTTACGACGGATGGTTTCTTGGAGTCCATTCGCTTTCAGAACCATTTTTACGCCTTTAACCGTAGCTTCCGTAAGCTGAAGGAAGCCGTCGACAGCTGCCGCCACGACATGGACTACGGATCCCTGGTCAGTATTGTGGTGGTGCATTCTGATCGCTGTGAGGTCTGGTCACGGGTGGGCTCCGAAATTCCCGTCATGCCGAAACAACTTTTGAACATGACCCTTTCTCAACCCGCCGCTCCGGTCAAACCCAAAGCGAAGAGTCCCTTCCGCAACTGGGGCCAGTCGATTCCTGCCGATGCCTATTTTGTGGATGCCGAACCTTCTCCACGTCGGCCTTTGTTCTACCGTGGCGCCAGACCCTGTAACGCTCTGCAAGCCTGAAGAGATTCAGTAGAGATTCAATCAACAAGGGGGGATTGAGCAAGAGGTTGCATCTGGCTCATCGCCTCCAGGTTTAGTACCTCCGCCACCTGTTCTGGAGTCATCAAATTGCGCTCTAGGACAATTGCCCGGATTGATCGCCCCGTTTCCAGAGAGGTTTTGGCCACCTCTGCAGCTTGCAAATAGCCGATGTAGGGGTTGAGGGCGGTTACCAGGGCGAGAGTCCCTTCCGCGTAGTGGCGACATCGTTCTGGCTGGGGTGTAATCCCTTGAATGCAGCGTTCCGTAAAGACCCGCAAGCTGTTATTCAAGATCCGCAGGCTGTGCAGCAGGTCATAGGCGATCAGAGGCATCATCACATTCAGCTCAAATTGTCCGGCTTGAGCACAAAGGGTGATCGCCCCATCCAACCCAATCACCTGAAAGCAGACCATGTTCAGCATTTCTGCCATCACCGGATTGTATTTGCCCGGCATGATCGAGGATCCTGGTTGCACCGGCGGCAGCTGGATCTCCTTGAGGCCAGTTTTGGGGCCAGAATCCATCAGGCGTAGGTCGTTGGCCAGCTTGATGCAGTCTTGAGCCAGGTTGCGTAGGGATCCCGACAGATGCACAAAGGGAGCCATACTCTGCATGGCCGCCATCAAATGGGGGGCTGGGGTCAGGGGCAGTTGGGTCAACTCCGCCAGCCGTTGCCCCACCTGTTGCCGATAGTGGGGGTGGGTATTGAGCCCAGTACCCGCAGCGCTTCCCCCCAATCCCAAGCTGTACAGGGCCTGACTGGCCTGGTCGATCCACTGGCGATGTTGGGCCAAGATCACCTGGTATGCACCAAAGCTATCTCCCAGCCGCACCGGGACAGCATCCTGCAGATGGGTACGCCCGGCCTTGAGGATTGACTGAAATTCGGTTGCTTTTTGTCCGAGTGCCGCCACCAAATGATCCAGGGTGGGTAACAAATTCTGCCGCACTCGCAACAGAGCCGCCAGCCGCATCGCAGTGGGGATGACATCGTTGGTGGATTGGCCGTAGTTGACGTGGTCGTTGGGGCTCACGCGGTCGTAGTGACCTTTGGGTTCTCCCAGGATCTCCAAGGCCCGGTTGGCCAGCACCTCGTTGACATTCATGTGGTGGGAGGTACCCGCTCCCGCCTGATAGACATCCACCACAAATTGATCCCGCAGGGATCCCTGTAAAATTTCATCTGCTGCTCGCACAATGGCCTCGGCCACATCCGCAGGAATGCACCCCAACTCCCCATTCACCTTGGCAGCTGCTTTTTTGATGAGCAGACAAGCATCCACATATTCAGGTAAGGGCTTGAGACCACTGATAGGGAAATTCTCCAGAGCACGGGCGGTTTGAATGCCGTAATAGACCGACTCCGGCAGTTGCCGCTCCCCCATCGAATCCCGTTCGCTGCGCACCTGAACCAAAGTTTCCTCCTCCGCTAGGCTAGTCGGGATCCCTTGGGATCCAAGTGATCTAATGTAATCTAAATCACTCAAAGGTGTCCCGATGCGATAAAAAAGCTACCAAGATGTCAACTTTTCCCTGATTTTTCCCCGGTTATCGTTCATCATCCATCCATGATCCTGCCATGAGTTGTTGGCTGGGATCCCTGTCCCCCAGACCTCGCGGAAGGATCGACCCTGTCACCGCCGATTCGGTTTTTCGAGGCAAGGGGATGACCCGTGTTGTTGTTCTCGCCATGAGCCCCAGTTTTCCAGATGTGCCTTACTCCCCGCCAGCAGCTCCGAGCTTAGAGGAGTGGCCCGATCCATCCGCCCACCTGTGCCGCAGTTCAAAAGGGATCCCTTCAGTCAAGCTCACCCCGCTGCAATGGAGTGTTTGGGAACAACTCTCTCCAGGCACAACGGTGCAGCAAATCAGCCTCGATCTAGAAGAAGACCTGTTCGCGGTTCGCCAAGCCTGTGCCCACTTGATCCGGTTGGGGTTAGCCTTTCCGGCAAAGGTTCAACCCCCGCAGGGATCGCAGGCAAAACTTGGGGCTGGAGGCCTAGCCCCCCTCAGCTGGTGCAGCTCCCTAGGGCAGGTATGGCATCAGGTTCGAACTCACCTCAGGATTCCTTCTGGAGGCTAGCCAACTGTTGGCTGATGCGCTCATTGTTTTCCGCTAAGACCAAGACCATCGCCGCACAAGCCAGTTGCACCCCAGCCCGGAATTGAGCAGAGGTTTTGTATTGGGTCAAGGCTTCGCTATCCCCCTCACGCCCACTCAGGATCAGTTGTACCGACTTTCGGGTCAATTCCGTCAGTTCCCGTTGAGTTAAACCTAACTGCACTGCTTTTGCCCTCCCTACGAACCACAGTAGAAAATAATGGCGGATCTGCTGAAGCCTGGGTTCTCTCAGCAGGATCGTTACCCTGGTCATCCTACCGTGGTTGATGCCTAAATCTGGCAGAATCCCTAAGTCAGCAGGCCTTAACAACCCCAGAACGAGACGGAAAATGCTAGCTAATATAGGTGGAGCATGCCTTGCCCTTTCGCTGGCACAACCCATCGGCTAGCATCGGCGAAACGAGGCTTGCTACCCCTTCGTTATCTCGTAGATATCTCATAGAGAGGAAAACTTGGCCTTAGAGCGTCCATTTGACCGCTTCCCCCGCAAGCAGCGTGCAGAGCTGCCGAACATTAACGAGCGCATCCGCTTCCCCAAAATCCGTCTCATCGATACCGACGGCGGACAACTGGGGATCATGAGCCCGCGCGAAGCCCTGCGATTGGCAGAAGAAAAAGACCTAGATTTGGTCTTGGTGAGCGACAAAGCCGATCCGCCCGTCTGCCGCATTATGGACTACGGCAAGTTCAAGTTTGAGAAAGAGAAAAAAGAGCGGGAAGCGCGCAAGAAACAACACACTGCCGAAGTAAAGGAAGTGAAGTTTCGTTACAACATTGGCGAGCATGACTACAATGTCCGTCTGCGCAGTGCCCAGCAATTTATGGCGGATGGTGACAAGGTGAAAGCGACCGTTATGTTCCGCGGTCGGGAGGCTCAGCACGCCGAGTTGGGAGAAGAATTGTTGCGCCGTCTGTTCAAAGACCTAGAAGAAGTAGCGGAAATGCAGCAAGCCCCCCGCAAAGAAGGGCGAAACATGATTATGATCCTCTCCCCCAAGAAATTAGCCTAAGGAGGGATCCCGTCTATGAGTCTTTCTGTCGGGGATCCCGCCCCTGACTTTACCTTGCCGGATGCAGAGGGCAACCTCATTTGCTTGAGCGATTTGCGGGGGCAGCGGGTGGTGCTTTACTTTTACCCCCGAGACAATACTCCCGGCTGCACCAAAGAAGCCTGTGGGTTTCGAGATGCTTACGCGGACTATCAGGCGCAGGGGATCCGCGTATTGGGGGTAAGCGCGGACAATGCCCGTTCCCATCAAAAGTTTGCCCAGAAGTTCCAGTTGCCCTTTCCGTTGTTGGTGGATGAGGGGGCACAGGTGGCCACAGCCTACGGGGTATTCGGCCCGAAGAAATTCATGGGCAAAGAGTACAACGGCATTCATCGCACCACGTTTATCATCGACCCGCAAGGCAAGATCGAAGCCATCGTCAGCAAGGTTAAAGTGGAAACCCATGCGGCGGATCTGCTCAAACAGGTGTCAACGGAGTCAACTGGGTAAATGCAGCAACGATTTGGCTCGGTTCACAAGTCCACATAGCCTATGTGATCCTCTACCTACAGAGTTTTCCTGGCCGTTGACGGTAGAGTAAATTTTGGCAGCAGACTTTTCCCCGCCTAAAGGATGGCTGATGTATGCTCGGGCTCCAGGTTCCTCGCCCCTGGCAACAAGAAACCCCGGTTACACCGGAAGCAATCTTTTTGGACCGGCGGCGATTTCTCACCCAACTGGGATCCGCCGGGGCAGGGGCCAGTTTCTCCATTTTTGGGTTTGGCAGCAGAGAAGCAGCTCCTTCTGTGGAACGGGACTTGAGTGGGATCCTTTTGAACCCCACTTTTTCAGATCCAGAGCGACCTCTCACCGAAGAGATTGTTGCAGCCCGCTATAATAACTTTTATGAATTTGGATCCGGCAAACGAATTTGGCGGGGGGCACAGGCTCTGCCGACAGATCCCTGGACGGTCGAAATCACAGGGCTGGTACGGCAACCGCAAAAGCTGGGCCTTGAAGATCTGTTTAGGTTCCCCTTAGAAGAACGCATTTATCGCTTCCGCTGTGTGGAAGCTTGGGCAATGGTAGTGCCCTGGTTGGGTTTTCCGATGCGGTTGTTGATCGAACGGGTGGATCCCTTGTCGGAGGCCAAATTTGTCCGCTTCACCTCCTTTTATGACCGTGACATCATGTATGGCCCCATTTGGCCCCCCAACTTGCCCTGGCCCTATACCGAGGGCTTGCGGATTGAAGAAATGGCGAATGAGTTGGCCTTTTTCGCCCTGGGGATTTATGGCAAACCGCTGCCCAAACAGCATGGGGCTCCGATTCGCATGGTGCTCCCATGGAAATATGGCTTTAAGGGGGGGAAATCCATCGTCAAAATTGAATTTCTAGCGGAGCAACCCCCCACCTTTTGGAACACCTTAGCCCCTGATGAATATGGATTTGAAGCCAACGTGGATCCGACGGTGCCTCATCCCCGTTGGTCACAAGCACAGGAAACCCTGATCGGATTTGGATCCCGCTCCCATTGGCAGACGGTGCCAACCTTGCCCTACAACGGCTATGGAGAGTATGTAGCGCATTTATATGGTTGATTGAGTCCGGGTCTCTATCTTGCTATTTTCGACATCTCATTCGACATCTCAAATTCCTCAGATGAGATCCAATCGCATCTCGCTAGAAGTTACAAACCCCAACTTCTCGTAAACAGGTCTTCCACTGGGAGAGGCGTGTAAAATTGCGCGGGTACAGCCGATAGAGTGTAGGTATTCCAGTACTAACTGGGTCAACTGCCGAGCAATCCCCCGACGGCGAAAGTCCGGCTCGACATAGACGCCCCAAATGTATCCGTACTTGCGACAGTCTTCTCTCAAAACCAGAGGGTATAAGCCTGTAAACAACTGGCAGCCAACGGAGCCCACCACTTGACCCTCTAGTTGGGCAACAAAGGCTTGAAACTGCAAGGTTTGCCGCGCTTGTTCAATAAATTGTTCAATAAAAGAGAGGATCCTTTCTAATCCATCTGCCCGAATTTGGTCTGGGCTGAAGCCGTTATCCCGCCACAACTGCAGAAAATGATTCCCCAAGAGCAAGTCCTCTTGTGGGGTGGCTTGACGGTAGAGCGGAGAGATAATCCGAGGAGAAGCGCCCACGAAAGGATTCGAACCTCCGACACCTGGGACCGGAACCCAGTGCTCTAGTCCACTGAGCTACGTGGGCAACGTAACTGCGGTTCGTATTCTATCAATTTGCCTTCAGCTCTGCCAAGTGGACAAAACTGCAGCGGTGCTGCGGAGTCAGTCCCAAGTCTTGCAGGGCCTGTCGATGCTGGCGGGTGCCATAGCCAACGTTGGTTCCCCAGCCATAGCCGGGGTACTGCCGATCCCAGTTCTGCATCAGGGTATCTCGCCAGACCTTGGCCACAATCGAAGCAGCAGCAATGGATAGGCTGATTTGATCCCCCTTCACCAGCGCCGTTTGCCAGGATCCCAGCTCGGCTAGGGGCAATCCATCCAGCAAAATGTGCTCAACCTGACCCAACTGAGCCAAAGCCCGTTGCATGGCCAGCACCGTTGCCTGCCGAATGTTGATCTGGTCAATCTCAGCTGCGGAGGCACTCCCGATCGCGACGGCTAGGGCTACCTGTCGAATCCGCTCCGCCAATCGAGTTCGTTGCTGTGGGCGCAGTTGTTTGGAATCCCTCACCCCTCCTAGTTCTGCGGGATCCATCCCCACTGGTAGAATCACCGCCGCTGCCACCACCGGCCCCGCCAGGGATCCCCGCCCCACTTCATCGACCCCCGCGACCCAGTGGATCCCTTGTTGCCAAAGGGATCCCTCCCAAACCAAACTGGGCTGCACCTGGTTTCCCATACTCCACAAGCCTGGCAATGAGCAATAGACTAAGTATTGCAAACCAAGTTCAAGTCGAGATTTTGGGGCGTGCAGAGATTAGATATAGATATCACGAAGGGAAAGGGCCTAGGGCTACTCAAAGGAAACGACTGTAGCCCGTTACCCAAGACTGTTAAGCAAACTCTTGTCACGCTAGGCGGCAAGGTTTTATTAAAATAAAAGAAAAATCAAGATTACAGCCTTTTCCAGCGATACAGACTACAGCCAATACAGGCCAACCCTTTGTCCGACAGGAATTTCTTCTTGACCTTGGTTTTTCATATTCCCACTCCCAATTCAAGTTGACAGATTCAAATTGACAGGGCCAACTTAATCAGGAGCCATCAGCAGAGCAAGCGCGCATCTACCCTACCGCGCATCTACTCTACAGGGATTCGGAGAGGAGAAACATACTATCGCCAACAGTTTTGCCTTCTGCCTAACTAACCTAAACCTAATCAACTCCATGTCGAACTTCTAACTGCTGCGGGAGCGCCGTCGTCTTGAAGCTGCTGGAGATTGCTTGGCTGGGTTCACCACCAGTTCTTTCAGCTCTGGGGCTGGTGCCTCAGCAACTGGCTCCGGCGGAATATCCTCTCCCTCAGCCAAGTCTGCCTGAAAAGAGCGGCTCGGATCCCGTGGTTCTGCTTCTGGTTCGATCCCAACACCCACTTCAGATTCCGGAGATTCCGGCGCATCCCCAAGCAAGGATTCACTGCCCTCTAGCTCCGTTGGCGTATCCACCGAGGCTGGAGTCATACCCGGCAGAGCCACCGTAACCACCGTATCTCGACCCAGAGGCGGCAGCGGCTCAAGGAGCAGCAGCGGTGACAAGCCCAATTCTGAGTACACTCGTTGTTGCAGTGGGGTCATCTCAACTGTGATGGTTTGCCGCGCCGGAGCAGGTCGACTTTCTTCCGCTCGGGTCAGCGAGATGTAGTCTTTACGGGGGCTGTAGCCTTCTCCCTCTTCTCCTCGTCCAGAACGACGGGAGTCTCTGCGTTTTTGGCCGACTCGTGAACCAGAGCTGGGTTCACCGATATTAGCCGTGTCTGGCAGGAAATCATCCCCGAAAGGTTCTGCAGCCGGGAGGGCATCTCCTTCTTCGCTATCTCCCCCCCGAGATCCACTGCGCTGCCGGGGATCCCCCCACTCTTGGCGCTTACGTCCCCCTTCTGAGCGAGCCTCGTCCTCCAACTCCGCCGGGCTACCAAAGGGAGAGAACGGATCCAGGCCACCCGTCGGGCCGTAGCGTCGTTGTCCTGGGCCAGAGCGAGATCGCCGTAGAGGGACACGACTCTCTGCGCGGGGCACCCCATCATTTCCCACCCGCAAACGCACCCGCTGGGAATCACCATCTCGCGGCACCAGAATGGCGGAGCTTTCTTCATCCTGCCCGGCACGTCGCGGAGCGTCAGCGCCTTCGTCGGGCAGTGTCACCATCAGGCCATTTTCTACCGTCAGTAGACGGCCTGGCTCAACCCCGGGCAATCGGGCCAGGATCCCCAGTCCCTCACAGGTGGGACAGGAGTGGCCGAAGATCTCGTATAGGCTTTGTCCCTGCCGTTTGCGGGTTAGCTCCACCAGCCCCAATTCCGACAGTTGTGCCACCTGCGGACGAGCCTTGTCGCTAGAAAGCGCTTTGTTGAAATGCTCCAACACCTGTAACTGGTCGCGGCGGGAATCCATATCGATGAAATCCACCACGATCACCCCGGCAATGTTGCGTAATTTCAGTTGGCGGGCAATTTCGGTGGCCGCTTCACAGTTGGTCCACAGCACTGTCTCACGGGAGGTAGCCGATTGGGTAAAGGAGCCGGAGTTGACATCGATCACCGTCAGGGCTTCTGTGGGCTCGATGATGATATAGCCACCCGAGGGCAAATCCACCCGTGGGCGCAAGGCTTGGCGAATGACAGCATTGACCCGGAAATATTCCAAGATATGGGTGGGCTCGCGGTGGGCATCCACAAAGATCCCGGCGGGCATTTGGCCTTTGTTCCAACTTTGCAGATAGCCGCGGACTCGCTTAGCTCCTGCGGGTGAATCGGTGACAATGCGGTTCACATCCTCGGAGTAAACATCCCGCAAAACCCGTTGAATAAAGTCGTCATCCCGGTTAAGTAGCCCCGGCCCACGCGCCGACTGGTACTGTTGCTGAATGTCTTCCCAGAGTCTTTTTAATTGCTCCAGGTCGTCGATCATCGCCTCTTCAGACACCCCTTCTGCCTCGGTGCGCACCAGTAGGCCCATTTGTGCTGGCTTGATCAGGATGGCCAGGGATTTCAGGCGGTTACGTTCTTCTCGATCCTCAATGCGGCGGGACAAATGAACGCCTTTGCCGTAGGGGCGCAACACCAAATACCGTCCTGGAAAGGCCAGATCTCCAGTAAGGCGTGGCCCTTTGTTGCCGGTGGGTTCCTTCATCACCTGAACCAATACTTTTTGCTGGGGCAACACCAGCTCAGTAATGGAAGCATGGCTCCGCTTGATGCGCAGCGGACCTAGGTCGGTGACATGGATAAAACCATTGCGCTCAGAAGGGCCTATGTTGACAAAGGCCGCGTCGATGCTAGGCAGGACGTTCTCGATCACCCCCAGATAAACGTCTCCCACCTGGTGAACACCACTGGCAACGATCAGCTCTTGAACTTGATCTTCGGCGAAGACGGCTGCAACTCGATGTTGCTCAGCAATGACGATCTGCCTAGGCATGAACATGCCTCACTGCGCCAGGAGCAGACAATGCCAGTGTATTGATACGGAAGGACACCAATAAATTCGCTACTGGGATCCACCGGGGATCCACTAACCAAAACCTACTGAACATGGGGTTATCCATTACTTGAACTGATGCCTAAACTAAGCTTTGTCGGGGGTGGCCCGTAAGCATTTTTTCGGTTCGGATGCATGGGTATCAACGGGGGTGGCCATGTACCAAGGACTGAAAATACCTCTAGCACCCTGGGAGGGGGAGAACGGCTGCTCACATTCCTGCTTGAACATGGCTCCGCTCTAGCCCAAACTTTGGCCAAGGCTCTATTGACCATCCCCAAATGCAACCTCAACAGGTCACATGAGAGGGAGCATACAACCGGGAAGAAGCACCCTTATGGAAAAAACCAGGGGTGAGTTGCCCCCTCCACTCATATCCACCACATCGCGCGTGTTCGCGTCTTCTGGGTATTGAGTTAAGACTGTTTCCATTTGGGGATCTGGCCCAACATCTGACCCGCTGCTCGCCCTGCCACCGGCGAGGTTGAAGCCTAGCGAGTTTTGCAGCAGCAAGAGCCAGCAATGGCAAGATTATAGCGCTTGTGGGATCCCTAAGCCCATAGCCCCATAGCGCAGGCCCGTTAGAAGGCGGCAGCAAGGGGGCCGGGATCCGGCCAATCCAACCCTACGCAATACTCAACTCATGCTCCTGGAGCAACAAGCGCAACCGTTCCACCACAACTAGCTCCCAGGTAGGTAACCCCAATTTTTGGGCCATTTGGGCCAGATAGGTGGGCCGTAAGTAGGCGCCATCATTGCGGCAACTGCCCCGATAGAAGAGGCGAGCGGATCCATCCGAGACTTGGCCTTGAAACTCCAGATGATAAAGCAAAGCACGGACATTGATCGGGTAGGGTTTGCCGGATTTGGAGAGTTTCTCGATCCAAATTTCTGGAGCATCCAGGATCTGATTCACCCAGGCTGACCACTTGGGATCCGCAGCCTCAGTCCTGACGGTGAGTTGATATTCCGCGGCATAGACCGCTTCGGTAGCCGAAGGATCCCGCCGGTCGATCTCCCGGATGGACTGGATGGGAATTTCAGCGGGCAGTTGTTCCAGCAGGCGAGTATGCAGTTCTTCTGGGGTGAAGGGCAGCCGTTCTCCAAAGAGGTAGCGGGGCAGTAGTTCCAGATCCAAAATTTCGCCGGATCCCACCTGGCCGATGGGCAGAGCATTGGCATTGGACAGGCGCGGCATAGGGTGATACCCTCCGCTAAAGGCTAAAGGCAAGCCGGCTCGCCGACAGGCCCGTTCCCAAAGGCGCATCAAGTCTAGGTGGCCCAGCCAGCGCAGATCCCCAGTTTTGCCGTAGGTGATGCGAAAGCGTTGGGCTGCCTGTTCAGGTTCGAGCGGATCGTTGGTGGGTTGCGGTTGGCTTTGGATGGGGGGAATAGGGGCAGGGGGAATGACGATGTTGTGTCCAAACCCAGGGCCACAGATGCCACAGGCGGAACAGCCCTCGAAGGAGCAGTCTTCGACGGTCATGGCTTCTAAGGCACGATGGTAGTCTTTCTGCAGCCATTTTTTCTCAATGCCGGTATCCACATGATCCCAAGGGAGGGAATCCTCCAGGTCAAACTCATGAATGGGCAGATGGGCATTGGGCAGGGCTGGGTCTACCGTGGGATCCGTTTCTTCCCCTCGATAGGCACTCACCCAGGCAGTGTAGGCCGCGTCAATGTTTTCCCACCAGGCATCCATACCGGCCCCGGCCCGCCAAGCTCGCTCGATCATCTGCCCCAGAGAGCGATCCCCTTTACCGATGAGATCCTCCAAGATGCTGAAGCGAATATCCGTAAAGTGGGCTTTCACCCCCCGCAACGGGCGCAGCTCTTTCTTAAGCAGGGCCTGTTTACGCTGGATATCGACATAGTCAACCCGATGCCACTGGAAGGGGGTGTGGGGTTTGGGGGTGAAGTTGGAAATTGTCAGGGTCAATTGCACCCTTGCCCGCCCAACAGCAGCACATTCCCGTTGCAGCATCTGTACCGTACGGGCAATACCGATGACATCGGCATCGGTTTCCCCCGGCAGCCCGATCATAAAATAGAGCTTAATTTTGTCCCAGCCCTCTTGAGCAGCGGTGCGAATACCTCGAACCAGATCTGCATCTGTGAGTCCCTTGTTGATGATGTCCCGCAGGCGCTGGGTACCGGCTTCTGGGGCAAAGGTGAGGCCGGAACGCCGGGATCCCTTCATAATGGCGGCAATTTGCTCATCGAAGCGATCTACCCGCTGGCTGGGTAGGGAAAGGGCGATATGTTCCTTGAGGAGGCGATTGTGCAGCTCGGCCCCTACCGCCGGCAGAGAAAGGTAATCGGAGCAACTGAGGGAAGACAGAGCAAACTCGTTGTAGCCGGTTTTTTGTAAGCCCTGCACCACCGCTTCCACCAGTTGTTCGGGTTCCACATCCCGGGCTGGACGAGTCAGCATCCCCGGTTGGCAAAAGCGACAGCCACGAGTACAGCCCCGCCGTACCTCCATCACCAGTCGGTCATGCACGGTTTCCACAAAGGGCACCAATCCAACGGAATACTGGGGTTGCGGAACTGCTACCCGCCGCCGGATCCGGGTTGGCACCCCTGCGACAACAGGCTTGGGCGGGATCCCTTCGTAAAATTGCGGTACATACACCCCCGGCACCTGGGCCAGATCCAACAACACCTCCTGGCGGGACTTGGGTAGAGATTGCGCCAGCACCGCGCCGATCTCCGGCAACACTTCTTCGCCATCCCCAAAGACGAAGAAATCAAAAAAGTCTGCAAAGGGTTCTGGGTTGGAGGTCGCTGTCGGCCCACCGGCAAAAATCAACGGGCAGGCTTGCACCGATAGGGACTGGCGTTCCGACCATTTGAGGGGGATCCCGGCCAGATCCAGCATCTCCAGAATGTTGGTGCCCCCCAGCTCGTAGGCAAGGCTGAAGCCGATGAGGTGAAACTCCCGCAAGGGGCGGCGGGATTCCACGGCAAACAATGGGATCTCCAACTGCCGCATGCGGGCGATCAGATCTGGCCCCGGCAGGTAAGTCCGGTCACACAGTTGGTTCGATTGGGCATTGAGGATGTTGTAGAGAATGATGTGGCCAAGATTGGAGGATCCCACCTCGTACAGTTCCGGGTAGCTCAGAACCCAACGCACCTGTGCCGAATCCCAAGCCCGATGAGCGGCACCAAATTCTTTGCCCAAGTAGCGGGCCGGCCGCTGAATGTCGGGGGTGAGCAGGTGGTCAAGATCGATGGGATTGAGGCGGGTGGAGGCAAGAGAGGGCATTCGGGATCCCAGGAAAAATCAAAACAGATCTTGCTCCGACTCTAACCTCTTCGACTGCAGAAGTTAAGTTGCATTTGGGCGGATCCCTTCCAAGGTAATAATCTCCTGAATAATAGAGCGGACGATCGGGGCAGCAGTGGTAGACCCAAAGGCATCTTCCCCACGAGGCTCGTCGAGCACCGCCAAAATCACATAGTCGGGGCGAATGGCCGGGAAATATCCCACAAAGCTGGTGATGCGTTTGCCTGGCAAATACCCTCCCCGCACCCCGGCTTTTTGGGCAGTACCAGTTTTGCCACCAATTTCATAGCCTTCGATCTTGGCGGATTGCCCGGTGCCAAAATCCACCACATCCCGCATCTGGGTGCGCACACTCAAGGTGGCCTGTTCCGAGAGAACCCGCACCGGTTGCGGTTGGGCGGATCCCCACACCAGCGTATCGGTATCTTTCTCCACCAACCCACGAACCACATGCGGCTGCACCTTCCACCCGCCATTGGCAATGATGCAATGCAAGCTGGCCAATTGCAGAGGCGTAAGGGCAAAGCCTTGGCCGAAAGCCGTAGTCGCTCGTTCCACCGGCACCGTGACAAATTGCCGCAGCGGTTTTAACCGGCTGGCGGGCTCAAAGGGCAGATCCACCCCACTGCGCTCATTGAGCCCCAACCTGACCAAGGCATTGTAGTACTGGCGGGGATCCAGCCTGCGCATCAAATGCACCATACCGACATTGCTGGATTGTCTGAGAATATCGGTAACGCTCATCCAGCCATGAGCCCCCCGCTGGTGGTAGTCGTAGTTTTGGATCGGCCATTGACCGATCAGGATCCGGCCCTCGTCGTACACCCGTTCATCCGCGGAGAAAGCCCCGGCATCCAGTCCGATGGCGATGTTGATTGGTTTGAAGGTGGATCCCGGCTCGTACAGATCCGTCACCGCCCAGTTGCGAAACAGGCCCGGATCGAACTCAAAATAGCGGTTGGGGTCGTAGGTGGGTTCGCTCACCAAAGCCAAAATTTCCCCCGTTCGCGGCTGCAGGATGATCACCGTACCCCGCAGCGCTTGAAATCGTTGCAATTGAGTTTTCAGGGCAGCGCGGGCGGCCCGTTGTAGGCGCATATCCAGGGTCAGTTGCAGCACCGTCTCCCGGGATTGCAGCAAGCCCTCCGGCACTTCCGCCGCCAACAGTTGCCCATAGCCATCGCGGGGAATGGTGACCGGCTGTACAGTGCGCTCCATCAACCCCTGTTGGGCATATTCCAATCCGGCTTGACCTTGATGATCCAGATCTACATAGCCCACCACCTCGGCAGCCATTTCTTTTTGTGGGTAAATGCGTTGCCGCTCGCTCACCAACTCCAGCCCATCCAGGTACAAAGCCTGGATTTGATCCGCCACCTCCTGCGATACCCAGCGCTCCACCCGCACAGCACGATTGGTGCTCGATAGCTGTTCTGTCAGTTGCTCCACCGGACGACGCAACACGGGAGCGAGAGCAGCAGCAATATCCTGTGGGGTGCGTCTGCCAAACAGACGAGGATGGGCCCAAAGAGTATAGACTGGGCGATCAACCGCCAACAGTTCCGCCTGCTGCTTGGCAATGGAGTGGCGATCCAGAATGGAGCGACGGGGAATGAAGGGTCGCAGTTGGGCCCGTTGTTGAGCCTGGGCCCGCTCTTGCAACATCGGTGCCTGCTGGTGTTGCAGGTAGATCAAGCGTGCCCCCGTCAGAAACAGGGCGATCACCAACACCAGGCCGATCGTCCAGGTACGGAAGTTCAGTTGTTGAGCCGTCGGGATCCGATTGCCTAGGATCCACCCTAGCCATAGCCCCAGTTGCTCCAGAAGGTGCTGCCCATCTTCGGTGCGGCGGCGGCGGGGGATCCTGGCCGGCCCCGCCTTCCCGGATAAAGACCGCTGGCCAGAACTCAGGGCAGGCTGACGCGAACGCGAAGCGCGTTTCAAGGCCACCCGAGATAACTCACCCCTAGACCTGCCCTCGAGCATGATTTCCCCACCAGCACCCACCGCTAGTGTAGGCTGGAACTCCTGTGGCAGGGATCCCGATCTGTTCTAGATCGAGAACAGTCGGTGTTTGGGCCATTGAATGAAAAGGGGCTATGTCCATCTGATAAAGCCCACAGCTAGCGCAAGAAGCTGGTCACCAACCACATCACCCCAAAGGTGATCCCCACCAACAGTGCTCCGGGAGCATCTCCGCCCGTGAGGGGGATGGCAATGCCATAGGCCAGCAACAACCCCAAACTCAAGCCCGCCAAGGCCAAGAGAAAGGAGCGAATAAAGCGCCGCTCTTTGCGGTAGAGAAGATAAATGCAGGCCATCAACCCCAGGGCCAACTGCAGAGAGGGATACTCATCAGGGGCCAAGACCACCCAACCGACCAATCCCCCCAAAATGGCAGCAGGCAGGAGGGCATCGGTGGTAGAAGGTGTATCCAACCAGCGGCTGACCCAGCGCGGAGTTTTGCTAGCGGGTGGGGGCACACTCAGCTCCGGCTCAGGAGTAGCAGCCCGTTGTTCGGCATAGCGAATCCGATCGGGAACGGCAATTTTCCCCTCTTTGCGCAGGCGCAGCCGCTGCATCAGGATAGCATCGTAGGCTTGTTCCACCCGCTCCTGTTGTTGTTCATCCGCACTCAAGTTGGCCAGCAATTGCTCCCGCGCCGACTGAATCTCCTCGAAGGAGGCTTCTTCGCTGATTCCCAACACTTGATACGGACTCATCTCAGCCATGACGACCAGCCCTGTAACTCTCCAATACCTTAACCAAACCCAGCCCACAAGGCACTAGGCCTCCGGCCCGCTGGCGCGAAAGGAACCGACCAACACTGGCTGAGTTCTCAACTCCCCAAGGGATCCGGATCCCGACCCAGAAAGGAGTAGCCCCCGCAAACAACGGGCCACATACTCCACGGCAGCCGCAGTGGTGGCCTTGCCAAGACTCAGGCGAATGGCTCCCAGGGCCTCTGCTTCCGAGTAGCCCATCGCTAGAAGAATGCGGCTGGGGATCAACTGCCCACTGCTACAGGCGGATCCAGCACTGATGCCGATGCCTTGGCGACTCATGGCTGTAACCAACACATTGCCCGGGATCCGGTCGATACAGTAGCTGAGGTGATGGGGCAGGCGTTGCTGCTGATCCTGCGGCCCCGTCGGGATTAATCCGGGCACTCCCTGCAATGCCTGACCCAATTGACGTTGCAAACTGCGCAACCGTTCTGTCTCGGCCGCCAACTCTTCAGCCGCCAACGCTGCCGCCACCCCCAAGCCGACAATCCCTGGGATCCCTTGGGTGCCGGAACGCAGCCGCCGTTCTTGCCCTCCCCCCCGTAGCAAAGGCCGTAATTCCACCCCCGGTCGCAGGTACAGGGCCCCGACTCCCTGTGGCCCGTAGAGCTTATGGCCAGACAGGGAGAGCATATCTATAGGCAGTTCCGAAAGATCCAACGGGATCCGCCCCACCGTCTGCACGCAGTCGCTGTGAAAGAGCACGCCTGCCTCCCGGCAAAGGCGACCCAGCTCAGCAATCGGTTGTAGGGATCCCACCTCGTTTTGCCCGTGCAGGATCGAGACCAAAACAGTATTGGACTGCAAGGCACTTTTTAACTGCTCGGGATCTACCACTCCAAAGTGGTTCACGGGCAATCGGGTTACCTGCCACCCTTGAGCCTGCAACTGACGGGCGGCATTTTCCACCGAGGAATGTTCAATACTGGAAACAATCAGGTGTTGGGGTGTCCTGTGGCCCTGGGCTACCCCAAATAGGGCGAGATTATTCGACTCAGTGCCCCCAGAGGTGAACAACAACGACTCCGGCTCACAATTGAGCAGATCCGCCACCTGTTGTCGTGCTCGTTCCATGGCCATCGTCGCCCGCTCTCCCCAGCCGTGCAAACTGGAGGGATTGCCCCAACTCTCCCGCATAGCCACCTGCATGGCCTCGATCACTTCGGGCCGGGGCGGGGTGGTAGCGCTGTGGTCAAAATAAAGGGCGGGATCCAGATGCAACATGAACACTACAGAGGGTAGAAGACTAGACCCCCTCATCTTAGTGCGCCCCTTTGCTGGTTAAAGGAAGGGTTCGCCGCCCTGCCCAGTGTTTTTAGCAAATCGCATCAGGAGACATGACCCCTTCAGTGCCTCCAGACATGACGAAGGCAACTTGCTTGCTACAGCTTTTTCCGCCTTTACGCAGATCCTTGAGTTAGACAAAAAACCCTATGGGGCAAGGGAGTGATCTGAATCTGCCCTGTCAGATAACGCTGGAAAAGGCTGTAAGTTCGCTGTGAGTTTTACACTCCTTGCCGCAACCGTTCCAGCACCCCCCGATCCTCTAGGGTGGAGGTATCGCCACTAATGCCGGATCCCGAGGCCAAATCCCGCAACAGACGCCGCATGATCTTGCCAGAACGGGTCTTGGGCAAAGCCTCGGTGAAGCAAATTTCACTGGGTCTGGCAATCGCCCCAATTTCCGTGACGACGTGTTGCATCAGCTCCTGGCGCAGGGGCTCGCTGCCCTCTTGGCCCTCCGATAAAATCACAAAGGCCACAATCGCTTCGCCCTTGATCTCATCCGGGCGACCGACCACAGCCGCCTCCGCTACGGCAGGATGAGACACCAAAGCCGATTCCAGTTCCATTGTCCCGAGGCGGTGGCCCGCCACACTGATCACATCGTCCACCCGGCCCATTACCCAGAAGTAACCCTCTTCATCCCGGTGGGCTCCATCCCCGGCAAAGTAAAGGTATTGCCCATCTTTGGGGGGAATCTTCTCCCAGTAGCTGGCTCGAAACCGCTGGGGATCTTTGTAGACGGTGCGCATCATCCCTGGCCAGGGTTGGCGAATCACCAGATAACCCCCTTCTGGGGCCGGATCCCCCTCCAAATCCACTACATCCGCTTGAATGCCCGGAAAAGGACGGGTAGCGGATCCCGGTTTGGTAGCAGTGACCCCCGGCAAAGGGGAAATCATAATGCCGCCGGTTTCGGTTTGCCACCAGGTATCCACAATCGGGCAGCGTTCATGGCCAATGACGCGGTGGTACCACATCCAGGCTTCTGGGTTGATCGGCTCGCCGACGGTGCCCAGCAGACGTAAAGAGGAGAGATCATGCTGGCGGGGCAGGGCCTCCCCACTTTTCATGAAGGCCCGAATCGCTGTGGGAGCGGTGTAGAAAATGGAAATTCCGTGCCGGGCGATCAGATCCCAAAAACAATCGGGTTTACTAGGGCGGGGGGCCCCTTCATACATAAACACCGTTGCCCCGTTGGAAAGAGGGCCATAGACAATGTAGCTGTGCCCTGTAATCCAACCGACATCGGCGGTACACCAGTAAATGTCTTCCTCCCGCAAATCGAAGATCCACTGGCAGGTGAGGTGGGTGTAGAGGTTGTAGCCGCCGGTGGTATGGACAACACCTTTGGGCTTGCCCGTGGTGCCGGAGGTGTAGAGGATAAACAGCATCGCCTCTGCATCCATCGGTTGGGCAGGACATTCCTCGCTGACAGTGGGGGCCAGTTCATGCCACCAAACATCTCGGCCTGGGGTCATCTCCACCGCTTGCCCGGTGCGCTGCACCACCAGGACTTTTTCGACGCTGGGCACCCCTTCGGCTAGGGCCAGATCCACCTGCGGTTTGAGGGGAACGATGGCATCCTTGCGCCAGCCTCCATCGGCAGTAATCACGGCTTTGGCCTCTGCATCCCGCAGCCGTTCCTTGAGGGCCTCGGCACTAAAGCCCCCAAACACCACCGTATGGGCCGCCCCAACCCGGGCACAGGCCAGCATGGCCATCAGGGCTTCCGGGATCATCGGCATGTAAATCCCCACCCGATCCCCCATTTGAATGCCCAGGGCTTTGAGGCCATTGGCTAAGCGACAGACCTCTCGGTGTAGTTGCTCATAGGTGAAGGTGCGAATCTCCCCCGGCTCCCCCTCCCAAATCAGGGCTGTTTTGTGGCGGCGGCCATTTTCCAGATGGCGATCCAGGCAGTTATAGCTGAGGTTGAGTTGCCCGCCCACAAACCACTGGGCTTGCGGCGGATCCCACTGCAAGACCTGCTGCCAGGGTTGGAACCAGTGCAGTTCTTCACGCGCCAACCGTTCCCAAAACCCCAAGGGATCCCGTTCGGCCTCTTGGCAAAGCTGTTGGTAGCGTTCGGGGGGAATGCGGGCCTGCTGAGCAAAGGCAGGAGGGGGCGGGAAAAGGCGTTTCTCCTGCAGGATTGATTCGAGCGTGGGTTGAGACATAGCTACGGGTGAGGAGGGATCCGAATACAGACCCAAGCAAGGGGTAGTGTAAGGGATCCTGTAGGCGGGCTCAATGGGCTGTCAATGGACTGCAAGGATTCTTCGGATGTTGGAAGGGGTGCTCAGGAGGGGAGTGTCAGACCCTGGAATGGTCTCAGGGCAAGCCGGGCAGACGGGCAGCAGCCTGAGCAGTGCTAGAATAGAGTGCCGTTGCCGGAAATGATTGTGCTGGTCGTCATCGACAATTACGACAGCTTCACCTACAACCTGGTGCAGTATCTGGGGGAGTTGGGAGCCGATTTACAGGTTTTTCGCAATGATCAGCTCTCGGTGGCCGATTTGCGACAGCTACAGCCAGAGGCCGTGGTCATTTCCCCCGGGCCAGGACGACCGGAAGAGGCGGGGATTTCTTTGGATTTGATCCGAGAGTTAGGGCCAGTCCTACCCATTTTGGGAGTTTGTCTGGGGCACCAGTGTATTGGGCAGGTTTACGGAGGCCGGATTGTGCGTGCGCCCGAATTGATGCACGGCAAAACCTCGCAGATTTACCATCAAGGGGTCGGGGTGTTTGAAGGGTTGAGTCAACCTTTTACGGCCACCCGCTACCACAGTCTTGTGATCGAGCCTTCCACTTGCCCTGCCGAGCTGGAAGTAACCGCCCAAACCGGCGAAGGGATGATCATGGGGGTGCGCCATCGCCGTTATCTCCACATCCAGGGCGTGCAGTTCCACCCCGAAAGCATTTTGACAGGGGAAGGCAAACGATTGTTGAGCAATTTCCTACAGGAGGCCCAAGTCTTCACTGCTCGATCGTCTAAGTCATCCACCCCGTTGCGGGAAACCATTGCTGTTGTTCCGTCAGGGATCCCTTGCCCATGAATCGTCGTCAATTACTGCAAGCCAGTGCGGGACTACTGGGATCGATGGCGGTGGGATTGAAAGTAGGTGCTCAAACCACTCCTGAAGGGGGGGCAACAACACCTGTAGCCATAGAATTCACCTCTGGCCCCAGCTTAGAGGGGCTGCAGCTGACCTGGCTCCACCACAGTTGTGTTCTGTTCGAGGCGGGCGGCACTCGCTTTTTGGTCAATCCCTTTCGCCCGGCTGGCTGTACGGCTGGCTACCCTGCCCCACGAGTCCCTGCGGATCTGGTGTTGCTCAGTAGTCGGCTGTTCGATGAGGGGGCTTTGGATGTGGTGCCCGGCAACCCACGGGTGCTCTTTCAGCCAGGCGACTATCAAGTAGACGGGATCCGGGTCCAGGGGGTGCGTATGCCCCGCGGCCCTCGCTTCGGGGTGAATGTCGGCTGGCGCTGGAGCATGGCCGGGATCGACATCGTCCATTTGGGCGGTGCATCAGCCCCGATCACGCGGGAGCAATCTATTTTGTTGTCTCGGCCCGATCTGTTGTTGGTGCCAGTGGGCGGTGGCCCGAAAAACTACGATCCTGCTGGGGCCAAAGCCGCCATCGAAGCCCTACAACCGAAGTTGGTGATCCCGACGATGTATCGCACTGCAGCTGCCGAGGGGGCGCAGTGTGAGCTGGTGCCTCTAGAGGCATTTTTGGGCTTGTTTCCCGCTGGGGCGGTTCAGCCTGCCGCCAGCAATCCCCTTATCCTGTCCGCCCAGGCTTTGCCTCCCCAGGGAACGGTGATTCTCTCGTTTGGGGAGTAGCAGCCATGCGGCGTAGGTTCTTGGGAATTGGTATCGGCCTGGGATCCCTGCTGGTGGCAGGCTTATTCTACTATGGCCACACCTTATCAGAAGATCCCGAAGCCTTTGCCAAGACGAACCCGCTGCGACTGCAACTGGCCCTTTGGCTGGGCAAGGATGCCCATGTTGTGGATGTGCGGGGCAAAACCGCTCTGTTTTTTGTGGACAGTGGCCTCAACACCCGCCTTTTGCTCAGGCATGGGGTCGACCCCAATCAACTGGACTATGGAGGGGCCAGCCCTTTGCACCAAGCGGCCCGTATGGGCAACTCTGAGGTGACGAAAGTTTTGCTACAGGGGGGAGCAGAGGTGAATGTCCACTTTGGGGGTGGCGGGATCCCGCTACATTTTGCCGCTTGGTCGGGCAATCCAGAGGTGGTGCAGCTGTTGCTGGAGCATGGCTCTGAGATTGATGAGCGAGATGGCTACGGCCTCACCCCCCTGAACATTGCTCAGGATCTCCGCCGTTGGGAAGCCGCGATCCTTCTTTCTCGGTGGCCCCGCTCAGCCTTAACGGAGTGAGGGGATCCCCCCTGCCCATGTCAGAATGGTGGCGACATCATTCTCCATGTTTGTTTACCTCAGGTTCATGCCTTCTGTCAGCACTGCCAAGCCGACTGCCGAAACCGTTGAGCCAGCTTCTTCTTCTCGCTCAGAACTGTTGTCTTGCGCCGTTGACACGCCAGAGCGAACGAAACAGGGGATCCCGACTCCAGAGGGCATGGTGAAGCACTGGTGGGCGCAATGGAAACAAAAGCTGCGACTGGAAACCCAGTTGCTGTTTGTGGCGACACTGGTGGTGTCGCTGGTGGTGAGCAGTTTCACCTTTTGGGCCGTCAGCAATGTACAGCAGGATGCCCAGTTTAACGAAGCGCGTTTTGGTCGAGATCTGGGCTTGCTGCTCGCGGCCAATGTCGCCCCCTTAGTAGCGGAGGATCGCATTGGCGAGGTGGCACAACTTTCCCGGCAGTACTTTGAGAGCACCAGCAGCATCCGCTATCTGCTCTACGCCGACCCGAACGGAGATATTTATTACGGGATCCCGTTTTCCAACCAAGAGGTGAAAACTTCCCTCAGCCTCACCCGTCGCATTCAACTACCGGACAATCGCCCGCCTGCCGAAGGCCAACCGCTGGTGCGCACCCACCTCACCCCTGCCGGGCGGGTCACGGATATTTTTGTCGGCATCTATCAACAGGGACAGTTTTTGGGCACTCTCGGCCTGGGGATTAACCCCAATCCCACCCTGATGCGCTCGACGCAACTGGCCCGAGAGGTCTCTATCGGGGTATTTTTGGCGGTGTGGGTCTTGGCTATTCTCGGCTCTGTGGTCAACGCCCTCACCATCACGCAGCCGATCAAAGAGCTGGTCAAGGGCGTTCAGGAGATCACCAAGGGCAACTTCAAACAGCGCATCGATCTGCCCTTCGGGGGCGAACTGGCCCAGCTGATCGATAGTTTCAATGAAATGGCAGAACGGTTGCAAAGCTACGAAGAACAAAACATCGAAGAGCTGACGGCGGCCAAAGCCAAGCTGGAAACCCTGGTCTCCTCAATTATCGATGCCGCTATTCTTCTCGATGCTGAATTTCGGGTGCTCTTGCTCAACCCGGCGGCCTCACAAATGTTTGGCTGGGAAGGGGATCCCGTTTTGGGGAAAAATCTGTTGGAGCTGTTGCCGGAAGATCTACGGGTACAACTGGCGCGCCCACTGCTGCAAATTGCCCGCGGCGATCAAGAGGCGGAAGAAATTCGCGTTAACCTAGCTGGCCCTACCGCCCGCATTATCCGCGTCATGCTCTCGCCAGTGTCGGATCCCCGGCGGCAGAATCTGAAGGGGATCGTGGTGACGGTGCAAGACATCACCCGCGAGGTAGAGCTGAATGAGGCCAAAGCTCAATTCATCAGTAACATCAGCCACGAGCTGCGCACCCCCCTCTTCAGCATCAAGTCTTTCATCGAGACCCTCTACGAGTACGGTGAGCAGATGGCCCCGGCTGAGCGGCAAGATTATCTGGAAATTGCCAACCGCGAGACGGATCGCCTCACCCGTTTGGTCAACGATGTTCTGGATCTATCCCGCTTGGAATCGGGCAAGCAGTATCGTTTCGAGGGCATCGATATCTCGGCGGTAATCGAGCAAACCCTGCGCACCCATCACCTACAAGCCCGGGACAAAGGGATCCACCTGCGCAAATTTGTGGATCCGGATCTACCGCTGGTGTGGGGCAACTATGACCTGCTTTTGCAAGTGCTGACCAATTTGTTGGGCAATGCCCTCAAGTTCACCCCGCCCGGTGGGCTTGTGAGTTTGCACGCCCATGTGGTCACCCAACCGGATGGATCCCTGCAAGCGGTGCGGGTGGCAGTGGCCGATACTGGCATCGGCATTGCCCCAGAGGATCAAGAGCGCATTTTTGATCGCTTTTTCCGGGTTGAGAATCGCGTGCATACCCTGGAGGGCACCGGCTTGGGGCTGGCCATCGTGCGTAACATTCTCGAAAAGCACCACAGCCGTATTCATCTGGAAAGCAAGCTGGAAGAGGGATCCACCTTCTGGTTCGATCTACATTTGTACGGCTTGGCAGATGGCTTGCCGATGGAGTTCGCTGCCCCTCAGAACGAGACGGATCCCCCCAGTTGCGATTGGCGCGATGTCCCAGAATTAGAGGAACCAACCCAGAGATAAGCCAGCCCTTCCAACTGTTCTCCCGACTAAAATATGGGATAGGGGAAAAGTAGGGGTCTGCTTCCGTCATAACGGATCTACAGCCATCAACTTCTCAGTAGCGGGGGAGATCTGAACCCAGCAAGCTCTCTAGGAGGACAGTCCTTTGGAACCTTTGCTAGCTATTGCCCTTGGTTTGGGCCTAAGTGCCGCCTGCGGTTTTCGCATTTTTGTGCCGCTTTTGGTGATGAGCATGGCCGCCCAGTCTGGGCACCTCACCCTGGCTCCCAATTTGCAGTGGATTGGCTCAGAAGTGGCACTGATGGTTTTTGCCGTGGCTACCTTTTTTGAGGTGTCGGCCTACTATGTACCCTGGGTGGATAATCTACTGGATGTGATGGCCACGCCCGTAGCAGTGATAGCCGGGATCCTGGTGATGTCGGCGGCGCTCGGAGACATTGGCGAAGTGAGCCCGGCGCTGCGCTGGACTTTGGCTGCGATCCTAGGGGGTGGGGCTGCTGGGATCACCCAAGGGACAACTGATGTGCTGCGTTTGGTTTCCACCACAACCACCGGAGGTTTGGGCAATCCGTTGCTGGCAACCACCGAAAATGTCACTTCTCTGGTGCTGGCGGCGGTGGCAGTGCTGGCTCCTTGGCTGGCGGTGTTGTTGATGGGCTTGGTGGTGTACTGGCTGGGTAAACGGGCGGTAAAGCTGTTTTTCGTCAAAAAATCCCGAGATCCCGTGCAACCAGCTCCTCTCCTACCCCGATCTGAGTGGGGATCCCTGTGACCGCTGTTCTAGACTTAAGAAAGTTTGAGTTTCGGATGGTTGCATTCATGCCTCCTCGCTGGCCCCGTAAACCCTCCCGCCAAGACCCCGAGTTTCGCAAGTTGGACGACCGCTACACCTATGCCGCCCATATCGCGGTATTTCTCTGCGTCGGCTCTGGGTTGGTGTTTTTTCAGCAGCTTTACCGGGCGGACTGGCAGTGGTTGGTGCCGATCTTGGGCTGGTGGGCTTTGGGCCTTGGGATCCACAGCCTCTGGATCTTTTTTGTGGCCCGTTACCCAGTCCATCCCGGCTACGTAGAGTTGGCCCCGATAGAGTCTTCAGAAGCCCCGGAAGCGGATCCCTTGGAAGTCGGCTAACCCCCTTTTCTTTTTAGGAGGAAGCACTTTGTCGCCGTTGTCGCTGCAGCAGCAGTGGCGAAAGATCGCTCTCATCGTAGATATCCCCCACCAATTCCTCCAAGACATCCTCCAGCGTAATCAGGCCGGTGGTACCGCCGAATTCATCCACCACAATCCCCAAGTGTTGGCGGGAGCGCAGCATTTCCTTAAGCAACAGGCTAATGCGCTTGGTATCCGGCACAAAAAAGGGCGGTGTCATGGCTTTGGTCACCTCGCTATTGCCTTTTTGATCGAGGTGGCGTAGAGCCTGCTTCAGATGAATGATACCGACGATTTCATCCTTAGACTCTCCCTGCACCGGGATGCGGGAATAGCCCGTCTCTAGGCATAGCTTCACCACATCCTGCAGCGTCTTATCGTGGGAGATTGTCTCCATTTTTACCCTTGGTTTGGCCACATCCCGCGCCTGGATCAAATCCAGAGCCAGGGCCCCCCGAAACAAGCGCCGCTTTTGCCAATCCAGCAGCCCCCGTTGCCCCAACACATCGATCAGAAGCTCCAGATCCTTGAGAGAAGCCGTTGCTGTGAGCGGGGAGAGTTCCAACAGGTTAAAGAGCTTGCTGACAATCCACTCAAAGGCTTGGACAAAGGGGCGCAGCAGCACCGATAGGGTATGCACAGGCCGCACCACCCACCGGAACACCGCCAGCGGATGGCTCACCGCCAAAGATTTGGGTGCCACTTCCCCAAATAGGAGCACCCCAATCGTCGTCGGAACCGTTGCTGCCAAAGCCCCAAACTGGGATCCCAGCAGTTGAATAGAAATCGTCGTGGCCAAGGCGGCAATACCGATATTGACGAAGTTATTCAGCAGCAACAGGGTGGTGATCAGCCGCGAGCGCTGCTGCTGGGCCAAGCGATACAAACCTTGAGGATCCCCTTGTTCCTCGATCAGGGATTCCAGGCGCAGGTTATCCATGGCTGTGATGGCGGTTTCTGCCCCAGAACAGGCCCCGGAGAGGATCAGCAAAAAGGCCAAGAGAAAAGCGTTAACCATACCCCTCCCGGTCGTGCAAAACACAAGGGAGACAGCTTCGGCACGTCCAGAGAAAAGCAGGTCGGCACATCTTCGTCAACGGGATCCCAGCCAGCATTTCAACACCTTAGCGGTTTTGCCCAAGCTCAGCACCATCAATACCCAGACCCCCCATTGGAGCGGGATCCCTGGAGCGCCCAACTTAACTAGCCCCTGGAAAAGCTCACTGGTCAAAACGTGGTGTGCTAGAGCGGGCCAAAAGCTGCTGATAGAGCATGACGATCTTGTCTTGAACCTCCGACTGGCTTAGGTGATCCGTATCGATCAAAATGGCGTCCGGGGCAGGCCTTAGGGGAGAGATCGGCCGTTCACTATCACGGCGATCCCGTTGCTGGATTTGCGCTTCCAAATCCTCCAAAGCCACCTGTTGCCCCTGGGCTCGTAGCTGATGTTGTCGCCGTTGCGCCCGTTCTTCCACCGAGGCGGTCAGGAACACCTTTAATTCCGCATCTGGAAAGACATGGGTGCCAATATCCCGCCCTTCCAAGACAGCACCTCCATCCCGGCCAATGCTGCGTTGTCGCTTCACCAATTCCTGCCGTACTCCCGGCACTGCGGAAACCTGCGACACCCAGCGGGTCACTTCCGGCGAGCGGATGGCTTGCGTAATTTCTTCGCCATCGGCCCAGATACGGGTGGGTTCTACCGAGGAGTTGCCACTTTTGAGGGAAAGCTGGGTTTGGGCAGCCAGTTGGGTCAGTTGTTCGGCGTCATCCAGCCGGATCCCTCGTTGTAGCGCCAGCCAAGTGATGGCCCGATACATCGCTCCTGTATCCAGATACAACAGGTGTAATTGGGCCGCCACGGCACGGGCCACTGTCGATTTTCCTGCCCCAGCCGGGCCATCGATGGCGATCAAGGGGCGTCGTGGGGCGGCAGAAGCACCGAATGGGAACGACAGCCCTTCTGGGCAAATTTCTGCGGTAGGCTGTACCTCCTCTCCCTGAGCCACGGCCAGCAATAGATTGTCGATCAGGCGCGTTTGGCCCACATAAGCAGCAACAGCCAACAACCCCTGGGGATCCACCTGTTGCAAAGGCTGAAGGGTTTGTGGATGCACCAACTCCAAATATTGGATTTGCAACTGCGGATAGCGGCTCAGTTCGGCTTGGGCTGCAGCCAGGATCCCTTCTGCGGAAGGATCTCCAGCCCGCCAGTGGTCATATCCCCGACGCAAAGCTCGGTAAAGCCCCAAGGCCACCTGCCGCTCAGAAGCAGAGAGATACTGATTGCGGGAGCTGAGAGCCAAACCATCCGGTTCTCGCACAATCGGGCAGGCCAGGATGGTGGTGGGCACCTGCAGATCCTGTACCATGCGCTGCAGAATAACCAGTTGTTGGGCATCTTTCTGGCCAAAGTAGGCCCGTTGGGGTTGAACCAAGTTCAACAGTTGCAAGACAATCGTTGCCACACCGCGAAAATGGCCAGGGCGATGGGGAGCACAGAGGGTTTGCAACAGGGAGTCTGGCGGCATCACCCAGGTGCGATCGGCTCCGCTGCCCTGATCGGCCCACATTTCCTCAGGGGTTGGGGCAAATACAGCATCGACCCCTGCTGCTTCACACAACGCCCGATCCCTTTCTAGGTTGCGGGGATAGCGTTCTAAGTCCTCGGCTGGGCCAAATTGCAGCGGATTGACAAAAAGGCTGACGACTGTAATGTCACACTCTTGGCGGCAACGGCGGATCAGGCTGAGATGGCCCTCGTGCAGGGATCCCATGGTGGGCACCAACCCAACTGTGGATCCCCGCCAGGCAGCCACATGCTCCCGCAAAGCAGCAACAGTGCGCAGCCAGTGCATTGCCATGCCACCTCACTCAATCTCCCGATCCAGACTTAAACTCTCTCAGTGGGCAAAGTCAGTCTCTACAAACCAAGCTTATTGCCGCGCTGGTACTGCATATAGGCAGCCACAAACAGCCCGGCCAAGGTGACTACCACCATTCCCAGAACGATCCCCAACAAAATCGGCTCGATCATGACACAGACCTCCCAATTTGAACCTAGATCATCATAAGCCAAGCCCAAACTTATCCTCACCGTTCCAGTCGGGATCCTTATCTAAGTGCTTCGCAGCACCGACACGACCAGCTACAGTTAAGAAGCAAACCTTCTTCCCAGCCCTGGTATTGGCGTTTCCTGCTGCATGGTGACCCTGAACCCCACCCATTCCCCTCGCATTGGTGGGCCACAGTCTCAAGTCCGACTTTGGCCTGGCCTGATCCAGCACTATCGGGAATGGCTCCCTGTCAGCGCCGCCACCCCCATCGTCACCCTACATGAGGGCAATACCCCTCTGATCTCTTCTCCGGCCTTAAGTCAGTGCCTCGGACGAGACTGTCAGGTGTATCTAAAGTTGGATGGCCTCAATCCCACCGGCAGTTTCAAGGATCGGGGCATGACCATGGCCGTCTCCAAGGCCAAAGAGGCAGGGGCAGAAGCCGTGATCTGTGCCAGCACTGGCAATACCTCAGCAGCAGCAGCAGCTTTTGCCGCCAAAGGAGGGATGCGCGCTTATGTATTGATCCCAGATGGGTATGTGGCCAAAGGCAAGCTGGCCCAAACCTTGATGTACGGAGCGGAGATCATCGCCATCAAGGGCAACTTCGACCGGGCCCTGGAAATGGTACGTCAGATCTCCGAACACTACCCGATTGCCTTGGTGAATTCCGTCAACCGTTTCCGTTTAGAAGGACAAAAAACGGCTGCTTTTGAAGTGGTGGATGCCCTTGGAGATGCCCCCGATTGGCTCTGTATTCCGGTCGGAAATGCCGGCAACATCACCGCCTACTGGATGGGGTTTAGCCAGTATTTTCAGCAGGGTAAGGCCACCCGTCGCCCCCGTTTACATGGCTTTGAGGCAGCAGGTGCGGCTCCCATCGTTTTGGATCGGGTGGTGGAACATCCAGAAACAGTGGCCACCGCCATTCGCATCGGCAACCCCGCCAGTTGGGTGAAAGCAAAAGCCTCGGTACAGGTGAGTGGTGGCCAGGTGGACAGTGTCACCGATGCAGAGATTCTGGCCGCCTATCGGCTGTTGGCTTCGGAAGAAGGGGTCTTTTGTGAGCCCGCCAGTGCCGCTTCGGTGGCGGGATTGCTGAAATGGCGGGAGCAGGTGCCTAGTGGGGCACGGGTGGTGTGTGTGCTGACGGGCAACGGCCTCAAGGATCCCGATACGGCCACTCAGCAGGGCCAAACCCAAATCCACACGGGAGTTGAGGCCGATCCTACCGTAGTCGCTCGTCTGATGGGCTTCTAGGCTTTTATTGGGCAGCAGGGATCCCTCACTGGGTCGTTATTAGGATCAGGTTCTCCACAAAGCAAAGGAGCAACAGGGATGCAACCGGTTGATCTAACCACCCTGCGTGCTGTGCTCGCGGATCTGACTCGGTTTGAGGCGGGTCGGGATCCCCTATTGCCCGCTCGCTTGGAATGGATTCACCAGACGAATCTGTGGACGATCCTCCTAGGATTGCGTACCCTGAAGGCCCGTTTGTGTCTACTGTTGTGTTGGCATCCCCAGGCAGCGCGGATTCATCTCTGTCAACCTCCTGCCAAGGAGCCAGATGGGTTTCAATTCAGCCAACCGCTACAACGGCAACTGAAGGGCCTGGCCCTGACGGAGCTAGCTCTGCTGGATGAGTGGGAACGGGTCATCGATTGCCGCTTTGCCCCTCGACCTGGGGATCCGCCGCGACGCCACCTTTACCTAGAGGTGATGGGGAAATACAGCAATGCCGTGTTGGTGGATGAAGTTGGCAGGATTTTGGCCAGCGGCCACGGAGTGAGCGAGCGCCAGTCACGGGTACGTCCGGTGCAGCCGGGCTTGCCCTACGAGGCTCCTCCTGCCCTCACAGATCCCATCCCAACACGCTCAGAACCCTTGTTCCAATGGCAAGAACGGGTAGCCCTGATCCCTGGCCCGATCAGCCAAAGATTATTCCGCTGTTATCGCGGCCTCAGTCGGCATTTGGCAGAAGCAATGTGTTGGCAAGCCGGGATCCCGCCGCAAACCCCCAGCAATCAACTGTCTGCTCAAGATTGGCAAGCCTTGTTCCTGATCTGGCAAGACTGGTTAACCCGCTTGGAAAAGGGGCAATTTGATCCGGCTCCAACTCCCAATGGCTATACTGTCCTCGGCTGGGTGGGCCCAAGCTCGGCAACTCGGGATCCCTTATCTTCTCCACCTCAACCTGGTCTGCACCAGCTCCTCGAAGACTACTACCAAGCCCATCTCAACCGGGAGCAGTTCGGGCGCGAGCGCCACCGTCTACTGCAAAAACTCTCCAACCTGCTCAAAAAGCTCTACCAACGGCGACAGCAATTCGAAACCATGCTGGCTGGATCTGCCCAGGCCGAACACTCCAAGCAAGCAGCCGATCTACTCATGGCGCACCTGCACCTTTGGCAGCCGGGGATGCACCACATTGAATTGCCAGACTTTGAAACGGGTCATGCCATCGGGATCCCTCTCGACCCCGAGAAAAATGCCATCCTCAACGCCCAAGCCTACTACCGCAAGCACCGCAAGCAAAAACGCGCCCAAGAAGCGGTCTGGCCTCTGCTAGAAACGGTCAATCAAGAAATTCTCTACCTGGAACAAGTGGAGTCTGCTCTGCTGCACCTGGAAACCTACCGAGATCCGCAAGATCTTTCTACCCTCAAGGAAATTGAAGAGGAATTGATCCAACAGCACTACTTGGAAAGCCCGGAGCGCATATCCCCAAAGCGGACTCCATCAGAACCCTTTAACCCACACCGTTTCACCAGTCCCAGTGGTTTCACGATCTGGGTAGGGCGCAACAACCTGCAAAATGATCAGCTCACCTTCCGCCTAGCCCAAGAGCAGGATTGGTGGTTTCATGCCCAAGAGATCCCAGGTAGCCATGTGTTATTGCGTTTACCCCCCGGTGCTGTGGCCGAACAAGCCGATCTCCAGGCGGCTGCCGATTTGGCCGCTCACTTTAGTCGCGGTCGCCTCAGCGATCAGGTGCCGGTGGTTTATACCCGCCCCAAACAGGTTTTCAAACCGAAGGGATCCCCACCCGGCATCGTCATTTATCGACAGGAACAGGTGCTTTGGGGCCAGCCGAGTCGCGCCGCCACCGCCTCACCAGGTCTTGACCTCCCCCTGAGCCACCTACAGTAACCTACCCACCCGAACACTAGAATAGGTACACCGCAATCTTTTAGTGCCCATGACTGCTGCTGCCCCCGCCAAAGTGCAATACGAAGCCGTGATTGGGTTGGAAGTTCACTGCCAGCTCAGCACCCAAACCAAAATCTTCTCCAGCAGTGCGACAGAATTTGGTGCCCCCCCCAATACTCATATCGACCCGATTTGTATGGGCTTGCCTGGAACTTTGCCAGTATTGAATGAGAAAGTGCTGGAATACGCCGTCAAGGCGGGTTTAGCCCTAAATTGCACCATTGCCCCCTACAGCAAGTTCGACCGCAAACAGTACTTCTACCCCGACTTGCCCAAAAACTACCAGATCTCCCAGTACGATCTGCCAATTGCCACTCACGGCTGGATCGAGATCCAACTCAGCAATGGTCGCACCAAACGCATCGGCATCACCCGTCTGCACATGGAAGAAGATGCGGGCAAACTGGTTCATGCCGGTAGCGACCGACTTTCTGGCTCCAGCTATTCCTTGGTGGACTTCAACCGGGCTGGGGTACCCCTAGCTGAAATTGTCAGCGAGCCGGATATCCGCACCGGGGAAGAAGCAGCAGAATATGTGCAAGAGCTGCGCCGCATTATGCGTTATGCCGGCCTCTGCGATGGCAACCTGCAAGAGGGATCCATGCGCTGCGACGTGAATATCTCCGTGCGCCCGGTGGGCTCTGAAACTTTTGGCACGAAGGTGGAAATCAAAAACATGAACTCCTTCAACGCCATCCAACGGGCCATTGAATACGAATTCAACCGTCAAGTAAAAGCCATCGAAGCGGGCGAACCGATCGTGCAAGAAACCCGCCTCTGGGAAGAGAACAGCCAGCGCACCATCAGCATGCGCAAAAAAGAGGGATCCAGCGACTATCGCTATTTCCCTGAGCCGGATCTGCTGCCGATTCGTGTTACAGAAGCTCAAAAAGCCCGTTGGAAAGCCGAACTGCCAGAGCTGCCCGCCATCAAGCGGCAACGCTACCAAAGTGAATATGCCCTCTCAGTGTACGATGCCCGCTACCTGAGCGATGAACGCAATACGGCTGAGTATTTTGAAGCGGTGATCGCCGCCGGGGCCGACCCGAAAGCTGCCGCCAACTGGATGATGAGCGACATCGCCAGTTACCTAAACACCCACAAGTTGGACTACCCCGATATCGCCCTCAAGCCGGAAACTCTAGCCGAGCTGATCGGCTTGATCGACAAGGGCACCATTTCCAGCAAAATTGCCAAGGAAATCCTGCCGGAACTCCTGGAAAAAGGCGGCTCGGCACAAGCCCTGGTGGCAGCCAAGGGCATGACGCAAATCTCCGATAGCGGTGCCCTCGAAACGATGATCGCCGAGGTCATCGCCGAGAACCCCGACCAACTGGAGCAGTACCGCAGCGGCAAAACCAAGCTATTCGGCTACTTCGTCGGGCAACTGATGAAGAAAACCCAAGGTCGGGCGGATCCCAAACTGGCCAATGACCTGCTCAAGCAACAGCTTGATGCCTGATGCACATCAGGGATCCCAGGCTTCCGTGAGAGAATAACCCAACTCCTGAACCATACGCCGCAGCAGGGGCAAACTCAGCCCGATCACATTGCCGTGACAGCCCTCGATCCGCTCCACAAACAGGCTCCCACGACCATCGATGGCAAAACACCCGGCACAGACCAGAGGCTCCCCGGTAGCCACATAAGCGCGGATCTCCTCATCGCTGGGCTTGGCAAAAAACACCCGCGTCAGACCGTAATGGGTGAGACGGCGACCTTGGATGGTATCCACCAGGGCATGTCCAGTAAAAAGTTCTCCCACCTGACCGCGCATTTGTCGCCAGCGGCGTTCTGCTTCAGCTGCATCGGCAGGCTTGCCCAAGATCTCTCCCTGCAAATAGAGCACCGAGTCAGCTCCCAACACCAAAGCGGGATCCCGTTGCTGAGCCGCCACCACTTCTGCTTTGGCTAAGGCCAGTTTTTGCACCAGTTGCGCCGGATCCGACAGTTGAATTTGGTCTTCGTCAAAGTAGCTGGGTTGAACCCGGTAGGGGATCCCGGCGGCCTCTAACAGTTGGCGGCGGGCGGTTGATTGCGAAGCCAGTACGATAGGAGGCAACATCGGTTCAGCACCAAGCACCTAGAGGTTTCCCTTCCAGTGTGCGCCAAAAGTTCAGTCCTCTCGATACCCCTCCTAGACGGATCCCGCTCGTGACCACCCTACACTCCCAGGCTCCCGCCCAAACTGAGCTTGCTCATTCTGGGATCCTCCAACGCTACTGGGGAGATCAAGACACCCCCGAAAGCCGCTGGGTGAATTTGCTGGTCACCGTGCTGGCCTTCTGTTCGGTCACCTTTTTTGTAATAGAAACCTATCCGATTCCACTTGCGGTGCGCCTGGGGTTGGAACGGGTGGATCGGGTTATTCTCGGCCTATTTGTGGTGGAGTATCTACTGCGTTTTGCTGCTGCCCCTCAAAAAATTCGCTATCTGATCAGCCTATATTCAATTATTGATTTGCTGGCGATCCTACCCTTTTTTGCCGGCATTACCGATATTCGCTTTATTCGCATTTTTCGTTGGTTCCGTATTCTACGGCTGTTGCGCCTGGTGGAGGGCAAAACCCTCTTTGGGCAAGTCATCTCCTCCGACAGCCGCATTTTGCTGCGTATTTTCTTCACCCTGTTTGCCATTCTCTTTGTCTACTCAGGGTTGATTTACCAGGTGGAGCATCCGGTCAACCCCAGCACCTTTGCCACCTTTCTGGATGCGTTCTACTTTTCCGTCGTCACCATGACCACGGTGGGATTTGGGGATCTCACCCCCAGTTCTGAGTTGGGCCGCTTGTTGACGGTATTGATGATCCTGACGGGCATTGCTCTGATCCCCTGGCAGGTAGGGGATTTGATCAAACAACTGGTGAAAAGCGGCAGCTCGGTGCAACGGGACTGCCCAGGCTGTGGATGGCCCCAACACGATGTGGATGCCCAATTCTGTAAACGCTGTGGCACCCCCCTCCACCTAGCAGGTTGAGCCTGTTCACCTCAGCGGGTCGTCGGTAAAAGATTTTCGGGACAGCCCCCTAGCGATTTTGCAACAGCCTGAGCAGCTAAACTCAAGCTGTTGCATTGCAAGGGATCCGATGACTACCGCACCCACTGGCCCAGAAGGGGTTTGGATCCTTGGAGATCAACTGCACCCCCAACAGGCGGCCCTGGCCTCTTTAGCGGCTTTAGTACCGGAGCGGATCCCGGTGATCTTGATCGAGTCCTCAACTTGGGCCGACCGCCGCAACTATCATCAGCAAAAGTTGGTGCTGGTGTGGTCGGCCATGCGCCACTTTGCCCAAGAGTTACGAGTTCGGGGCTACCCCGTTACCTATGTGGAGTCGGACGGCTTTGCCGAACCTCTGCAAGCCTGGGCCAAGCAAGAGCAGCTAAGCCAAATTCGCCTCATGCAGCCCGCCGATATTCCCTTCCGCGCCGAGGTAGAAAAACTGGGATCCACCCTGCCCTGCCCAATTGTGCTGCTAGAAAACAACCACTTTTTCTGGACAAGCCGCTCATTTATCGACTGGGCCACGGGGCGCAAACGGCTGCTCATGGAGGATTTTTACCGAGAAGGGCGCAAACGCTTTCGGATCCTCATGGACGGCAACAAACCCCTGGGCGGACGCTGGAACTACGACCGCGAAAACCGCAAACCCCCCAAAGCCGGGATCCGCTACCCAACGCCTCTGTACTTCCCCCCCGATGCCCTTACCCAAGCAGTGATCCAGAAGGTCAAGCAATGCCACGGGCAGCATTTCGGATCCCTGACCAGGTTCGACTGGGCGGTGACTCGCTCCCAAGCCCTGCAAGTCCTGGAGCATTTTATCCAGGCAAAACTGCCCCACTTCGGCCCCTGGCAAGATGCCATGCAAACCGGCGAAGACTTTCTCTACCACGCCCTGCTCTCCCCCTACCTGAACTTGGGTTTGCTCACCCCCCAAGAAGTCGTCGCTGCCGCCGAAGCCGCCTATACCCAGGGCGGGATCCCGATCACCTCGGCCGAAGGCTTCATCCGGCAAATCCTAGGCTGGCGAGAGTACATGCGCGGCCTCTATGAATACCAAATGCCCAAGGGTTATAACCAAAACAACTTTTTCGACCACACCCGACCTTTGCCCAACTTCTTCTGGACTACCGACACCGACATGGCCTGTTTGCAGCAAACCCTGAAGCAAATTCATCGCCACGGCTACGCTCACCACATCCAACGGCTGATGCTCCTCAGTAATTTTGCCCTTATTAGTGGTATCCAACCTCAAGCGGTAGAGGCGTGGTTTCACGATGTTTTTATCGACAGCTACGACTGGGTGATGCAGACGAATGTGCTGGGCATGGGTCTGTTTGCCGATGGCGGCTTGCTAGCCAGCAAACCCTACGCAGCTTCCGCTCAGTACATCCACAAGATGAGCGACTATTGCCGCAATTGCCGCTACAATCACAGCGAAAAGGTAGGGGAACACGCTTGTCCCTTTAATATTTTTTATTGGGACTTTCTGTTGCGTCACCGCTCCCTCCTGGCGTCCTTAGGCAGGATGCGACTGGTACTGGTTCATCTGGATCGGATGGAATCGGAACTCATAGCTCAAATCCAGGCTCAAGCTGCTGCTTGGTGGGAGCGCCTGCAACCAACACCCAGCGAACGGAGTCCTTCCCCTGCACAATTCGTCCGATAAGATCGGAGCACCTTCCCTCTTGACCTGTCAGTTTGTTAAGGATCGCCAGCCATGAAATGTCCCCGCTGTAGCAAACAAGAGATCCGCGTTTTGGAATCTCGTTCGGCAGAAGCTGGCCAAAGTGTGCGGCGGCGGCGAGAATGCATGGCCTGTGGCTACCGCTTCACCACCTACGAGCGCATCGAATTTGTGCCGATCATGGTAATCAAACGGGATGGATCCCGCGAAAGCTTTAATCGCAGCAAAATTTTGCAGGGGGTGATGCGGGCTTGTCAGAAAACCCAGGTCAGCGTCAAGCAGATGGAAGAGCTGGTCAACGAGATTGAAGAAAAGCTGCAACTGGAGGATGTCCAGGAAGTCACCACCCTGCGCATCGGCGAAATGGTTCTAGATCGGCTGCAGAATTTGAGCGAAGTGGCCTATGTGCGCTTTGCTTCTGTCTACCGTCAGTTCCAAGGGGTGAGAGACTTTGTCAACGAGCTGGAGCAGTTGGAGCCACCGCTGCGGGACGATCTGGAGCGTCTGTTGCGGGAGTCCCCGGGTTCTGAAGGATCCCCTGATTGGGTGGGCGGGTACTCTTAGGCCATCACCTATAAGCCCTTCAGCCTCTGCCAAGGGCTCCTAACTTCAGACCGTTGCGGGACTGGCGCTTGTGGGTGGAAAAAATTGCTGCAAGATGCCACCCATCCGAAGGGCTTGGCGGTATGCTTGGGGTAGCAATCGCTGCTTACACTAATGCTAGTGTTGGATATGATGGTCTAGCCGTATTCAGCACTATATCTTGGGGAACCTTTGCAGTTTCATCTGTCGGGGATCCCTGTGACAACCTCCCCAGGTTCCTAATCTATCGGAGTCGATATTCCACTTATGCAGTACGATTTTCGGGGATCCAACCCCTCTGGAGTGCGCAACGGCAATGGCAACCTTAGTGGTTTGTCCCGCAATGGTTATCCCTCCCCTTCTGCGATGGAAACCGGGCCGGGGGTGGTGCCGATTCAGGTGTATCAACAGGTGGCGGAAGAACTGGAGTCTGCCCGCCAGCAAGTGAGCCAGCTCTCTGCAGAAAACCAGCGCCTGCGGTCTTTGCATCAACAACTGTCGGGAGAAATTGCCGGCATCAGCCAGGAATTTCAAGGTCAGTTGGGTCACACCCTGAAACGTCTACAGCAAATTGGGCAGGCTGCCCAAGCTGCCGCTGCTTCTGAAGGGGGATCCCAACCTTTTCAACCAACCCGCACTCCAGATCCCAGCCCCCCAGAAGCTCCTCCTACCTATGACTTTTTGAATCGTCTCAAGCGCCGACAAACCGGCAACGGAACCTCGTCCTTCCCATCGAACAGTTATCCGGAAACCTACACCCCCGGCTTTTCTGCCCCCTTTGAGACTCCCCCCAGACCAGCCCCCTCCCGACCAGAAGCCACTGTGCCAGGGTTTGCCCGTCCCCGCCACGACACTCCTGCCGAGTCTTACCCCCGCGCTGGCTATCAGGTGCCTTCCCTGGATGAATTAATGCAGGATATGGGCGGTTCGGATCCCTATGCCGAGGCTTATCCCACAGGTGTTTACCAGCGGGTACGGGATCAACACCACGGATCCCAGGGATCCACCGTTCTTTGGATGGCTGCCGCGGTCATTTTGGTGATCGGCTCTTTCGGGCTGGGGTTCGTGGCGGTGCAGCCCTTCCTACGCAACGATCCGCCCCCACCACCTGTGCAAGCACCCTAGTCGCCAGCTATAGCACGGGATCCGCAATCCCACTAAGAAGCCCGTTCGCCCAGAACCATTCTTGAGTTCCCCTTGTTCATCCAAGCCCAGCGCGCCGACAGAGATCCGCCGCTTGAGATCCCACCTGCTGTCGCAGTTCCTCCTGGGGTAGGGTGAGCACCTGTCGATTGTGCATGAGGATCTGCCCATCGCAGATCGTGGTGGCGACATCACTGCCCTGGGCAGAATACACCACCTGGGCGATCAGGTTATTCAGGGATCCCTGGAGGCGGGGCCAGAGATGCGGAGCCCGCCAACCCAACAGGATCACATCGGCTTTTTTGCCCTCTTCTAAGCTGCCAATCTCCTGCTCCAGACCCAAACAAGCCGCGCTGCCGCGGGTGGCCATCCACAAAGCCTGCTGTGCCGGGAGAGCGGCCCCATCCCCCGACCCGAGCCGTTGCAGAAACACCGCCAACCGCATTTCTTCGAACAAGTCGAGGTTGTTGTTGCTCAAAATTGAGTCAGTACCCAACCCCACTGGGATCCCACGCCATAGCCACTGCAAAACCGGCGGTATGCCGGAGGCCAATTTCATGTTGGAGCTGGGATTATGGGCGATGCGCACTCCCTTGGCCTTGAGGAGATCGATCTCTTCGGGTTGCAGATGCACACAGTGGGCGGCCAACGTCCTGGAAGTCAGGCATCCCCACCGTTCCAAACACTGCACCGGAGTCAGTCCATAGCGAGCCTGGAGGGTTTCCACCTCCCAACGGGTTTCGGCCAGGTGGGTATGCAGCCCCACCCCGTACTTTTGGGCTAGCTCGGATCCCTGGGTGAAACTCCGGGGATGACAGGAATAGGGGGCATGTAACCCCACCCAAATGTGAACCCGACCCGACCCTCGCCCATGCCAGGCTTGGATCAACGCTTCCGTATCCGCCAGCGATTCCCCCACCCCCGCCGGTTCGTCGATCACCTGCGGGCTGAAGATCCCCCGCAACCCAGATTGCACCGTGATGGCCGCTGCCGCTGCAGGGTGCCGGTAGATGTCGATGAAGGTGGTGGTGCCGGAGCGGATCATCTCCAGTTGGTTCATGGCCGCCGCCAGCCGCATATCCTCAGGAGTATAGGCGGCATCCAGAGGAAAACAAATCTCCGCCAGCCAACGGGAAAGCTCTCGATCCTCACACAGCCCCCGCGTCAGGCACTCGTGCATATGAGCATTCACCAAGCCCGGCAAAGCCACATGATCCCTTCCGTCCAGGGTCTGTCGGCCCACGCAGGGGAGATCCTGCCCCAACGCCACGATCCGATCCCCATTAATGGCAATATCCACCCGCTCCAAAACCCGCCCCAACTCATCCATCGGGATCGCAGCACAGTCCCGAATCAGCAGATCAACGATTTCCCTTTCCATCACCTTAGGATGCGGATCCAGCAGATCCATCAGATCCATACAATTCCGGGCGCAGAAACTGGATATACCGCTGCAGGTAGCTCTCCGGCAGGATCCCTGCCCGGGCTAGAGTCGCTTCCGCCTCCGCCAGGGATCCGGTTTCTCCCACTTGGGCCGCGATCCGGTTCACCGCTGCCACCAAAATCTTCGGGTCAAAAAACAGGATCATCGCCTGTAACGGGGTAATGCGCAGCAGGGATCCCCAGGGCTCGCTCAGTCGCATCCGATGCAACCCCAAATGGCCCTTCGCCGCTTCCATGGGCCACTTTTCCACCGGATCCGGCATGGCATGACAGGCGCGTTCCATATCTGCCACATCCTCTTGGGTTAGTCCATAAGCTCCGAGGAAGCCCCCCGCCCGCATCGCCCGACCCACATTACGCTCCAAATCCTCAAGAGCTAATTCCTCATCGCAGCCATAGCCCGACAGCCCATAGATCGACGGCACCGAACAGCGGTAAAGCCCAGACAAACTGATGAAATCCGCAAGGGGAGTGCGCGGCTGCCGTACCTCGTCCGTATGGCTGTAAATGCTGTCGGAGCCGATATCCACCCCCACCACCAAATCCACCGCAAACTCCTGGATCACCGCTTCCAATCCTGCCAAAAACCCCTGGCCACCCCCCCGCAAGCTGAGCAACACTGCTTCTACCCCAAACAGCTCCGCCATTTGCGCTTCCGCCGGGATCCGCTTCCCTACCCGGGCCAACCCATCCACCTGCAACGCCTGGGATCCCATCCAGCGCCCGTTTTCAACTTCCTCTAGGGCATAGTAACAGGGGCCCCAAACCGAAGCCGACAGGGGAAACGGAGCCTGGGGTTCCGGGTCAAATTCGGGCGGCGGCCACCACTGGCAGGTCACTCCCCCAATGATCACCCGCTCCACCCCCAAGTGTTGCAAGTAGTTGCGGATCGGGATCGTCTGAATGACATCTCCTCCCCCGCCCATGCCGTACACAAAGACGGTCTTGGCAGCGCGAGCCAGTTGGTGCAAAGCGGGCAGCATAGTCAACCATCGAGAGAGCAGTCAGGTAGCATACCATGCAAGCAAATCCGGAAAGGTTCTTGGATAGCGGCAGGATCAAGTCTTTGGGTCGCTCCCATTCGCCCCAAGAGTGAAGAAGAAGATCGCCCCTGCCCCAAAGAGGCTTCTGCCCCAATGTGACCCCCGTGCCGAGGATAATCCGCTGCACCGTCGCCAAGCCGATACCAGTACCGGCATAATCCTCGGAAAGATGCAACCACTGAAAGGGGCCGAACAGTTTATCGGCATAGTGCATATCAAAGCCTGCCCCCTTGTCTCGCACGAAATAAATGCGTCCATTGTCTTCCCTACGGGATCCCCCCTCAATGTGGGTTCGTTCCTGTTTGGCAGTAAACTTCCAGGCATTATCCAGTCAGTTTTCCAACACCACCCGCAGCAGGCGCGGATCCCCGTAGGCCCTCAGATCCGGCTCCATGCTCCACAACACCGAGCGCTGCGGGTTGGATTGTTCCAGATCCCAAGCGATCAAATGGGCCAACTGGCTCAGATCCACCCAATCCTGTCTCAACTCCCTGCGGGTGACCCGCGATAACATCAGCAAATCGTCAATCAGGTGGCCCATCCAGTTGGTCGTTGTCATCCTCCAAAAGCACCTGCCCAAAACCGTCGATGCTGCGCAACGGAGACCGCAAATACAGATCTCGCCTTTCCAAATTTGCCCCCGTGAGATAGTTGACCACATCTGGCGAAAAAAGGCTTTGTCATGATGGCCAGAATTGATCAAACGGTGATTCTGCCCAATCAACTCGGCCCGACTGTACTGAGCGATCTGGCAAAAGCAATCACTGCACTGGAGGAATGGCCATGTGGCCCCAGAATGCCCCAGACTTGTCACCCAATAGCAGGCGTAACCCTCTAAGAAGCCTAAACAGACTGTAAAGGTCTCTCAGAGCAAAAACTTGAAAAACTTGATTGACTGGCGAAAGCTATCTGTGATTATTGTATCCAAAGATACATTATGCTTTTAAAAGCGATTGAGGTTTTGGTCAAATCGATACAACTTCAACTCAAAAACTTAAGCTACACTGCCCTCATTCTCCAGGCAACTCCGCCGAAAAGTCGTCAAGGAAATTGAAGCATGGGTTACTCTCGTCGTCCGTCGTCAGGAGCTGGAGCAGGATTGGTTCGCCGTCGCGACTTCCTCAAACGCAGCCTTTTGATGGGGGCAGCGGCTTCGAGTTCTGGAGCATTGCTGTCCCTTTCGGCGTCTCACGAGGCCGCTCAAGGCCAATCTGATACGCCAGTTCGGGGAGGAACCTTTGTTGCGGTTGGGCACCAAGAAGTGCCGACCCTCAGCCCTGGCAAAGCGGTGGGGAATGTTCCTCTATTTGTTATCTACCAGCTCTATGACGCTCTAATAGAGGTGGACGAGAATTTTGAGGTGCAGCCCGCCCTGGCAGAATCCTGGGAGATCAGCGACGATGGCCTCACATATACCTTTAAGCTGCGGGAAGGGGTGCTGTTTCACGACGGCGAAGAGCTGACCTCTGAGGATGTCAAGTACACCTATGAGTTCTATGGGGATCCCGAAAGTGGCTCCACCATCTCAGGACAAGCTGCTGACATCGAGAGCATCGACACGCCGGATCCGTACACGGTAGTCTTCACCCTCAGCCAGCCCAACGCCACCTTTCTGCGCCTTACTGCCAATAATTACTACATCGTGCCCAAGCATTATCACGAAGAGGTGGGCGAGGAAGTCTTTGAAACGCAGCCCATCGGTACAGGGGCTTTTAAGCTCAAAGAGTGGCGCGCAGCAGAGTTCACCGAATTGGAAGCCTTTGATGACTACTTTCGAGGCCGTCCCAATATCAACATTTTGCGCCAGGATATCGTGCCAGAGGCCTCAGTTCGAGCCATCGCCATGGAAACAGGCCAAGCCGATACAATGACTTGGCCGCCGCTTATCGAAGATAACCTGCGCTTTGCGTCCGACACCGAAAACTTCACCACTTTCGTCAGCGCTAGCCTCAGCGTCAATCACTTTCCGCTGAACAACAATCATCCCATCCTCTCTGACAAGCGGGTGAGACAGGCCATGATGTATGCCTTCGACCGTCCTCGACAAATTGAAGATGTGCAGCAAGGTGCCGCTACCCTAGCCACCTCCAACTTATCCCCATCCTTGATGCAGTGGTTTGAGCCCCTGGTCACCACCTATGAGTATGATCCGGCCAAAGCAAGGGAATTGCTAGAAGAAGCAGGTTGGACAATAGGATCCGACGGCATCCGCGAAAAAGATGGCCAAAAGCTGACCTTCACCTGCACCACCATCACTGGGGACCAGGCCCGCCGCCCTCAGGCAGAGATCCTACAGCAACAGCTGCTGGAGGTTGGAATCGATATGCAGCTCTCAGAGGCGCCCATCACCGCCATCCAGACGGGTTTGCGTAACAACACCATCGATGCCTCCCTCTACAACTGGAACTACGGAGGCACCAATGGGGATCCCGATGCCCCTACCACGCTGTCATCAGATGGGCGATCCAATTGATCCAATTTTGCCAATGCCCGTGTCGACGAGCTACTTGAACTGGGCCGCTTGGAAGTCAATCCCGAACGTCGGGCCGAATACTACCGCGAGATTCAGCAGATTGTGGCGGAGGAGGTGCCCTTCCTCTTCGTCATGTATTGGGATTGGTTCAATATCTTCAGCAGCCGCATCAAAGGGTTGCCAGAGGCTGCCTTAGCCGGGGACTTTATCTACAAAAAGCTGCACGAGATCTGGATTGAAGCCTAAGGGATCCCTAGGATCCTCTGCCCTCAGTTGGGATCCTTGTTCCGACAGAATAGTCAACCAGATAGCCAATCACCATCAACTCAATGGCTAGGCTGAGCCAATTATGAGGTAACCCCATGGGCCGATACCTGATAGCTCGACTTTTTCAGGGGACGTTGGTGATTTTTCTCATCAGCATCATTACCTTTATCATCGTGCGTCTCATCCCTGGGGATCCGGTCGATTTGCTGCTGGGAGAAGGGCAAGTGCCCATCACCGACGCTCAGGTGGAGGCAATCCGACGACAATGGGGCTTAGACCGTCCCCTGTGGGAGCAGTATCTCACCTGGATGGGCAAGATACTCACCGGCAATTTCGGCACCTCCATCATCCGCACTGGCGTGCCGGTCAACCGGATGATCTGGGAAGCTGTGCCGGTGACTGCGCTACTCAACTTGCTGGCGTTGGGCATTGCCATTGCTGTCGCCATTCCGGCGGGCATCATCGCAGGGGCCCGGCGCAACTCCTGGTTCGACTACCTCCTGACCGGGGGATCTACGTTGGGGATCGCTTTGCCCAACTTTTGGCTAGGGCTAATGCTGATTGTGGTGTTTGGGGTGATGCTGCGTTGGTTGCCTCCCTTTGGTTTGCGCTCTTGGCAGGGTTACATCTTGCCGGTGGTGGTGCTGGCCACCGAGCAGATGGCGGTGCTGGCCCGGGTGATGCGGGGAGCCATGATCGAAATTCTCAAACAGGACTACATCAAAACCGCCCACAGCAAGGGGTTTTCCTACCAGGCGGTCTTATTGGGCCATGGGGTGCCCAATGCTCTGCTGCCGGTGGTGACAGTGATTGGGTTTCGCATCGCCTTTTTGCTCAGCGGCACCATCATCATCGAATCGGTCTTTGCCTTGCCTGGGATTGGGCGACTGCTCTATGACTCCGTCTTTCGGCTGGATTACCAGGTGGCCCAAGCCATCGTCATGGTGTTGTCCATCTTAGTCGTCGTGGTTAACCTGCTCACCGATCTCACCTACGCTGCCATCGATCCACGCCTGCGGCTGTTAGCCCGATCCCGATAGGTTTTCTGCTTTTTTGTCTATTCGGCCTAGTTCAGGAAGTTCATGTCGACTTAGCCTATGCCCATGCCCACCCCCACCAGCCCCGTCATTTTAGCGACATCATCCCCAACAGCCACCCGCCCGGAGTCTCATCGGACGATCTCCCCTTGGGTGCGCGCCTGGCGTCGCTATCGAGCCAATCACTTGGCCTTGGTAGGGCTTGCCTTCGTGGTGATCTTGATTCTGGTGGCAATGTTTGCGGATGCACTGGCCCCCTACTCTCCCGTCCAGACTTTTGCCGGCATGCGTGGCCGGCCCCCGTCTTCTGAACATTGGCTCGGGTTTGACCATGTGGGCCGAGATCTGCTTAGCCGCATCATTTTTGGCACCCGTGCTGCCCTGATCGTGGGCCTAGGGAGTACTAGTCTAGCGGTGACCATCGGGATCCTGGTGGGGGGCCTGTCAGGTTACTTTGGGGGCTGGGCCGATTTAGTGCTCTCCAGGCTACTGGATAGCTTCATGGCCTTTCCAACACTGGCATTGTTGTTAATGCTGGCGGCTGTGCTTGGCCCTAGCTTGACCACGACCGTGACGGTGATTGGGCTGACCTCGTGGGCAGCCTATGCTCGGGTGGTACGCGCCGATGTCATGAGCCTGAGAGAGCAAGATTTCATCATGGCAGCCCGTGCAGGAGGGGCTACTTCGAGGCGAATTTTACTTCACCATATTCTCCCTAACGTCATGGGGCCTGTAATCGTATTAGGCAGCCTTGGGGTGGGCAGCACCATCATTCTGGAATCAGCTCTATCGTTTCTGGGGTTAGGGATCCGGCCCCCAGCCCCGTCTTGGGGGGCATTCTCTCAGATGGCCGGGCCTACATTCTTACGTACCCCCACATCGCTATTGCCCCAGGCGTCATGATCGTGCTGACAGTGCTGGCGTTTAACTTCATTGGAGATGGATTACGGGATGCGCTAGATCCCCGCCAGCGCAGCTAATCCTGAAAAAAAGTTTCTCCATAGCATCAACCAAAACTAGCCAATCGAGTTGTTCCCCACCCAGACTTTAAAACCATGCGTATCGCAATTGGTGGCATCGCCCACGAAACCAATACCTTTTCCATCGTTCCCACCACGCTGGAGGATTTTCAGCAAGGCCACTATGCCGTGGATGAGAGCCTTTTGACCAAGTACACCGGCACCAAAACCGGCCTTGGTGGTTTCATTGATGCCGCTCGCGATCTCAACTACCAGGTCATCCCGACCCTGATGGCCTCTGCCACCCCAGGTGGGATCGTCACGGCAGCAGCCCTCGCTACACTTGTGGAGGGATTGACCACCCGTCTGGACACCATCCACACCAAGACCCCTGTGGATGGTGTCCTGTTGTCCCTGCATGGGGCCATGGTCTCGGAGTTGGATGATGACGGAGAAGGCTATATTCTCCGGGCCGTTCGGCAGGTGGTGGGGCCTGAGATGCCGGTGATTGTGGAGCTCGATCTCCACGGCAACATTACTCCTGAGATGGTGAGTCTGGCCAGCATATGCGTGGCCTACGATGAATATCCCCACACGGATCCCTACGAGCGCGGCTACGAAGCTGGATTATTGATGGCCAAAATGGTTCGGGAAGGCATTCAACCTACCCCTCACATCATCAACATCCCCCTCCTCTCGGGAATGCAGCGACAATACACCCACGCTGAGCCCATGTTGGGGCTGAAGCGACTGGCCCACGATATTGAAACCGAGCGAGGCATTCTCAAGGTCAGCTATCTGCCTGGGTTTCCCTATGCCGATATTCCTCACACCAGCTTCACAATCATCGTCACCAGCAACGGGGAGCCCCAGCTTGCCAAAGCCAAAGCCCAGGAACTAGCAGCCTATGTCTGGGATTGGCGAGATGACTTTGTCGCTCAACCGGTTTTCATCGACGAGGCGGTCATAAAAGCCATGCAAGCTCCGGCAGGGCCCATCGTCATAGCAGACAGTGGCGATAATCCCGGAGCAGGCACCCCCTGTGATGGCACGGTGTTGCTGGAGGCGCTTTTACGATTGGGAGCTCAAAAAGCAACTGTAGGAGTTATCGCCGACCCCGAAGTCGTCAAGGCTGCAACCCAGGCTGGAATTGGGGCGACGTTATCGGTCACGTTGGGTGGCAAGGTGGATCAATTACATGGGGATCCCCTGCCGGTGACCGCTACAGTTAAGAGCTTGAGTGACGGAAGATTTACCCACACAGGATCCATGCTGACGGGCATCGAAATCAATATGGGGCCAACAGCCGTCTTGGAGATAGCAGGCGCGCAGGGGGGATCCGTACGGGTCATCGTCACCACCCATCGCTATCAACCCACAGATCTGGAGGTTTTTCGCAGCCAAGGCATTGAGCCCACCGAACAAAAGATTCTGGCAGTGAAATCATTGGTTCATTTTCGGGCAGCCTTCACCCCCATTGCCAAACAGATTATTGAAGCCGACACCCCTGGCTTGTCCAGCCCTCATTTGGGTCGACTCACCTTCTGTCACCTCAAGCGCCCCATTTATCCCTTTGATCCAGAGCTAAAGTGGAAGCCTTCTTAGAAGCCTTCTTAATAGACAGACTATCGATGCACGGGCAAAAACAAACCAAACAAAAAAAGGATCCCGACACACTGGGATCCTTTTTCGAGTATCAACCTGGCACCGAGCTAGATTACCGGAGGGCCACCCCTCAAGTAGGATTGCCGCTGCAGCGTTTCACAACCGAGTTCGGGATGGGTCGGCGTGGGGCCACTGCGCCATAGGCACCAGGAAAGTGCACAGGCACGAGCGGATTGAGGCGGGATAGATTACTTTGAAAGCTGCATAGCCAGAGCGGAGTAGAACCCCATCGGGTCAAGTGGACGGTCAATTAGGACTCCTCGGCTGCATACATTGCTGCACTTCCACCTAGAGCCTATTACCGGGTGTTCTTCCCGTGACCTTAACAGAGGACTCATCTTGAGGTGGGCTTCCCACTTAGATGCTTTCAGCGGTTATCCGCTCCGCACATGGCTACCCAGCGTTTACCGTTGGCACGATAACTGGTACACCAGCGGTGCGTCCCTCCCGGTCCTCTCGTACTAGGGAGAGCTCCTCTCAATCCTC